>JAFSTG010000076.1 GCA_017450605.1 Paludibacteraceae bacterium | reverse complement strand
GACTACGGCAAGCAAACTCTATATCAACGACATGACCGTAACTGACTATTGGCTCGAACGAGGCGATTATGTTAACATCGACTATCTGACAATAGGTTATAATATTCCGCTGAAGCCTCAAACTCGTGTCAGTCGTTTGCGTGTCTCTGCCTCGGTTAATAACCTTGCCACAATCTCGGCATATTCAGGTCTTACACCAATAATTAATAGTTCGGTTATCAACTCAACACTTGGAGTTGACGACAAAAATTCGTATCCCGTGTCGAGGACATATAGTGTGGCTTTGCTATTGCAGTTCTAAGAAAATGAAAATTTTACATTACATATTACTTGGCTTGTCGTCGCTTTGTTGTGCATGTTCTTTTTTAAATGAAAATCCAGTTTCAGAACTTAAGGAAGAGCAGGTGATAGAAGATGCTGCTTCGCTTCGTAATGTGGCGGTTGCTAATCTGTATTCGCTCATAGGAAGTGATGTTGATGGCGAAGGGTTGCATGGCACATATCGTGGCGTTTACGATTTGCTTACACTTACATCCGACGAGGCAATCATTCCTGTACGTGGCGGCGATTGGCAAGATGGAGGCTTGTGGCTAAGTCTGTTTCAGCATACGTGGTCGGCTGAAAACGAAGTATGTGAAAACGCATGGAACTACCTATTTAAATGTGTGGTGATGTGTAACAACTCGCTCTGCTTGCTCGACAAATACTCATATCTACTGTCGTCCGACGAATTGCAGGCCTACCAAGCTGAAGTAAGAGGGCTGAGGGCAATGTACTATTATTACTTGCTCGACTTGTTTGCACGCGTACCAATACTCACAGAAGCAAATCAAACGGTTACAGATGTTGCTTCACGCTCAGAGGTGTTCGACTTTGTACGCACGGAACTAACCGACGTATTACCATATTTAGTTGTACAACCTTCAAACGTATTCGGCTCCACATATGGGCATTTTACGCAACCTGTGGCAGCTTTTCTGCTTATGAAATTGGCTTTAAATGCTGCTATCTACACCGACGATGATTGGACAGATGAGGTGTTTGTAGATGCAAGCAATGTTTATTTCTCGTGTGGAGGACAATGCAAGAATGCATGGCAGGCAGTGTGTTTTTATGCCGAGGTGATACGTCAGGCTGGTCATGTGCTCGACGGCGACTATACAACCTGTTTTTCGGTTAGAAATGAGGTGTCAAGAGAGAATATATTTGTCATCCCTATGGACCCCACTTTGTATAGTCAACGTTATAAATATCAGTTCCGTTCGTTGCATTATCAGCATGCTTCTTCTATAGGATATGGAGGTGAGAACGGCACCTGTGCCACGCTTGAAACGCTTGAGGCTTTTTCTTATGGGACAAGCCGACAGGATAATCGCTTCTCAATGTGCTTTTTTGCCGACACTATATATGTTGACGATGAACCGCTAACGCTCAGCAATGGTAGCATTTTGGTGTATATGCCGCTCGAGGTTGAGCAGAACCTGACCTCGAGCAGGTATATAGCCACTGCAGGTGCTCGTATGTATAAGTACGAAATCGACCCCAATGCTATTGTTGACGGTACTTTGCGGCATAACGATATAGTGTTGTATCGCTATGCAGATGTCCTACTTATGGAAGCCGAGGCTATGGAGCATTTGGGGCAAGACCCCTCAGAGAAATTACATTTAGTGAGGAGTAGGGCGCAAATGCCGGATATAGAGCCTACACTCGAAAATATATATGCAGAGCGGCAACGCGAGTTGGTATGGGAAGGTTGGCGCCGTCAAGATATGATACGTCAGCGAATATTCACACGTCAGTATCGATTATCGCAGAGACAACAGGTAGAGGGTGAACACGACTCGTATGGATTTACCACCGTTTTCCCTATTCCTCAGTCGCTTCTCGATATGAATAAAAGCATTAAACAGAATGCGGGATACTGAAAAAATATAAAAATATTGCCTACCTATTACCTACTACGACCTACGACTTGCATAAGATAGCAGAAGAGTAGGGGACTGAGATTGATGAGGAAAAGTTTTCTGCGGAAAAATTTTGTGGCGTGATAGTCGTGCAGTGGAAATACATTCAGAGCCTTAATACGCGAGAGGTAGGAGTCGAGTTCGGTGGGGAAGTTAGTGGCTACCGTTTGCAAGACATTCACTACTTTTTGTGCTATAGCAGAATCGAACCAGCGGCTGTCTGTTACGTCTCGCTTCATTTGCAAGTAGGTTTCAACAACAAACATACTGTCTTCAATGCGTTTACGAACTTTACTCGGGTTAGGAGATTTAGTTATCGAGTCTGCGCGAGTGAAGTAATTATAAACTATGGTATCAATCGAGGTTACTCGCTGTGCGCGGAGTAGCACCTCAGGAGTCCAGAGCATATCTTCGTAGTATCTGCCAGGCATGAATCTCGTCGTGTGGGTGAATTTATTTTTTAAAATAAACTGACATGCATAACATGCTCCTCCTAACCTTTGGTTGAGAAATGTCTGTCCGTCGCATACCTCATCTCGAAAATCAACGAACGGTTTGTAAGTCTTATTGGGGTTATATGGCTCATAATTCTCGTTCACATTTTGATAATTAAATCTTAGAATATCGAGATTATCATCTTTCATTTTTTTAATTAACGTGCCAAGCACACAAGGCTCAAGAAAATCGTCGGAATCGACAAACATAACGAAGTCGCCTTTTGCTTTGTCGATACCTACGTTTCGTGCATCGCTCAGTCCTGCGTTGTTTTGATGAACGACATGTATATTTTCATGTTGCTCTGCATAATAATCGGCTATCTGAGCCGAGTTGTCGGTTGAGCCATCGTCGATGAGCAGTATCTCGTAATCAGTTGGTGCAATATCCTGTTGCAAGAGACTATCGACGCATTTATGCAGATACTGCTCAACATTATATATAGGGACAATGATGGAAAGCATGAATTTATATTTCTAATTTCTTATTTCTTTACCTTTTACTTTTCACTTTTCTAAATGGAATTTCACGCAGATAACACAGATTTTTCAGATTTAACAGAATTTATATATTTTTAATGTCTAATTGCTTTTCACCTTTATTAGTAGTCGGTACAGGTTACATCCTATAAAATTACCGGTTATTATACCTGCATACAACAGCGGAAACATTGGTTCGCTAAGTAACTTTTTGGGGCTGCAGCAGAGATAATAGAAACTATCTGCTATGCAGTGCGGAAATCCACAAAGAATGAACATGGGTACTGCGAATAGCAGTGGAAGCCAATCAGCAAACTCCTTCGACTTACGAGCAAAGGTTACTGCTGTTGTCATAAGAAATCCGCAACCAATTGATAATAAGGATGCATTAAGAGGTCCGTTGGTGAGTCGTTTGTCGAGTAGTGCTTCGGCTGCTGTTTGTAGTTCGAAATTTGAGCAACGTGATAAGAGCGCAACGCACAAGCAACCTACAACATTACCTGCAAGGATAATAAGGAGGTCGAGTAAATCGCTTTTGCTCTCAACGAATCCCGCAGTGCCGGTAAAGAGTTTGAGTTTGTATTGCACAACAGCAGCCAGCCCAAACGCGAAAAGAAACATGCCAAAAGTGGAGTTAACAAGATATCCGAATCCTGCTATACCAATACATATTCCTGCCATTATGGCAGAACGGAAAATGTCGAATTTATTCATCTAAATAGTTGTTAATTTTCAAAATTAGTGTTCTCCATTACTATCCTTTTCTCAATTCTATCGTCGGTTGGAAACCGGTGTTCCCTGCTTCCTGCTACTTTCTACCTGCTACCTACGACCTTCGATTATATATTCCTTCGTATTGCGGTAAGCGTTTCATGGCAAAGAAAATAGCCCAGTCAGGAAGGTGAATGATAATGGGTAATGCGATATGGTTAATCCATCCCGGCATTGCCGTTTTGCGTCCTTTGAACATTCGCTTGAGTGCAATTGCAGCAAATCGCATAGGTGTGAACGATATTCCGAATCTGACGAGCAAACGGCGGGCTTTATCGTTCAGACCGTAAAGTGGAGTATCGATGGCTCCGGGAGTGAGAGTGCATACTTTTACACCTAATGGCTTAAACTCGTACCACAGAGACTTTGAGAAACTATATACAAAGGCTTTAGTGGAGTTATAACACTGAATACCGGGGAAGGTCATTTTATACGTAAGCGACGACATATTGAGTATGTAACCACTGCCTCGCCTGCACATCGCCTCGCCAAAGTAGCGACACATCATTGCAAGAGTATGCATGTGAACGAGCAGCATGCATTCTATCTTCTTGGGATCGACATCAATAAGGGTCTTCCAAAAAAACATTCCTGCGTTGTTAATCAGTACATCTACTTCATACTCCGCTTCCCGGCACCAGTCGTATAGTTGCTTTGCTGCATCTGTGCGGGCAAGGTCGCAGTAATGTGGTATGGCTTTAATCTTATATTCGGTGCTTAAGTACTCAGCCACATCCTGTAGTTCTTTCTGCTGATTGCTAACAAGCAGTAGGTTATAATGATAATCGCGGGCAAGTATCTGAGCATAGCATTTGCCTATTCCAGACGATGCACCGGTTACTAAAGCGTATTTACTATTCATAGATGATTATTGTTTATTATCTGTTAAACTCTGCAAAAATAGTTATTTTTTTTCGTTTGACAATATTACGGCATGTTATTTGTCGATATTTTGTGTATGTTGCAAAAATATATTATTTTTGTAGCCTGAAAATCTTTAATTAATATTCTACGATAATGTCAACTTTTTGGATTAAAGCTCTACAACTCATTTTATCGCTTTCATTTCTTGTTATAATTCACGAATTGGGTCATTTTACTTTTGCTCGTATTTTCAAGGTGAGGGTTGAGAAATTCTATATGTTTTTCAATCCGTCGTTTTCCATCTTCCGAATGAAAAAAATTGCCGGCAAATGGCGTTTCCGTTTCTTTGCCCCAAATGTCGAAAATGCAATGGTTGAGAAGAAAGATGCCAACGGCAATACTATTCTCGACCGCAAAGGTAAACCCGTTTTCCGCCCTATGACTGATGAGGAGATAGCCTCATTGCCTGCCGACGATTGGCGTCATGATCCGCAGAACACAGAGTGGGGAATAGGCTGGCTTCCTTTCGGAGGATATTGTGCAATATCAGGAATGGTTGACGAGACGACTTCGGCCGGTGAATTGGCCTCGGAGCCCCAACCTTGGGAATACCGTTCGAAACCTACATATCAGCGTCTTCCGATAATCATAGGCGGTGTGCTCGTCAATTTTATAGCTGCAATGATAATCTATTCGGCTCTAATGTTCTCCAATGGTGAGGAGTATATGAAGATAGAGAATGCTACCTATGGAATGCAGTATTCTGATGTCCTCTTGGAAGAAGGTTTCAAAAATGGAGATAAGATACTTACCATCAACGGCGAAAAACCCGAAACAACGAAGGATGTTGTGGAATGGGCATTGGTCGAAGGCAAGCACGACTTTGTTCTCTTACGTCCTGTTACTTATGAGCAACTACCAGCTACCTACGACACTATTGCCATAACGTTATCTGACGGCATCGACCAAAAGATTCTCGCTTCCGGCACCGGGATGCTCGATTACCGATTCCCTGCAGTGGTCGGCGAGGTGTCTGAGGGTAGTGCAGCTGCCATGGCGTTGATGGCGGAAGGTGATAGCATAGTGGCTGTTAATGGAGTGATGACTACGGCTGCACAAGATGTGAAGGCAGAGTTGATGAAACATCCTTGCGAAACTATTTCAGTCAGTTATTTCCGCCGTGACGATGAGCAGATGCAAACTTGCGAGATGTTTATTGGCGACGAGTGCATAATGGGTGTGCGTTGGCGCTCGGCATACGATTATCTGCAAACCACTCGCGTGGAATACGGATTCTGGGAGTCGATACCTGCTGGTATAGAATATGGTTGGAGTGTGCTTGTTAGTTACGTCAAACAATTTAAACTTGTGTTCACCAAAGAGGGAGCTAAGTCGCTCGGTGGTTTCGGTTCGATTGGTAATCTCTTCCCGCCTGTATGGGATTGGACTATATTCTGGAATATGACAGCTTTCCTGAGTATTATTCTTGCATTTATGAATATCATACCTATTCCAGGACTCGATGGAGGATATGTGCTGATGCTGTTGTTCGAAATGATTACTCGCCGCAAACCTTCCGACCGCTTCCTCGAAATAGCAAATAATATAGGTTTTTGGCTGCTGATAGCACTACTTATCTACGCCAACCTCAATGATGTAATTAGATTTTTCTGATGCTACCTTATTATGTTCATGAGTCGTCGTATGTTGACGATGGTTGCCTGATTGGCAATGGTACTAAGATTTGGCATTTCTGCCATGTTATGTCGGGTTGCAAGATCGGTGAGAGATGTAACATAGGGCAGAATGTGGTTATTTCACCCGATGTAGTGTTAGGTAATAATGTGAAGATACAAAATAATGTATCGGTTTATACCGGTGTGGTATGCGAAGATGATGTTTTCCTCGGACCTTCGATGGTCTTTACCAATGTCATCAACCCTCGGTCGGCAGTATCTCGCAAAGATGAATATCGCGCCACAATTATCAAACAAGGGGCTTCGGTGGGTGCTAATGCCACCATTGTGTGTGGTCATACGCTTGGTCGGTATTGTCTTATTGGCGCCGGCTCAGTGGTTACGAAAGATGTGCCTGACTTTGCTTTGATGGTAGGCAATCCTGCACGTCGTATAGGGTGGGTTTCGCGGCATGGCGAGAAGTTGCATTTCAACGACGAGGGGGTGGCAAAATGCCCTGCTACCGGCGAAACATATATCATGAAAGATAATTGCGTTGTATTAGCGGCTGAATAAAATATGTGCAAGCGTTTGTTTTGTTTCTGTTTCTGCTTGATGACCTTTTCTTTTTGGGGCAATGCACAGGGCATAACCCTAAACGGATATGTGTCGGATGCGGAATCAGGAGAACGCTTAATAGGTGCCACAGTTTTTGAGAACACGACTTCTGTAGGAACGGTTACTAATAATGCCGGTTTCTATACTCTGACTCTTCCGGCAACCAACATAATACTCACAGTGAGTTATGTGGGTTATGAGACATTAAATATGCAATTGTCTGTTAAAAAAGATACGTTGTTGAATTTCAACTTGTCGAACAATGCTCATTTGAGCGAAGTAACCGTTGTGGCAAATCAGTCGCTTAGCAGTCCGCAGTCGGTGCAGATGTCGGCTGTGGAAGTACCGGTTCAGCAGATGAAAGGTATTCCGGCTTTAGGCGGCGAGGTGGATGTGCTTAAGGCTTTGCAGTTGTTGCCCGGTGTTCAAGCCGGAACAGAAGGTTCTGCAGGAGTGTATGTCAGAGGCGGGGGACCCGATGAGAATCTTGTTATGCTCGATGGAGTACCGTTGTATAACGTAAACCACATGATGGGGTTCTTTTCCGTATTTAATGCCGACGCGGTGAAGAGTCTGACGCTATACAAGGGTAATTTTCCGGCTCGTTTTGGTTCCCGACTATCGTCGGTTATTGATGTCAGGCAAAACGACGGAAACCTTCAGCAATACAGGGGTAGTGTTACAGTAGGTCTGATAGCTGCCAAGGTGAATGTAGAAGGCCCGATTGTGAAAGGGAAGACCTCGTTTAATGTGTCGGCACGCCGTACTTACTTCGATCTTATCACAGCACCTATTATGCACGCAATCTCCAAAAGCGAGATGAACGATGGAAGTGCAGCGGCAGGTTATTATTTTTACGATGTGAATGCTAAAGTAACACATCGTTTTTCGGATAACGACAAACTTTCCGGCTCTTTCTATATCGGCGACGACAAGGTGTATGTCAATTATAGAGAGCGCGAGGTGGAGGGAATGGATGGCGGGCGTTCGAAGTTAAGTCTTGGCTGGAACTGGGGAAATCTGTTGGGAGCAGTGTCTTGGGAACATCGTTTCTCGCCAAAGATGTTTGCTATAACCCAACTTAGTTTCACACGTTACCGCTATAATCTAAAGCAGACTCTTGATGCTTCTTTGGCTCTCGACTCGACAGATAGCAATCGCCGGCTCAACCTTAACGAAGAGTTGCAATACAGATCGCATATCATGGACTTGGTGCTTCAGTCGAATTTTGAGTTTACGCCAAACAATAAACATAACCTTCGGTATGGGGCACAATATGTATATCATCGTTTTAATCCGCAGGTGGCATCGCTTAGCATGTTTGGGGTTGAGTCGTTATCGAATGGATTACCTGTTGACACAACATTGTCGGGCGGAATAACCAATTCTCACGAAGTGTCGGCATACGTTGAAGATACATATAGTCCGTTGTGGTGGCTGAAGATGAATATAGGTCTGCATGGCAGTTTGTATGCAGTAAAAGGTAAGGTGTATCCTTCAATTGAACCGCGCATAGGCTTGCGAACATTGATAACGCGTGATTTAGCAATAAAAGCAAGTTACTCCTATATGTCGCAATATATACATTTGCTTAGCAACTCGAGTGTGTCGCTACCAACCGATTTGTGGGTGCCTGTGACAAGTAAAATCGCCCCCATGCGTTCTCTGCAAGCTGCTCTTGGGGTAACTTATAATGTTTTAGGACAGGTGGAATTGTCGATTGAAGGGTATTATAAGTTTATGAAAAATCTTGTTGAGTATCGCGACGGAGCTTCTTTCTTCGGCTCGGCAGCCGGATGGGAGAATAAAGTTTTTATGGGGGATGGTTGGAGTTACGGAGTGGAGTTTCTTGCTCAGCGCAAAATAGGTAAACTTACAGGCTGGATAGCATATACATGGAGTCGGACTATGCGGCAGTTTGCTCGTGAGGGGCAGGTGTTGAATTTCGGAAAACCATTTCATGCCAAATACGATCGCGAACACGACCTGAGTGTTACTCTTAGTTATCAGATAACACCGAAGATAGATGTGTCAGGCACTTTTGTGTTCTCTTCGGGAAATCGTGCAACATTGGCTATGCAGCGTTATTACGACCCTGATATTAGTACACGCCGCCATAGTGTATATTATTACGAAGAGCGCAATAATTACATAATGCCAAACTATCACCGATTGGATTTAGGAGCGAATTTCCATATTCCTCACCATAAGTGGAAGAACGCCGAACACTTGGTTAATGTGGCTGTATATAATGTTTATAACAATATGAATCCCTTCCTTCTCTATGCCGACGAGCGTGAAGGACAACTATATAAGATAACTATTTTCCCTATATTGCCAAGTTTGAGTTACACATTTAAATGGTAAGAAGAGAAATGATAAATAGAAAATTATATATATTCTTGTTGCTGTTTGTTTTTGTGTCGTGCGAGACTACAGTTCAGTTCAAGGGCGAGGTAGAAGAACCGCTACCTGTTCTGCATTCAGAAATGGTTGCAGGACAACCGCTCACGGCATACGTAGGGCGCTCGTATTTCTTCCTCGATGAGAATGTTACCGACCTTACGCCTGTTGACACAAACCGCCTTGAAGAGACTTCCAATCATCAACTTGGAGCCCTTACTAATGCTATTGTCGAGTATCAGATAAACTCAGGAGAATGGGGAAGGATGAGTATTTATAAAGATACAACCGACAATGTGATGATGTACAAAGCCGAAGGATACATTCTTCAACCCGGCGATGCGGTTTCTTTGCGTGCCACTTGTCCGTCGATAGGCGAGGTGAGTGCAGAACAACAGCTGCCAAAACCGATAGATTTCACAATTTCGAATATAACTTACAATGATAAGGCATACTCAGTTGATATTAACCTGTTGCAGTATCAGGGGAAAGAAAATGAGTATGTGGCTCTTCGGCTGAAAGTGGAGTTAGAGTGTTACGATGCTCAGGATAGTCTGTTGGCAACATTGAGCCCGAGTACTTTCTACTGCAACGACTCGGTGTTTGAGCGTTGTGCAAACCTTCGTTCAAGCAAAATGAACTATTATCCTATCGACGGCAAATATCTATTGCTGCCGGCTGCAGTGCTTGCTACAGCTGATTATCTGCTTCACCTCAATGCTAATATTACCTTCAGGAGCAGGCTGGGGCAGAATCTTAAAGAGGAAGATATTGCCAAATGTAACCTTAAAACGACAATTAAAGTTGAGAATTGGACTGAGGATACCTACCGATATTATTGCACGAAAGCCATTTACAAGGGGGAATATCCCAACGATAACTATCGCGATAACTTAGGTAATGTCTTTGATTTCGACCTAACCGAAGTAGCAAGCGAGTTTTCAACTACTGTTAGTCGGGATTTCGGGATGGAGAGCGGAGTTCAACTGTTCTGCAATATCAACGGGGGCTTAGGGCACGTAACCGGAAAAGCCATAACAACAGAAGAAATAACCTATCCAAATATTAACTATTAACTGTTAACTATCATGATTCAGCGTATTCAAACTCTTTATTTGTTTCTTGTAGTAGTACTTGGTGTGCTGCTATGCTTCTTTGCACCTGTAACATACGTCTATCCTGAAAACCTTACAATTGGCGAATTGCAAGTGTTTTCAAAGTGGCCTTTGGCAGTCATTACAATAGCCATTCCGCTTATTGCCGCTGTTGATATATTCCTCTTCAAACACCGGATACTTCAGGCACGAGTGAATATAGTCAATGCTTTTCTGTGCATAGGTTGGTATGCTATATGCTTTGTTTATATATGGTTCGAAAAACAAAATTTCAATGTTGATTGGTATGTTACCATTTGGGCTGCTATTCCTCTTGTCTGCCTGGTTCTTACGATGATGGCCGTCCGTCGGATATTGCGGGATGAAGCTCTTGTCCGTGCAGCCGATAGAATACGATAACGCATGTTATAATGAATATAAAACAACACAATACTGTACTGATTGGGCTGGGCACTATTGCCCGCTATCACTATGCCGGTATCATGGCATCCGGCAATTATCGGCTTGTGGCGGTTTGCGATGTCAACGAAGAAGCCGCTCGTAACCCGATTTACTGCCACTTGCCTTTTTTTGCCGACTATCGCAAGATGATAAAAGCAGTAAAACCAGAAGTGGTTGTAGTTGCCACTCCGCCCGCATTTCATTACCCGATTGCTCGATACTGCATAGAACATGGTTGTGTGCCGTTTGTCGAAAAACCTTTGGCAACAGATAATGCCGAACTCAACTATTTCCTCTCACCTCGCGTAACCGACAGATTCGTTGCTGTATGTCATAATTTATATGGCGAGGAGATGTTGTGGGTTTATGAAAATATACATTTTAGTGATATAAGAAGAGTAAAGATGGAGTTGTCTGACCCATATGCCGATGCAGAAGGCAAGATTCGTTCAGACCGGCTCTCGCTTGGTGGCTGTTGGTTAGACAGCGGCTCGAATGCACTTGCCATGCTTTCGGGATTTGTTGATTTGTCAACACTCAAAATGATAGAACTGACTCATCAACTCGACATAAAATCGCAGTTGCCTTTTGCAAGCCGACTGACAGCCCAAAGCAATACAACACAAGTGGAAATAGAGATTCATTGGGATAAAGGAGATAATTATAAAAAGACTACCATAGAAGCCGACTCGCATTATGTGCTCGACCATAGTGCACAGCAAGTATTTGTTGATGGTGAATTAGTGTTTGCTTATCAAGGTGCAGACGAGCGCCTTACTCGTCATTACAAGAATTTTTACAAGTTGGCATACCAACATCCGTCGGCTGAAGTTATAAGTGAACTTTACAAAATATTATTAAAATAATCATTATGGAAGATTATTTGCTAAGATACATAAAATGGCATTATCGGCGTCATCCTTATAAACTGATATTTGTTTCGCTAAGCGTGGTTGTCGTCTTGGTGGCATTGCTTATTCTTCTACCCGTTTGGGCAGATAGAAGCATATATGTCATAGCACAGACCATCTCCGATGTCTATGTCAACTTACTGGCATCGGTATTGGCATTCTTTGTAGCATATATTTTGGTTATGGCTATCTCGCGTGCTCTTCAGAGGGACGAAGATTCGCTAAAGGTAAGTTATCGGAATAGCGATATGTGGACTCAGTATGGCACAGAGTATCTTCACCAATTCGATTTGAAACAGGTTGGAGGAAGGAGTAGTGTGTTTACTGTTTATTGTGCCAAACTCTTCGAGAAAAGTGAGTCCAAAAAATTGGTAATAAATGACCATCCTAACGATTATTTCGAACTCGATACATTTATCAAATCGCAATATTTCAATCTTCAAGAGGCACATGCCAAGAGCAAAAGCATACATAGTCTAACTGTTAGGTTGCGTAACTTCGAGGCTCCAACGCCTGAAAACGGCTTAACTGCTGTAATGGAAACAGAGAGGAGTACCTATCTCGCTCATTTGCTGACCAACAGAGCTCTTGACTATCCTATAAAGCCCGATGTTACTATCCGTCATATCTACGAGAATAGCAATCAGTTGTATTCTTTGCGCCGCTCTAAGATGTCGAATCATATAGGCGTTAATGCTTTGGTTTTTCTTCCTAAAGGCGACAACAAGCGTGGCTACCTGATCTTGCCCAAGAGGGGGGACAATGCTACGGTTGCGAAAAATGGAGTTACTGCAAGTGTGGCTATTAGGCTTAAAATGGATAGCTTTAAAAATAAATATGAGGATTACCTGACTGAAGATTATGTAAAGAATGGCTGCATAAAAGAGAATTTAGCATCGTCGATAGGCATATCGGCAGATAGTGTAAGGGATGATGATGTAGAAATTGAATTTCTCGGCTTATGCAGAGATATTTATGAGGGCGGCAAACCTACATTGTTCTATGTTGTGTATTTGAATATGACTTGCGAGGAGTATGTGGTTCAGAATACTCTTTTCTTAGAGAACCGCAACAAAGCACGCTCAAAGCGCAAGAAAACAAAAGAAGGTTTCTTGCCTCTTAGTGCCGACTCGATGGATGAGGTGGAAGAATATTACCTTGCCGATTGGCAAACTGTGGGTATGGAAAGCAGTAAAGAAAAAGCCGTGGTGGGTAGCGGAGATAACTTGGCGTATAATAAATCAGCAGATAATCTGCGACTTGAATTTAAGGCTTGGACGCCAAAGCAAAACAAAAAGCAATCGAATAAGATGGCGGAAAAGATGCAGCAAGTAGCAGAGCGCCTGCAACTTACTAATGAAAAACATCGGTTTAGTTTCGAGCAGAATCTGATTAGCAATTTCTGGTTTCTTACAGGTTGCGAAGAGTTACAGATTAACAAGATAAATAATAATTAACCTAATTTATTAACTTTAAAATTTTTTATTATGAATGATTTACTTAAATACGCCATTATTGGTGTGAGTGTTATCATCAGTGTTATCGTGCTGTCGTTTGCCATCACTTATTATGGTCGTTCGCGCGATGTTATTTCTGTTACAGGTCTGGGCGAGGAATACTTCACTTCCGACCAGATTGTTTGGACCGGACGTATTCGTGTTGATGCTTACAATAAGCAGGAAGGCTACAAGCAGATTGCTGCCAACCAGAAGAAAGTGGCTCAATATCTTGCTGAAAACGGAATTAGTTCGCAGGAAGTAACCTATTCATTTGTTGAGGTTGACAAACAATTCGAGTCGGTTTACAACAGCAATGGTAACTATGCCGGTTCGCGCTTTGCTTACTACACACTCAGTCAGAGTTTCACTATTTCATCGAACGATGTTGACAAAGTAGAGGTTATTTCACGTGAAATATCTTCGCTCATATCGCAGGGAATAGATATCGAATCGTGGACTCCCGACTACTATTATTCACATCTCGACGACCTGAAACTCTCTCTTATTGAGAAGGCTTCGAAAGATGCTCGTGCTCGTGCCGAGAATATTGTAAACAACGCCGGTGCAAAACTTGGCAAGGCATCTACAGCTTCGCTCGGCGTATTTCAGATTACATCGGCAACAGGTAACGATGAATATTCGTACGGAGGAACTTTTAATACCTCTTCGAAGGAAAAGAAAGCCCGTATTACAGTAAGAATGTCATACAAGCTTAAGTAGCAAGTGTCTGGTGCTATGTATCATGGCTATGTATCAGGTAGAGATGAGGCTCCTTGGATGCTACTACCAATTCCCTTCCACAATGACGCGCTTTACACGGCGCGTCATTTGTTTTGCCGTCAGGGGTTGAACGTCGTGGGTTAGGGTGGAGGTAACACGCTGTGTGGCACAGATGTTAAACGGAATTTCTGCTTTTTTTGTACCTTCGATAAGCGCTTCGGCTGTGAGGTTCTTCTCCAATGGTCGCACCTGACCGTCAACTTCATGATAGATAGTGTTAAGCTTTACATTAGCATTGGCTCTGCGAATACGGAATTTCTCAATACTGTTGTTGTCCATATTGAGAAGATTGAGCATGTCGAGATACACTCCTTTTACTTTATAACCAAAAGGAATACTGATTTTTGCTGTTCCTTCTATCGAGAAACGATGAGTTTGGTAGGTGTAAGAGTCAACTATGTAATGACGCTTTATTTCGTATTTAAATATTCCGAAGTAGTTGTGTTTTTCAGTATGTGTAAGCACTGTCTCTGTCTCGCTCTCGTTGCTTATTGTCCAATGACGCAAATCTTTCATTGTGTTTTCCATGTCGTAAAGCACATTGCCCAATGCCCATAGCGCCTGATGAACTACAACACCTGAATCGACGGCATAAGCAGCATTCAGCATACGCTGGTTGAGCAGACTGTCAGAATATATTTCGTTGGCACGCTGGCGTATTTCTTTCTTGAAAAATCGTTTGCACATATCGGCAGCAAACTGTATGGAATCGCGTCCTTCTCTTCCACTGCGCGGAAGATTAACTATGGTGGCTATCATTTGCTCCATCCCCCACGGCTGGTTTTCTGAATTCATGCGTACATCGCTCACCACTTGGTATTTAACATTTTCGTCGGGCATGTCGTAAAGCATACGGTTATACACTTTATAGAGAACTTCTGCCATCTGCTTGCGTTTATTACGCTGCTTCGAAGGTTTGGCTGCAATAACAGTCTCTTCGAGGGCTATGGGTTGCTCTTTTAGAACAACAACATGTAGCGACGAAGTGTCAGCAAATTGCTGAAGAGGAATCTCCTGCTTCTCGTAACCGAGGAAGGAAACGATAACGGTGTTAGAATTACTTATATAAGCGTCGAGGCTGAAAATTCCGTCGTTATCGGTAGCAGTGCCGGTTGTAGGGTCTTGCAGAACATATACTGTAGCATAAGATACGGGATTACCATTTTGGTCGATTACACGTCCCTTATAGGTGTTAGCAGAAAGTAATGACGGCAGTATCAGGACTATTGAAGTGAGAGAATACTTGAAAAATCTATGCATTTTAGAAAGAGAATTTATAATATTTGCGAATACTCCTTTTATAATAACAAAAATTGTGCTATCTTTGCGCAGAATTAAAAAAACTTTATTATGCGTACACAAAAAGAATTAGAAGGAGTTAATTTGCTGGGTCAGTCGAAGACTGTATATCCCACGATATATTCTCCTCAGATATTGGAAGCATTCGAAAATAAACATCCTGAAAACGAATATCTTGTAACTCTCGATTGCCCGGAGTTTACATCTCTTTGTCCGAAGACGGGTCAGCCTGATTTCGGGCATATAATAATATCATATATTCCACGAAATCTTTTGGTAGAGTCGAAATCGCTTAAACTTTATTTGTTTTCGTTCCGCAACAACGGCGATTTTCATGAGGATTGCATAAATATTATAATGAACGATTTGCGAGCCTTGATGGATCCCAAGTATATCGAAGTTACCGGCTATTTCACGCCTCGTGGCGGTATAAGTATTTATCCGTTTGCTAATTATGCTGATGCCGACCATCTTGATATGCTTCACGAACGACGTAGAGCACAGATGGCGGCTGTGTTGGCAAAATAAACTTATTAAAAAATGAAAGATACTATACTCGTTTTTTCCGGTGGATTGGATTCTACAACAATGCTCTACGAGTATGAGGAGCATATTGCTCTTGCATTGTCGTTTGACTATGGTAGCAATCATAATGCCCGTGAGTTAGAATGTGCTGCCTACCACTGTGAGAAACTTGGCATCAAGCACCTGATTATCAAATTAGACTTTATAAAGCACTTGTTTCGCAGTTCTTTGCTCACAGGGGCCGACGATATTCCTGAGGGGAATTACAACGATGAGAATATGCACTCTACCGTTGTGCCTTTTAGAAACGGAATAATGCTTGCTGTTGCAGCAGGAATGGCTGAAAACGAACATTTAAGTTATGTCATGCTTGCCAACCATGCAGGCGACCATGCTATCTACCCTGATTGTCGTCAGGAATTTGTTGAGGCAATGGACAAGGCAATAGAAGCAGGCACTTACAACGGGGTGCATCTCATAACGCCTTACACCAATCTTACTAAAACGCAGATTGTACAGCGTGGAGTGGCGCTTGGCGTTGATTATGCACATACATGGAGTTGCTACAAAGGTAAAGATAAGCATTGCGGACTATGCGGCACATGTACGGAGCGTCGTGAAGCTTTCCGTCTTGCAGGTGTCAGCGACCCCACAGAATACGAAGAGTAAAAATAATAATAAATTGCAAAATGTATTACGTACAAAAAAGAATTGAGATTTCAGCGGCGCATAACCTGTCGCTTTCTTACGAGAGTAAGTGCGAGGCACTGCATGGGCATAATTGGGTAATCTATGTATATTGTAAGGCAAAAGAACTCGACCAAGACGGTATGGTTACCGATTTTACCCACATTAAGAAAATTGTTAAGGATACATTCGACCATAAGTATATCAACGACATACTCGATGTTAATCCATCGGCAGAAAATATCGCACGCTGGATATGCGACCATGTTAAAAACTGTTACAAAGTAAGTGTCCAAGAGTCGGAGGGAAACATAGCTATTTATGAGCGAGACGAATAAAATAGGCTCATCGCAATATCGTGTAAACGAGATATTCTATTCTTTGCAGGGTGAAGGGTGCAATACAGGCAAACCGTCTGTATTCGTTCGGTTGAGCGGTTGTAATCTGCGCTGTTCGTTTTGCGATACCGATTACTCGTCTTTTACAATCCTTACCGACAAACAGATAGCTGAACGTGCCCTTCTGTTATTACCCGATTCTTTGAAGGCGCTAAATCAAGATTATGACGCTCGTCCGTTGCTTGTGCTTACAGGCGGGGAACCTGCCTTGCAGGTAGATACGATGCTCGTTGAAACTCTTCATCGAGCAGGTTTTTTTGTTTGTGCTGAGACCAACGGTACTCGGCAACTCCCTACAACAATTGATTGGGTAACATGCTCGCCAAAAGAGGGTAGTAGAGTTGTGCTTACTGAGGCTGACGAGGTAAAAGTGGTGTACACCTGCCAGGATGTGGAGCATTGGCACAAACAAATTAAAGCGCCTAACTATCTGCTTCAGCCATGCGATGTTAACGACGAGGAGAAAAACCGAGAAAACTTGCAAAAGACTATTCAGTATGTGCTCGGTCATCCATGGTGGCGACTCTCGATGCAAACCCATAAACTTGCAGGTATTCGTTAATACCCAAATCGGCCTATTTGGATGAAAATGCCATTTAATGACGAAATAAGCAGACTTGTGTTGAAGTAGAATAAATGTCGAAAACAAAACAAAAATGCGTCAGATGCAAAAATATTTGTGTTTATCAAAAAAATATTGTATCTTTGCGCGTGAAATTATAAAACCAAAACAATGATAGATAACGACAGAATTTTAAAAGTAAACATCGATGAGGAGATGCGACAATCCTACATCGATTATTCAATGAGTGTGATTGTAAGTCGTGCTCTGCCTGATGTTCGCGACGGATTTAAGCCTGTTCACCGCCGTGTGTTATTCGGAATGAACGAATTAGGCAATACAAGTGATAAGCCTACAAAGAAATCGGCTCGTATCGTCGGTGAGGTTATGGGTAAGTACCATCCTCATGGCGACTCAAGTATATACGGCACATTGGTGCGTATGGCTCAGCCATGGGCAATGCGTTATACGCTTGTTGACGGGCAAGGAAACTTCGGTTCGGTTGACGGAGATAGCCCTGCTGCCATGCGTTATACAGAGGCTCGCTTGTCGAAATTGGCAGAAGAGATGCTTCGCGATGTTGAGAAAGATACAGTTGATATGCAACTCAACTTTGATGATACACTTCGCGAACCTACTGTTTTGCCGACACGCTTCCCGAATCTGCTCGTCAACGGAGCAAATGGTATTGCAGTGGGTATGGCAACCAATATGCCAACTCATAATTTAGGCGAGGTGATTGACGGATGTATTGCGTACATTCATAACCCTGACATAGATGTTGACGGGCTGATGAATTATATTAAAGCGCCCGATTTCCCAACCGGTGGTATTATTTATGGCTATTCAGGCGTAAAAGATGCTTACTCGACAGGTAGAGGACGCATCGTTATTCGCTCGAAAGTAGATATCGAGACCGAAGACAACGGTAGAGAACGTATCGTAATTACTGAACTGCCATACGGAGTGGTTAAGGCTGAATTAGTAGAGAAAATAGCCGACCTTGTTAACACTAAGAAAATAGAAGGTATCTCCGGCATATCCGACCAGTCAAAACAAGATGTAAGAATTATAATTGAGATAAAGCGCGATGCCAATGCATCGGTTGTTCTCAATAAACTATATAAATTCACCGAACTTCAATCAGCATTCTCGGTAAATAACATTGCCTTAGTAAAAGGGCGCCCGTGTCTGCTTACTCTTAAGCAACTTGTTTCGAATTTCGTTGAGCACCGAATGGACGTGGTAATACGTCGTACCCGCTACGAACTGCGTAAAGCACAAGAGCGTGCACACATTTTGGAGGGCTTGATAATTGCAGTGGATAATATTGACGAAGTGGTTCGAATTATCCGTGCTTCGCATACTCCTTCTGAGGCTCAGACTGCACTCGAAGAACGGTTTAATATAGATAACTTGCAGTCGAAGGCTATTGTAGATATGCGTCTCTCGCAACTTACAGGTTTGCGAATTGACGAACTCAGAAATGAATATGCCGAATTAGAAAAATTAATCGAGCATTTGAACGAATTGCTCGCTAATGAGCAGCTTCGATACGACCTTATTTGTCAGGAACTTCTTGAAATAAAAGAAAAATATGCCGACGAGCGTCGCACCGAGATTGCTTATGCTGCCGAAGAATTCAATCCTGAAGATTTCTATGCCGACGACGACATGGTAATCACCATTTCTCACCTCGGATATATCAAGCGCACGGCACTTACCGAGTTCCGTCAGCAGGGTAGGGGCGGTTTAGGCTCAAGAGCCGGAAATGCTCGCGATGAAGATTTCATTGAGTATATCTATACCGCATCGATGCACTCTACGATGATGTTCTTTACAGAGATGGGACGTTGCTATTGGCTTAAGGTGTATGATATACCTGAAGGCAACAAGCAGTCGAAAGGCCGTGCTATTCAGAATATGATAAACCTTGAGAAGGGTGATAAGGTTCGTGCATTTATCAATGTGAAAGGTCTAACAGACAAAGAATATGTAGAAAATCATTATCTTGTATTTATTACCAAGAATGGTATAATAAAGAAGACTACTCTCGAAGCATATTCGCGTCCGCGTGCAAATGGTATAATTGCTATATCAATGCGCGAAGATGACCAACTAATCCGTGTTTCGCTTACCGATGGTAATTCTGAGATTCTTGTGGCAAGTTATAATGGTAAGGTTGTTCGTTTCAACGAGCAGACAGTTCGTCCGATGGGACGCCCGGCTACAGGTGTAAAGGCTATCACTCTCGACGACGACGGGAAAGATAAAGTAGTAGGTGTAGTAACCGTTGATAAGGGCACGAAGCAAACAATTCTTGTAATTTCCGAAAAGGGTTATGGCAAGCGCACTGCACTCGACGACGAGAACGGAGAACCCGTTTACAGAATAACAAACCGTGGCGGCAAGGGTGTGAAGACGATGAATATCACCGAAAAGACAGGTAATCTGATTGGAATAGATGCCGTTGACGATGATGTTGACCTGATGCTTATCAACAAATCGGGCACAGCTATCCGTATGTCGATGGATTCTATCCGTGTTTGTGGCCGTGCAACTCAAGGCGTTAAACTCATCGATTTGCAGAAACGTCAGGATACACTTGTATTCGGTTGTGTAGTACCAAAAGACGAAGAACAACCCGCTCCGATAGCAGCCGAGCAGACCGAACCAGAAGAAGGTGATTTCGATGCACAAGCCGACGAGGAGGCAGTTGTAGAATAATAGTTTGGCACACATTTTGAAATAAGCAATGTGAAAATAACATTAAATTGTAAAACCTCTTAAAATAATAGAATTATGAAAAAGTTAGCAACAATTCTTGCACTCGTTATTGTTGTAACGGGTTGCTTTGCTCAAAAGAGCAATGTAAATAAGGCGAAGAGTTTGTCGTCGGCTTATGAGAATCCTGATTTCGATGGCGCCCGTAAGGCTATCGAGGCTGCGTTGCAAGATCCTACTACCAAAGACCTGACAAATACATGGTATGTAGCAGGGTTGGTAGGATACAACGAGTATCAGCATTATTTCATTCAGCGTGGTATGGGGCAGGCAGTTGATGATCTTACAATGTCGAAACCCACAAGCGAGTCGTACGATTATTGGTTGATTGCTGATAAGATGTCGCAAGTGCCTAATGCAAAAGGAAAGGTAGATGCTAAAACAAGAAAAAACATCTCGCAACGCATTATGGAATACTATACAGGGCAGACTCTTATAGTATATGGTTTGCAACTATATGAGAGTGGCGACTACATGGGAGCATACGAAGCATTTGCAAAACATTTGGCAATTCCTGAACTTGATATGATGCAAGAGCCGAAAATGAAAGCTCAGTTTGTTAAGGATACCGTATATTACACCTATGTTATTTATGCCGGACGTTTCCTTTATATGGCAAAACAATATGATAAAGCCATTGCCTGGTTCTCGCAGATGAACAAGCCCGAGGTGGCAGCAGCCGCTAAGGAATCGGATATAATAACTGCCAACGAGTTTATTTATCAATGCTACTACGACCAGAAAGATACAGCCAACTACGTTGCTGCGCTTGAGAATTCAATAAAGAAGTTCCCGAAGGAGTCGTGGTTTATTCAGAATCTTATCAACCACTATATCTTCTCAGGTCAGTTAGATGCCGCTCTCGAGTATCTGAATCAAGCTATTGCAGCCGACCCCACTATTGCTCAGTATTATCTTATTCGTGGTAACTTGCTCGAGCACGACCAGAAATTTGAGGAGGCAAAAGCTGACTTCCAGAAAGTGATTGATATGGATCCAAAGCAGGCAGAGGCTTACGCAGGTATGGGACGTTGTTTCTACAACGATGCTGCTGCACGTACTGAGGAAGTAAACCATATTTCCGACAATGCCGCATATCAGAAGGCTCTCAAGGAATTGGATGTTCTATACAAAGCATCAATTCCCTACTTCGAAAAGGCTGTAGAACTTGAGCAAAATCGCGACTACATGCTTCACGTTAAAGGTCTCTATTATCGTTTCCGTTCTGAACCGGAATATCAGAAGAAATACGATGAGATAACTGAGAAACTAAACAATATGTAATAATAATCAAAAAGTACCGCAGATAGCCTAAAATGGGTATCTGCGGTATTTTGTATTTACTTGTCTTATGAAACAATACTTACAACGAAGCACTGTGTTGACTTTAATCGCACTTGTTTTTCTATCGTTTGCAGAACCTGTTGCTGCCGACGAATTTGTTTTATCTATGGCTAAGCAAAGATATAGAGTAGGAGAACAGATAACAATCGACTATTCTAATTTCACACGAAAGGCCGATATCTACATCTATCAAGATGCAGCCAAGTTACCTCTTGCCACCTACCTGAATGTGAAGTATATGGATGGTACTTTCGCTGTAGGAGATACACTCGAACAGGGTAATTATCGGGTAGAAGTGGTGGCAGGCGAGGAGTTGCTTGCAACAACCGGTTTCGTGGTAGAGGAAGTGCCTTTCAACACCGATGATCTCAATATGATGCTTCTTACCGATATTCACCTCATGCACCCCGAACTTATTGTTTCCGAAGGGAAGGCAATAAACGATGTGATAGAGTCAGATAGAAAAATGCTACGTCAGAGCAAAGAGATTTTCGATGCGTTGTTAGACACTATTGAGCGTTGCAATCCGAGTGTGCTAATCATCCCCGGCGACCTTACAAAAGATGGGGAGAAGATAAGTCATCAGATGGTGGCTGACGGACTTAAACGCCTTGAAGACAAAGGTATAGAATGTTTCGTTATTCCGGGCAATCATGATATATTAAATCCTTATGCAGTGGTTTTCGATGGCGACGAGAGGCATCAAACCGATGACGTTACGCCCAACGAATTCAGGCAGATATACCGCGATTTCGGATACGACGCTACCTCTTACGAGCAAGATAGTGTTTCGCTATCGTATGTGGTAAACCTTACTCCGTCAATACGAATGATAGCTATCGACGCTAATCGCTGGAGCGAAAACAAGTCTATCCGTCGAGGTGATAATGCAAACTCGCGTATAGACTACGGCAGATTAGCCGACCCGACACTTCAGTGGGTTCTCGACCGTGCCGACGAGGCTGCAAAGAACGGACAGATGGTATTTGCTATGATGCATCATCAATTAGTTGAGCACTTCAACGAGCAACGCCGTATGATGGCTTCTGCAGCTATTGAAAAAGGTGATAGTATAACCCAACTCTTTATCGAGCATAATATTCATCTTGTGTTTACCGGACACATGCATATATCTAATATCTCTGTCGCTTACAACGAGAATATGACAGATAGTATAGTGGAAGTAAGCACCGGTTCGCCTATCACTTATCCGTGTCCTTATAGGTGGATAACATTCAGCGGTAATGGAGGAAATGTAGAGATTCTTACGCGTAAGGTGCAAAGTTTGAATAGTCTTGGTGATTTGCAAGTGTTCTCGCGAGAGGAGATAGCAAGCCGCTCTGATAGATTGATAAGGACGGCTATATCTTCGTTCTCGTCTCAGATTATTGAGAAAAAGCAGCAGATGACAGCCTTGACTCCACAAATAGGCAAACTGCTGAACGCATTCCCTGACAATCCGAGCGAGATGGCTGATATGCTGATTAAATATACACATGAAGCTTGCCAATTGTCTCTACTCACCACATCTGAAGCAAATGAAAATCGCAAACTTGTTGAGCGAATAAGAGAAATGGTGAATATAGGCTATGATAATATGATTGACGACATAGCTGTTGAAAATAATTTCTCGCTTCTTGAAATTTATTTGTTCAAGACCGAAGTGAAAAATGTTATTCTTTCTTTGGTTGAGACACCAGTATCGTCAATTTTATATGATTATTCTAATTATGGCAAAAAAGACCAGAATCGTACCAACGATCTGTTTGTTAAATTAAATCTTGCCCCTGCACGTTCACATTCTGTTGATAATATCTCATATCCGGCCAACAACTGTTGGTACGACATTATGGGGCGCCGGTATGTTGAGCGTCCGACGCAAGGTGGCGTGTATATACGGAATGGAAAGAAAGAAATAATTTGGTAAATATATAGATTCTTAAAAAATGACAATAACTCATTATATTATGTCTGCTCTCACCCTGCTTGCTGCCACCGGTTGCGTTGAGCAAAACAATAACACTGCCATTATCGGCAAAAATGATATTAAAATTGAAGGCGGACGCATGACGGCTGAAGCACTGTGGGCTATGGGAAGAATAGGCTCGGCAGCAGTAAGCGACTACGGGCAACTTGCTTACCAAGTAACATATTACTCGGTGGCTCAAAACAAGTCGAACACCGAACTTTTCGTAATTTCTGACGAGGGGAAATCTCTGCAACTTACTCATAGTGCTTATCGTGAGTCAGATCCTGCTTGGCTTGACGAAGAGCGAATAGCATATCTGAGCAACAAGTCCGGCTCTTCGCAGATTTGGACAATGGACAAAAATGGTAACGATTGTCGTCAACTTTCATATTACGATGGTGATATCGAAGGATTTAAATTTTCAAAAGACGGAAAGAAAGTAGTATTTGTGGCGCAGGTGAAGACGGTAAAATCGACTCAAGATATATATCCCGATCTTGACAAGGCGACTGGCAGGATTGTTGACGACTTGATGTACAAACATTGGGATGAGTGGACAGAGACTGCGCCGCACCCATTTATTGCCGAGGTAAACGATGGTAAACTTGAAAACATTATCGACATTCTTGAAGGTCAACCATACGAATCGCCCATGAAGCCTTTCGGCGGAATAGAGCAGATAGCATGGAGTCCTGACGGAACCGAGTTGGCATATACATGCCGAAAGAAAACCGGACTTGAATATGCTGTTTCTACTAACTCTGACATTTATCTTTACAATGTGGCTCAGAAAACTCACAAAAATATAACCCAAGGAATGATGGGCTATGATACTAATCCCCAGTATTCACCCGATGGCACACGGATTGCATGGCTCTCGATGGAACGCGACGGATATGAGAGCGACCAAAACCGTTTGTTCGTGATGAATTTGGAGACTGGCGAGAAGACTTTTCTTTCAAAGCAGTTTGAGAGTAATGTGGATGAGTTTTTGTGGTTAGACAATTTTCAAATAGCATTTGCAGGTTGCTGGCATGCGCTTGAGCATATCTATCTTGTTGATATGAAAGGGAAGGTGCTTGAATTGACCGATGGGCAATACGACTACTCGCTTATAGGTTCTGCCGGAGACCAACTTTATTTAAAACGACACTCAATGCGTGAGGCAGATGAGATATTCTCTCTTGCAAGTGCAGTGGTTGATATCGCGCGTCAACCCAAAGTAGATGTCTATCGAGAAGAATCAATGTTGGAAAAGCAGGGTATTCTCTGTCAACTTACTTTCGAGAATAAACATATCTACGACCAAGTGGAGATGGGTAGGGTTGTCCCTCGTTGGCAGAAAACTACCGATGGTAAACAAATGCTTACGTGGATAATTTATCCCCCTGAGTTCGACCCTCAGAAGAAATATCCAACGCTGCTTTACTGCGAAGGCGGACCACAATCGCCCGTGTCGCAATTCTGGAGTTATCGTTGGAATTTTATGATGATGTCGGCACACGATTATATTGTGGTTGCACCTAATCGTCGAGGCTTGCCCGGCTTTGGACTTGAGTGGAACGAACAAATTTCAGGAGACTATGCCGGACAGTGTATGAAAGATTATCTCACAGCTATCGACGAGTTCTGCTCGGAGCCGTATGTTGACCGCGAACATTTAGGTTGCGTAGGTGCTTCGTTCGGCGGATATTCAGTATATTGGCTTGCCGGCAACCACAACAAACGCTTCAAGGCATTCATTGCTCACGACGGTATTTTCAATATGGAAATGCAGTATCTTGAAACAGAAGAAAAGTGGTTCGCTAACTGGGATATGGGCGGAGCCTATTGGGAAAAAGATAACGCTGTGGCACAACGCACGTTTAAGAATTCACCACACCTGTTTGTTGACCGTTGGGATACTCCTATTCTTTGCATACATGGTGAGAAAGACTATCGCATCCTTGCAAATCAAGGAATGGCGGCATTCGATGCAGCTAAAATGCGCGGCATACCTGCCGAATTACTTGTTTTTCCCGATGAGAATCACTGGGTACTCAAACCTCAGAACGGAATTCTTTGGCAACGCACTTTCTATGAATGGTTGGACAAATGGCTGAAAGAATAAAGCAAAATACTCCACATTTGTGGGTTTTCACTGATTATTTTTCTGCATTTTTTGAGAATTATAAAAAAATATTCTAAATTTGCAGCATATTTGAAAAATAATTATTCACTAAATATATAATCTCATGAAAAAGTTTTTTTACGCATTTGTATGCGTCATGGCAGTTACCTTGTTTGCTGCCTGCGGCGGTGACGACCCGTCGAAACTCAATCTTGATGACCTTGACAATACAACTGCCAAGTGTTGGAAAACTACCGTTACCTACGCCGGTGTAACCGAGGAGGGTTATGTCTGGGGTACCGAGCGTTTTATTGTCGGCGTGTTGCAGGAAGCGGAAAAACTCAGTCCCGTTAAGTACACATGGAAGTATTCAGAGGCTTCTGCAAAGGACGAAGAGTCGTGCGAGCGTCTTAATCCTGACTACGAAGAGCACTACTGTTGGAAAGTAACTGCTTACGGCGGAATGTACGTTTCCTATATGTGGGACTCGGAGGAAGGCATCAAACAGTATGCCGACCTTATGGGTGCAACATACGAGAAGGCTGATGCCAAAGACGAAGATGCTTGCGAGAAACTTAACGATGAAGATCCTACTCCTACAGATCCGCTTGCACAGTATGATAGCATCACTGTTCGTTGCTGGCAACTCACCGTATCCGCTTACGGACGCACAGAGACCACATACATTTGGGCTACAGAGCGTATGGCAGTTGCTAATCTTGTTTACTCTGGTGTAGATTTCAAACTCGTTCCGGCTAATGCTGACGACGAAGATGCTTGTGACGCTCTCAATAATCCGGACAATCCTGATAATCCGGAAAATCCTGCACTCGAAGGATATGATAACACTGTTGAGAAGTGCTGGCATATTGCTGTTATATACCAAGGTACAACCGAAGAATATTATACGTGGGGTACTGAGCGCGAAGCAGTTGCAGACCTGGTTCTTGGAGGGCAGACTTTCCGCCATGAAGAGGCGAATGCTGCCGATGAAGATGCTTGCGACGAACTTGAAAATAACAATCCTGCAGGTGAGGAACAATGTTGGAAGCTGACGACTACTTCCCCTGAAGGTCTGACAATAGTTATCTACACATGGGAATCTGAACAGACTATCAAACAACAAGTAGCAATATCTGAGACTCAAGGATTCAAAACATCTTATGAGCCTGCTGCAGCCGACGATGAAGATTCTTGCGAGGCATTCAATAATGCCAACGCTTCATGCTGGCAAATTACTATTTCAATGATGGGACAGTCGCAAACTGAGTATGTGTGGGCATCAGAAGATGTTGCTAAAGCCATTGTTGATGCTGCCAAACAGAAATTTGCAGAATCTCCAATACAGCCGACAATCAATTATTCAAAGGCAAGTGCAACTGACAAAGACGCTTGCGAAGATTTGAATGATTAAGTATAATCCGCTGCAATTCAATAGAAAATGATAATTGTAAAAGTGTCGTTTAGTAAAGCTAAACGGCACTTTTGTTTTTGTTGTGCTGATTTGTAATTTTGAGTTGAAAAATTTGTTGTGTGTATGAAAAAAAAAGTGTAAATTTGCAACCTCATAATTGTATAAAGTTTTTCTCGAAATGAAACGTAGCCTATCTATTATAGCATTGGCGTTGGTAGCACTTGCGGCGTGGTGCCAGAATTTAGATGTTAGAGATATAGTTGTAGAAACAGAGAACGACGGAACCTTCAAGTATGATTATTTCTACACTCATGCAGGTCAACTTATGATGGAGCGTGAGTCGCAACTTGTGGGTAGTGAATGGCTGCCAACCCGCCGTATTGTACGCAATTTTGCCAGTGGTACTCAGAATTATCTCCGCCAGACACACGAGGTTTATGTTGACGCAGAGTGGGTGGTGGAAGAACGTATGACATTCTCGTATCAGCAAGACCGATTGGTGGCTGCTACTCAGACTTTTGCCGATGGTGAGACACGAGAGTTTTCTATGTCATACGACCGATTCGGACGTATAGTGTTGCAAACAACAACTACTACTAAAAACTCGCAGACGACAACTCTACACCAATCGTGGATTTATACCACCGGAGTCTTAGGAAAATTAGGGTATATAAATTTTGATATTACCGATGCCGATAAGAACGAGACTAATATTCGCTTGCGGGTTATTACCGACGACGTTGACAAAGCTGTTTATCAGTTAGAGCAACTTACCGACGATGCTATGTGGACTCCGCAGATGCGTTTCACCCGTAATCTCGACCCAGCGACAGGCTCTGAACTTTCGCAACTTGTTGAGGTATGGCAGCGCACTGCTCGAGGCATGGAGTGGGTGGCGTACCAAAATGGTGCAACAGAAACAAATAACGGACTCCTCAGTGTTGAGCGGTTTAGCATGTGGCACGATATGTATTGGACTCCGCAACTGCAACGTCAGTGGGCTTACGATGACCAAAACCGTTTGGCATCGGTGATAGTGAATAAACCTATTAATCAGCAGTGGAAATCGTGGGTCGATACTCGCTTCTCTTATTCGGATGATACATATCGTGTGGTCAACACTCTGTCGTTCTGGGCGGGAGATTATATCAACCATTATGCTTTACCGTGCCCGTTTTTAACCGACAATCATCTTACCACCAAGTATGGTGTAACAATGCAGGTCAACTATGGACAACGTCAGTATATCAATTCAGCTGTGAACAATCAGAGTGTGGCTCAATGCCGCGTGTATCCTAATCCTTCGGATGGCATGTTTGCTATCGAGATGAGTTCACCACAACAATATAAACTCAGAGTCATTACACTCAGCGGATCGGTTGTCGAGACTAAAACCATAACAGGCTCAAATGCCAATATTGATATAACCGACATGCCAAGCGGTGTGTATCTGTTGGAATTGGCAACCGATAAATCTGTAGAATTCCTACGACTTATTAAGCGATAATAAGAAATAATAAAATAACAAGTACAATGAAAACTAAACTTTTGTTCGTTATGGCACTTGCTGCTACTATGGTCGCTCATGCTGAGATAAACCCATTCTTCAATTACAAAAATTGGAAAACTCCGCGTTCTACTTATCCTTTCAACGAGATTAAAACGAGCGATTATATGCCCGCTTTTGAAGAAGGTATGCGTCAGGGATTAGCCGAAATCGATGCTATTGTGAATAATCCGAAGGCTCCTACCTTTGCTAATACAATAGAGGCTTACGAGAAGTCAGGTCAACTTTTGTCGGTTGTGGCTTCGTGTTTTTATAATCTGACAAGTGCTGAGACAAACGATGAACTCCAACAATTGGAAATGGAGTTATCTCCTAAAATGTCGGAATACTCGTCAACCATTCGTCTCAACGAGAAACTCTTCCAGAGAATAAAAGCTGTCTATGATCAGCGCGACAAACTCAAATTAACCAAAGAGCAGCAAAAAATGTTGCAGGATATTTATGATGGATTTGCCAATAATGGTGCCAATCTTTCTGCTGAAGATAAACTCACTTACAAAGAACTGAGTGCCAAACTGTCGCGTCTTACTCTTCAGTATGGACAGAATGTACTAAAGGCAACAAATGCTTGGACAATGCTCATTTCAGATGAGGCTGTCTTGGCAGGTTTGAACGACGATACGAAGAAGATGCTTGCTCAGAATGCCGAACGTAAGGGAATGAAAGGCTGGTTGCTCGACTTGAAACCTACTACATATATACCGGTTATGCAAGACTGCGATAATCGCGACGTCCGCCGTGAACTTTATACTGCTTATAATTCGCGTTGCATAGGTGGCGAGTTCGATAATACTCAGGTGATAGTTGAAATAGTAAACACCCGCCTGGCTATTGCTAAGTTGTTCGGTAAAGACTGCTATGCTGATAAGTCGCTATATAAATCGATGGCAAAGAATAAAGAGAATGTGTATAAACTGCTCGACGAGATGCGCGATGCATATATGCCGGTAGCTCATCAGGAGGCAGAGGAACTGCAACAATATGCCAAAGAGCATGGACTGTATGCTCAACTGCAACCATGGGATTGGAGTTATTATTCAAAGAAACTCAAAAACGAGAAATATGCTATATCCGACGATTTGCTTCGCCCGTATTTCGAGTTGGAGAATGTGAAAAAAGGTGTATTTGGGTTGGCAAAGCGTCTCTATGGGCTCACATTCAAAGAGAATAAGAACATTCAAGTATATAACCCCGAAGTGTCGGCATACGAGGTGTATGATGCTAAGGGTAATTATATTGCCGTATATTATTGCGATTTCCATCCGCGTGATGGCAAGCGTGGCGGTGCATGGATGAATGATTTCCGTCCGCAATGGAAAGAAGGCAGGAAGAATAATCGTCCGCATATCGTCAACGTAATGAACTTCACTCGTCCTACCGACGACAAACCGGCTTTGCTTACCTACGACGAAGTACGTACATTCTTGCACGAGTTTGGTCATGGTCTGCATGGTATGCTCACTCAATGCCAATATGCTTCGATGTCGGGAACTAATGTGCCCCGCGATTTTGTGGAGTTACCCTCGCAGTTCAACGAGAATTTCATTGATGAGAAAGAGTTTCTCGATACCTTCGCAAAGCATTATATAACCGGCGAGTCGTTGCCTCAGGAATTGCTTGATAAGATGCATGCTTCGCAAAACTATCATGCTGCTTACGCATGTGCCCGTCAGTTGTCGTTTGGTTATCTTGATATGGCATGGCATACTCTCACATCACCTTTCGAAGTACCAGCCGGTTTGAGTGTCGAGGAGGCTGTGCTTAAGTTTGGCAACAAAGCTATGGAGACGGTTCAACTAATGCCGATAGTGTCAGGAACACAGATGGAGACGGCATTTACGCATATTTTCTCCGGCGGGTATGCCGCAGGTTATTATAGCTATAAATGGTCGGAGTTGCTCGATGCTGATGCATTCTCGGTATTCAAAGCTGCTGCAAAGAAAAATGGTTCTATATTTGATAAAAAAGCAGCAGATGCTTTCCGTACCAATATTCTTGAACGCGGTGGAACAGAAGACCCTATGGAACTTTATAAACGTTTCCGCGGTGGTGAACCTACTATAGATGCCATCCTCGAACGCGACGGAATAAAAGCCATTATAGTTAATAAATAAAAATAAATAGAGGCATTCAACCATTCGTCCGCCTGTTGGCGGACTAAAAACTTTTCAACAATCATGAAGGGTATCGTTTTGGCTGGCGGTTCTGGAACACGCCTATATCCGATTACTAAGGGAGTTAGTAAGCAACTTCTTCCTATTTATGATAAACCAATGGTTTATTATCCTATTTCGGCTCTTATGCTTGCCGGAATCCGTGATATACTTATCATTTCTACTCCGCAGGACCTTCCTGGTTTTCGTCGATTACTTGGTGATGGAAGCGATTATGGAGTGAACTTCGAATATGCCGAGCAACCTTCGCCCGATGGCTTAGCTCAAGCATTCATTATTGGCGAGAAGTTCATTGGCAACGATTCGGCATGTTTAGTTCTTGGAGATAATATCTTCCATGGAAACGGATTCGTGAGTATGCTCCGTGAGGCAGTGCGAACAGCCGAAACGGAGAATAAGGCAACCGTGTTTGGTTATTGGGTGAGCGACCCCGAAAGATACGGAGTGGCAGAATTCGACAAAGAGGGTAACTGTCTGTCGATAGAAGAGAAACCAGCTGTACCAAAGTCGAATTATGCTGTTGTAGGTTTGTATTTCTATCCTAATCGTGTGGTAGAGGTGGCAAAAAACATCAAGCCTTCTGCGCGAGGAGAACTTGAGATAACAACTGTCAATCAGGAATTTTTGCGTGCAGGCGAATTGAAAGTGCAGACTTTAGGTCGTGGTTTTGCATGGTTAGATACCGGGACTCACGATTCCTTGTCAGAGGCTTCTACTTTTGTTGAGGTGATAGAAAAAAGGCAAGGGCTGAAAATTGCGTGTCTCGAAGGAATAGCATATAGGATGGGGTGGATTGGCGAAAAGAAGATGCGCGAGTTGGCACAGCCTATGCTTAAAAACCAATACGGACAATATCTGCTACGTGTAATCGACGAAATGCAAGATACGGGGTATGCCAACCTCGAATAGTTAATATTCACCTTTCACTTTTCACCTTATTATGATGAGCAGAACAATAGTTATAACAGGTGGTGCCGGATTTATAGGTAGCCATGTAGTTCGACTTTTCGTTAATAAATATCCAAATTATAAGATTATCAATTTAGATAAACTTACATACGCCGGCAATCTCGCAAATCTGCGAGATGTGGAAAAAGCACCTAATTACAAGTTTGCTAAAATCGACATCTGCGATTTCGATTCGGTTTACGACCTTATCTGTCGTGAACATGTAGATGGAATTATTCACCTTGCGGCTGAGAGTCATGTTGATCGTTCAATAAAAGACCCATTCACATTTGCCCGCACAAATGTGTTAGGTACGCTCTCAATGTTGCAGGCAGCAAAACTCTACTGGGAGTCGTTGCCAGAGAAATATGAAGGTAAGCGTTTCTATCATATCTCCACCGACGAGGTTTATGGTGCGCTCGAGCTAACCGACCCCGAAGGAGTAGAGCCCCCATTTACTACGCGGGCATCATCTGGCACTCACCATCTCGCTTATGGACATGATTTTTTCTACGAGACAACAAAATACAATCCTCATTCGCCGTATTCGGCAAGTAAGGCTTCATCCGATCATTTTGTGCGTGCTTTCCACGATACTTATGGTATGCCCACCATTGTTACCAATTGTTCTAATAACTATGGACCTTATCAGTTCCCCGAAAAACTGATACCTTTGTTTATTAACAATATCAAGCATCGCAAACCTCTGCCTGTTTACGGTAAAGGCGAGAATGTAAGAGATTGGCTTTATGTGGAAGACCATGCTCGTGCTATTGATTTAATATTCCATAACGGCAAGGTTGCTGATACATATAATATCGGTGGATTCAACGAGTGGAAGAATATTGATATCATCAAAGTAGTGATTGCTACCGTTGACCGACTTCTTGGCCGTAAAGAGGGTGAAGACCTCAACCTAATAACTTTTGTTACCGACCGTGCAGGTCATGATATGCGATATGCGATAGACTCTACTAAACTTCAAAAGGAATTAGGGTGGGAACCTTCTTTGCAATTTGAAGAAGGAATAGAGAAAACCGTGCGTTGGTATCTTGATAATCAGCAGTGGTTGGACAATGTAACGTCAGGCGACTACCAGCAATATTATGAAAAGATGTACTCCGGCAGATAAGGTGTGTTTTCTATTAAAGGTCAACTATTAACAATCTTGAAATGAATATTATAAAAACAAAAATTCCCGGTGTAGTAATTATTGAACCCCGCCTATTCAACGACTCGCGTGGTTATTTTTTCGAGTCGTTCAACGAGCGAGAATTTAGTCAGCATGTAGCAGATATTCGTTTTGTTCAGGATAACGAGTCGAAGTCGCAATACGGAGTACTTCGAGGTTTGCATTTTCAGAAACCACCGTTTACACAATCGAAACTCGTGCGAGTAGTTCGTGGCAGAGTACTTGATGTGGCAGTTGATATACGCTGCGATAGTCCTACATTCGGGCAATGGACTTCGGTTGAACTGACCGAAGAAAACCATCTTCAATTTTTTATGCCTAAAGGTATAGCACATGGTTTTGCCGTGTTGAGCAAGGAAGTTGTTTTTCAGTATAAATGCGACGAATTCTATCATCCTGAGGCAGAGGGCGCTATAACATGGGATGATAAACAATTGAATATTGATTGGCATCTGCCAGTTTGGGATGTTATCCTTTCAGAAAAGGACAAACATCATGCAACATTCACTGAACAAATAGAAGAATTTAAGCAGATAAGTATGTGGCAGGTAGGAAGTAGTAGGTCGTAATTCGTAGGTAGCATGTCGCGTACACACTAAACACTAAACACAAAAACAAACAATGACTATTCTTGTTACAGGTGCTAATGGTCAGCTTGGCAATGAGATGCGAATTGTTACTCGCAACTCCTCTGACCGCTATCTGTTTTCTGACATAAATGATCAAGCAGGCGTCGAAACGTTCAGATTAGATATCACCGATATGGATGCAGTAGAAAAGGTGGTAGAAGCGAATAACATCGACGCTATAGTTAATTGTGCCGCATATACCAATGTTGATGCTGCCGAAGATAACGAAGCTTTGGCTTATAAACTCAATGCCGAAGCTCCTGCTATTCTTGCTGAGGTGATGGCTCGCCGACAAGGTTTGATAGTTCATATTTCTACCGACTATGTGTTTGGCAAAGAGGTTTATAACACTCCATGCCGTGAAGATATGACAGGCACTCCTACCGGCGTATATGGAGCATCGAAACTTCAAGGAGAAAAAAACATAATAGCAGCAGGATGCCCACATCTTATAATTCGCACGGCATGGTTGTATAGCGAGTATGGAAAGAATTTTCTCAAAACAATGCTCAACCTCACACAGACTAAGCCTTTGCTAAAAGTAGTGTACGACCAAGTGGGTACTCCGACCTATGCGCTTGATTTAGCTAATGCTATATATTCGATAATAAACGAACGTAAATATATCGGCAAAACAGGAATCTATAACTATTCAAACGAAGGTGTGTGCTCTTGGTTCGATTTTACGAAGCATATAGCTTCCTATGCCGGACATAACAATTGCTATATCATCCCTTGCCGCTCAGAAGAGTATCCAAGTAAGGTTGTTCGTCCTGCTTATTCGGTGTTAGACAAAACGAAGATACGTGCTACATTTGGTGTTGAGATTCCATATTGGACTGATTCTCTGCAAGTATGTATGAGGAATATTTGCAGATAATTATTATAGTTGTTCTTGATAGAATTCTTTTTTGCATTTAATGAGATGCGTCATCGTTGTTGGTTAATATTGTTGTTTTCCATTATATCTCATGTTGTTTATGCGAACGATATATGTGTCATTACCGAAACCGACACCACACACCATGCCGACTTCCCTGCGGCACTCACCTATGCCAATACTTCAAAAAAGGCACATATCCGTCTCGACTCGAATGTGTCATTCGAGAATAGCATGCCTTCGTTGCAAGTGAAGACTAATTTAAGCATCGACCTAAATGGTTTTATACTTGGCGATACGATGTCGGCTATTTCATTTCTCCAACTCAACAACGATACTCTTACACTCTCTATTTATTCTTCTCGCTTAGGTGGGAAAATCCGTGCAATTGCCAATAGAAACGCGCGACAGGTTGCGCTGAATATTTCAAGGGGCAACCTCTTGTTGCATGATATGGCACTCGAGTTTAGCAATCTATGTCCCTACAACGAGACGAACAAGTCGGTTTCTGCCGTTGCCATCTATATAGGCGCTAACTCTTCCATGCAGATGTATAATTGCGACATCCTATGTGTTGCTGACAAAGCGGTTTATGCAGTGTCAGGAGCGGGAAATGACAATTCGGCGGCTGATGTTCGGATAAAAAACTGCCGAATATCTGCCCAAGGGACAGAGGCGGTATATGCTGTTAAAGCATATACACAGTTGTCGCTCGACTCGTGTTTGATAGATGTTGCCGCCCAAGGACAATCTGCGTATGGCATAAATCTAAACAATTTCTATGATAGTACGCAACTAACCTATACCGTGGCTGACATCAGGAATTTGAAGTTGTCGGTTTCTGCCGCTCAGAATGCGTATGGCATCTCCTCGAGAGGTAATCTGCTACTTGCCAATGATACTATTCATGCCGACTGCATTAGCGAAAAGGCATGTGCTGTTTATTGCGACAATACTGTAAATGCAACGTTCTGTAAGTTGACGGCAGAGTCACAAATTAAATCAGCATCAGCGCTTTATATTGTTAACGACACCGCTCATTCCGCTGTTTCGAATTCATTGTTGAAAGCATTGGCAGGTTACACTACCGCTTATGCCCTTTATATGCTCAGAGGAAATGTCATGGTAGAGGAAAGCATACTCGATGCACAAGCGCGTCAGGATACGGCTACAAGTTTTGTTGATGCCTCAGTGCATGCATTATATGCCAATAACTCATCGTCTATAGAAGCTCGAAATTGTCAATTCTCAGCCCGAGCAACAAATACGCAGTTTTCTCGCTTAGCACAGTGCGTTAAGTGTTCGGCAGGTAAGTTGCTACTCAATAATTGTAGCATCGATTCATATTCAGCGATAGAAAACTCAACGGCAATATATTTGGGAAATGAAGTCGATTTTGAAGGAAAAGACGTGGTTATCAATTGCTATGCACTTAGCAATGCAAATGCAATTTATGTATTAGGTGATAATACAACATGCGGTAAGGTGAATATTACAAATTTCGACATCAAAGTTGAAGGAAATACAAATATCAATGGCATTAGAGCTTATGCGTATCTTACTATTCGCAATTCTCGCGTTAATGTTGAAGCCGCTATTGATAAAATCTACGGAATAAGAGTGTTCAACTTCACTGACCCCGTCTCCGGCATTAGCCCGATTGCAATAGTCGATAAAGTGAATGTTTCGGTTAAGACAAAAGCGTTGGCATACGGAGTTTTTTCTCATGCCAAAATAAATTTAACTTCTGATACAATAACAACTCAGGCTGATAGCGCCAGTTCCTATACCGTATATCTGCATAATAACACCAAGATACACGACTGCGAGGTATCATCGTTTGCTGGCAGAAAAGCAGCCACTGCTTTCTATCTAAGTGTCGATACCATAAATGTCGAACTGAAAAACACTAATATCAAGGCGCAAAGTAATGGTGATTCGGCTGTTGGCATACATGTTAACAAAGGGCATCTATATGCTTCCGATTGCCGCGTGGTTGTAATAGTTAACCAGCTGGGTGATACCATCTTTACCGATACATTTTCTCGCGGAATAGCTGTGGCAAATGCTCAGACAGCACAGGTTAATAATACCAATTTTTTTGTTCAGGCAACAAATTCCCAAGCAGCAAAATACATATATGGAGCATACGTGTCGGGTGAGGCTGTTTTTGATACGTGCACTATTACTGTTCTCTCCAAAGGACAAGAGGCTTACTCACTTTATGCATACAATACTTCAAGCAAATGCGAACTCAACGATTGTCGCTTGAAAACTTTGGCAGATACTCTTTACGCTTGTGTGCGTCGTAATGATGCGGTAATAGGTAAACTGATTCTAAATGCCGGATATTATTCTTCGGCAGATAATCTGCGAAGATATATACCGACCGATAGTTGTGGCGTTTACATCCTTGTGTTAGGTGCTGACTACGACGAAGGATATCGGTATGTTATTCGTCCGCTTGATAATCCTGAGGCTGTTATAACATGTGTTTATTCTGAAGAAGGCGAAAAATCAGGCTATTTCTATTCGCTTGAGGCGGCAGCGTCATTTGCTGAGAAGAATCCTAACAAACACTTCGCAATAGTAATGATGTCCGATTATAAACTTCGTGATAAAGAGCTTACTATACCTAACAATGCCTCGTTGGTTGTACCTTACTATTCTGACCAAACAGCTCCAATCGGGGAGGTGGCAATGCGCACAAGCGAATATAAACATCGCGAAGAGTATGTGCGCCTGATTCTCGATTCGGCTACTCTGCATATTAAGGGTATGCTTGAGGTGAGTGCAAGGCAATATATAGGAAGTGGGGTTATAGGCAGCTATGGTGTGATGCAACTTCTTAAGGGTTCGCAGGTCGTATTGCACGATGGTGCTTCAATGCATGCATGGGGGTGTGTGATAGGAGAAGGAGAGGTGCATGCTTTGGCAGGCTCTAAGGTTTATGAAGATATGATAATAGGCGATTGGAAAGGTGGTAGGATGTTGTACGAAGTAGTGGATAATCCGCAAAGGGTATTCCCCATAACTCATTATTTCTACCAAAACATTGAGGCTCCTATAACATACTATAGTGGTGCCCAGGCTTTCGCCTCGTGTTCCGAAACAGCCGGATCGCTTACTATTGTCAGTGATACCACATTGTTCATCGGAGGCAAAGATGCTTTGTTTGTTTTAGATGGTGGGCTCACTAACTCTTCATCGTGGATTAGGAAACAATACGATGCCTCTACCGACCGTCTTATATTTACCACGCATGGTGATGTGGCGCTTGATGAACTTAATATTGCTCTTTCGTCAAGCGAAGATAAAAACTTTTCATACCAACTCCGATCTTCGCATTACATTATGCCACTAACCACTAATCTGACTATCAACTGCGAACAAGGAGTCTTCACTATCAACAGAGATGTTGTAATGCTGCCCGGAGCAGAAATAAGTATCAGTAGTGGAGCATCGTTTGTTGTTCCGGAAAACATAGGTTTATATCTTTACGATAAAGAGCAGTGGGGTTTATTTTTGGGGACACAGTACTTCACTATCAGTTGGTCGCCAAGTTGGAGCGTTTGCCCTCGCTCAACTGAACTCAACTCCGCACGTTTGACGGTGGATGGCGAATTGCTAATCAACGGTGCTGTTTTGGCAACGCAAGGAGGTGCGCAAGTGATTGGCTCTGCAAATTCCAAAGGAGTGGTGAAACTGACAAATGGAGCACCTACAACTATCGTTATATTTCAGTTAACAGGTAATACCGAATCGTATAAATATTCTCGAAGTATAGCAGCTTCAGCTCCTCTACGCAATCAGGATGGCTCTCTGACAGCTACTTTAAGTGCCATGCGAGGCGATATCTATAACTATACCGATGGAATGTGGCAGAGCAGGGTGGACGACGGATGTGTACTTCGGATAACTGACAATACCGGAGCACATAGTTACGAATCAGCCAACACACAAAACGAGTTGATTGAAATGCCCGACCATGCTTTCATAACTGAAACCGATGGGCATGTGCAGTGGCTCGTTAACGACTCGCTTTGCAATTTCATAGAAGTGGAAAAATCAGGAAAAAACTACTATGTTTATATCAGCGATTCTCTCTTCGAGTATTATTTCTACAACGATACTTTGAGGTACTGGCAAAGTCAGAAGCGAACAAGTACATATCTTATTTCGTTTTTCAACTACGACGATATGTTGCTTTATGAAGTTATTCTGCCTTACGGGGCAGTGCCTGTGTATGTAGGAGAGACACCACGGAGAGAGGCGGATACTGAATATACATATACATTTGCAGGTTGGGAACCCGAACCGGTGCCTGTAACAGGTAATGCTGACTACATCGCTAAATATGTTGCTGTAAGCAGAACCGATGACCTTGATACGAAAACATTACCTGCACTGAGTCCGCGTTTATGCCTTGAAAATTCAACTATATTTATTGGCGTAAGTGTCATTTTGCAGGCTGAGATATGGTCTCAAATCCGATAAATACAAGCGTTAGCAAGGATTCAAACGTTTCAGAGGCAAAATTGACGAATTAAATTGCTCTAAGTGTCATTTTGCAGGCTGATTTTTTTAGTC
>JAFSTG010000075.1 GCA_017450605.1 Paludibacteraceae bacterium | reverse complement strand
GTATTGAGCTACAAACATACCGCCACGATAAATAAACGTGGCAGTCTTAACGTTATCATCACCAACATTCTCGTCTTCAAACTTACAACCGTTTTTTGAAAGAAACTCTCGCAGGATATAGTCAGTAGTATTATGTCTGCGTATCATATTTAACATGTATGATTGATTACTATAAAATTGCTGAAAAGCAACACTACAAATATTATGCAAAATTATAAAAAATTACATAATTGGCAGCAAAAAAAATGTATTTTGTGATTTAAAAAAAAATTTTTAACTTTGCAAGTTGATAAATAACGTACTAAAACATGGAACTACATAACAATCATATCGGTCATTCACATGGTAATGAGCATCACCACGAACACCATCATGAACACCATTTCGATGGCAGTCAGAAGATGAGAACTACTTTTATTGTTGCCATCATTCTCAATCTTGCTTTTGTGTTTGCTGAATCAGGGATAGGACTATGGCAAAACTCACTTTCTCTAATCTCCGACGCAGGGCATAACCTTAGCGATGTGTTGTCGCTTGCATTAGTGCTGTTTGCTTTTCATTTAGCCGGTAAGCATAGCAATTCTAACTATACCTATGGGTATAAGAAAAGTACGATTCTTATATCGCTTCTCAATGCAATAATTTTGCTAATTGCTGTAGGAGCAATTATTGCTGAAAGTATTCATAAGTTTATGCATCCTGCCCAACTTAACGGTGCTGCCATATCGTGGACTGCCTTCGTTGGTATAATAATCAACGGCATAACTACCATCATGTTAATGAAAGGACAGAAAGACGATCTTAATGTAAGAGGCGCGTTCCTGCACATGGCTGCCGACACTCTTGTATCCATCGGAGTGGTCATTTCAGGTATAATAATTATTTTTACAGGATGGACAATCATCGACCCTCTCATAAGCATTATAATTGCCGTTGTTATTCTTATCACTACATGGCAACTTCTTATCAGTAGTTTGCGACTGTCGCTTGATGGAGTACCACAAAATATAAAGCCCGACGAGATTCTCGATGCTATCAAACGGCAGCAACACGTCTCTGATGTGCACCACATGCATATATGGGCAATCAGCACCAAAGAGAATGCACTTACCGCACATATAGTGATTGATAACCAACACGAAGATGATGATGCTATTCGGGTTAACATAAAAAACGAACTCAAGCAACATGGCATCACTCACGCTACTATTGAGATAGAAACTCTCAATAGTCAATGTAGCGACAGCAAATGCTGCTAACAGCAGACATACTATTAACACTCTGACACACAACACCATACAATGAAAACTATGTACACATCAGGAAGCAAGATGGCTGACCTTTTGGCTACTGAGCCTCAGGCTCTGCGGATAATTTCGAGATTCCAATTGCCATTAGGAGTTGACGACCTCACAATCGATGAAGTATGCACACAAGCAGGCGTGCACACTGCCACTTTTCTTGCTATTGTCAACTACAAGATAGGAGCAGAACAATCGTTCGATTTCGAAGATATTTCGCTTACCACACTAATCTGCTACTTGCGCCAATCGCATACGCACTTTTTCGACTTCACACTGCCTATGTTAAGACGAAAACTAATAGAAGCCGTCAACTATTCGATAAGCAATTCGCGTATTCCCATACTTATAATTCAGTATTTCGACCAGTATGTGAGCGAGATATCCGTTCACATGCAACACGAAAACGAAGAAGTTTTTCCATACGTTGAAAGTCTATTAGCTGGAAAAAAGAAAAAGAACTATAATATCGAGCACTTTGCAAAGCATCACAGAGCTGTTGACGACCTAAACATTGCTGCCAAACTTAGCGAATTGAAAAAACTAATCATCAAGTACTATCCCAAAACACCCGACTACTCTTTGCTACTTTCTGTCCTTTACGATCTCTTTCTCACCGAACAAGACATTGCCACACATTGTGCCATCGAAGACAATATTTTGCTTCCGGCTGTAAGAAATTTAGAACTTACCACCTCTCTGCAATCGGCTAACTCAACAGGGAAAAACGGACAAGAGCAACGACAAGAGGAATTATCAGAGAGAGAAAAAGACGTACTCATCGAAGTGGTAAAAGGACTTAGTAACAAAGAAATAGCTAACAAACTTTTTATCTCGATACACACCGTAATCACACACCGCAAAAACATCACACGCAAACTTAATATTCATTCTACTGCCGGTCTTACAATTTACGCCATAGTCAACAATCTTATAGATATAGATTCTCTGCAAGACAAATCTTAAGAACTGTCAACCTTTGTAATGCTACAACAGTTAAAACAATATATAGCCGACAAACAACTGCTCACTGAAGGTGAAATGGTGATAGTTGCACTAAGCGGGGGAGCTGACTCTGTCGCTCTGCTCGATTTGCTGCAACGCGCCGGATATAAACTGATAGCCGCACATTGCAACTTCCACCTACGCGCAGCTGAATCCGACCGCGACCAACTATTCGTCGAGCAACTATGCTGTACACTGCAAGTGCCTATTGAAGTGATACACTTTCAGACCAACGACTACGCAAAAGAACATGGCATTTCAATTGAAATGGCGGCACGCGAACTACGATATAAATGGTTCAACGAATTGTGCAACAAGTATCAATGCCGAAGTGTAGCCACCGGACATCACCAAAACGACCAGGCGGAAACACTAATGCTCAATCTGATGAGAGGCACTGGTTTAAGGGGACTAAGAGGTATGAAGCCGCGAAACGGCAATATCGTACGACCACTGCTCTTCTCAACACGGCAAGACATTTGCAACTATCTCACTCTCCGACACCTGAACCATGTTGAAGATAGTAGCAATTCCAACACCGACATACAACGCAATGCTATTCGTGGTCAACTTAACCGATTAACTCAGGCACAGATACATCATATCGCCACCACTGCAGCACTGATGGATGAATACACTATGATTATCGACAACTACATTAATCTTGTTAAAAACGAAATTACAGAAAACAACAAAATCGACATCAGAAAATTACTGAGTTTGCCGGCACCCAAAACCATACTCTATGAGCTTATCAAAGACTACGGATTTACACAATGTGAAGATATCTACAACTCGCTTACCACGCAGGCAGGAAAATGTTTCTATAATTCAAGCCATATTCTCCTGCGCGATAGAAACTACTTGCTAATCTACCGAAAATCAACACCGTGTCAAAACAAATCAACAATAGCAAGACGAGAAATTAGCAATAATAAGGGAGACACCTTTCCTTCTGCTAACGAACTCAGAATCTGGGTCGATGCCGACAAACTTACAGATGAACTCATTGTAAGACCATGGAGAAATGGAGATTGGTTTATGCCTCTGGGAATGAATAAGAGAAAGAAAATATCCGATTTTCTAACCGACCTTCATATCCCGCTTATCGAAAAGAAAAAGGTTGAGGTGATGTGCTCAGCCAACAATATTATCTGGGTGATTGGTTATAGGTTAGACAACCGATACAAGGTAACCGAACGTACAAAGCAAATATCTGAAATTCAATATTTACCTCAAACAGAACAACACAATTGACATGAGACGATACGGCATTATAGGATATCCTTTGGAACACTCTTTTTCGGCTGAATTTTTTACCCGTCTTTTCAGTCGGGAGAATATCAGTGCTATCTACTCTGCTTTACCTGCCGGCTCGTTTGAGGAAGTAAAGTTGTTGCTCGCCGACACCTCGTTGTTAGGTTGCAACATAACTCACCCATGGAAGATTGATGTAATAAACCTGCTTGACGAGTTATCACCACAAGCGGCAGAAATAGGTGCGGTGAATGTGGTGGCAAGAGTGAAAAACACAAATCTAAACACCAATAACAATAAAAAAACTCTACTTGTCGGCTACAACACCGATGCCGAAGGATTTGAAGTGTCAATAAAAAATTTACTCGGAGAACAACTCTTCAAAACACCTGTCAAAGCTATTGTGCTTGGTACGGGAGGAGCCGCCAAATGTGCGCTATTTGTGCTCAAAAAGTTGAATATTCCCACTATAGTTGTCTCACGCACAAGCAAAGGAGATATTAACTATTCACAACTAACAATCACTCATTTTGCTGACCATAACCTGATTGTGAATTGCACTCCATGCGGCATGTTTCCACACAAAGATGAATGCCCCGACATTCCATATCAATATATCACAGAACAGCATTTTGTCATGGATATGATTTACAATCCGGAGCAAACACTATTCCTACGCAAAGCACAACTACAAGGTGCACACACTCTAAACGGAATGCTTATGCTAACCACACAAGCCGCTGCCACTTGGAAAATCTGGCAAAATGCAATGGGTATCTGACACTTATTATCAATATAAATCAATTACTCGTAATAAAAACACTTAAAATCAACCATATATGAAACGACCATTACTTTTCTTGATGGCAATCTTCGCTCTCAACTCGCTTTCAGCACAACTAAGATTGAATATCAGCCAACCGGCTATCTACTACTTTCTACCTGCCACTCAACTCGTTTTTCAAATCGAGTACACCGAGACTGTTGCCAAACGAGGAGTCTTTTATCAGTATGCTGAGCGCTATTTGGGCAATAAAGCGCAAATCAACGAAGACTCACGCTCGATGAGTATAAGTCGGATTAACGTTACTTACACATCTAAAGCCGACACATCGCGAATATTCTATCTCAACGAAAAACAATGCGAAGGACTTGCAATTTGCACCGACGCCAATCATGTGATAAAAAGCGTTAACGAACAGGTTGAAAACATCCAAACAGAGAATATTCCTATTGTCACGTTTACTGCTGATAACACACAAGTACAAGACATTATTCTCCCTCTACTCGAAGAGCAGATGCTTGCCAACTCCAAGAGCAAAATGGCGGAAGGCACTGCCAAAATGATTTATCGTATCCGAGAAGCACGACTCGCACTACTCTCCGGCGATGCCGAACAAATGCCGGCTGATGGCTTGGCTATGCAACTCACACTACAAGAACTCGACCGACAAGAAAAACAACTTACTGCACTATTCATTGGCTCAACGCAGACAACTACACATACCGCAACAATTGTTTATACACCCAAACAATCATGCCGTAACGAGGTTCTTTTCCGCTTTTCAGAACACCATGGACTGCTCGATGCCGATAACTTGGCAGGAGAACCATATTACCTGACACTTAATGCTGAGTATGCCAAACCGGCTGCGCCTGCTATTAAACAAAGTAAGGCACATCACCTCTTTTATATAGTTCCGGGGAACTGCTCTTTCCAACTTCATACCTTACAGCAACAACTGCTAAGTGCAAGCTGCAAAATAGCACAATTCGGATTCGTCGCACCACTACCCGACAAAAACGGAAGCAAACATACAATCTACAACACTATAACCGGCGAAATAGTAGCAATCTACTGATTATCTGACATATAAAGTCTCGGCAAATTTATTTTATTTTATTTTTAAAATTCAGTCTAAGTATTTGTATCACTTCTATTTAACTGCACCTCACTCCTGTCATCTTCCTGTCATGTTCCTGTCAAGAACGAGTAAACGACAATATTATAACCGAACTATAACGCTAATTTAATTGAAAACTTATTAATAGTTAATGATAATTCAAAATTAAATATCTAATGAAAAAAATAAAAACACTACTGCTAATAATAACCATAGCAGCCACACAAGCCCATTCGCAAGAACTCAACTGCAATATTCAAATAAACTCTGATAAGATTCAAGGATCTAACAAAGAGGTTTTCAGCACGCTGCAACAGTCATTGTCTGACTTCGTGAACAACACGCGATGGACTACTCTCACATTTGCACCACAGGAAAAAATAGAATGCAACATGACCATTATCATTGCATCTGCAGGCTCAGAAAACGATTACACTGCCGAACTGCTTGTCCAGTCGCGACGACCGGTATATAACTCGTCATACTCTACACCGGTGCTCAACCACCGCGACCAGAATTTCAACTTCACATATCAAGAGTTCGACCGCTTAGAATTTAACAACAATACATTTACCAATAACCTTACTGCACTTATCGGATATTACTGCTATCTGATAATAGGCATGGATATGGATACTTACTCTAAATTCGGAGGCACACCATGCTTTCAAACCTGTGAGTCAATAGTAACAAGTGCTCAAACTCAATCGCTCTCTGATGCTGAAATGAGCGGCTGGACATCCCACTCGCTTTCTGCAAGCAACCGCAACAGATATTCGCTCGTCAACAACCTTATGGATGAGGCATTCAAACCTTTCCGATCGATGGTATATACTTATCATAGGTTAGGACTCGACGAAATGACAGAAAACACTACCAATGCACGCGCAAGAATAGCTGAAGAACTACCCGTACTGAAAGATGCTAACAAAGCGCGTACAAATGCGTATATCGTATCAACTTTCCTCGATGCCAAATCCGACGAGATTACCAATATCTTCAAAAAAGGTACTGCCTAAGAAAAAAAGAAAATATACGAACTAATGATGGACATCGACCCCACTCGACAAAACATCTATTCGGAAATTAATAAATAAACTACAGAATACAGACACTATGCTTCAACATTTGCATATTCAGAATTTTGCTATCATTTCAACACTTGATATCGACTTTGCAAACGGTTTCTCTGTTATAACAGGCGAGACAGGTGCAGGCAAGTCGATTATCTTGGGAGCATTATCTCTATTGATGGGAGAGCGAGCTGATTCGAAATTGATATCCGAAGGCGAGCAAAAATGCGTCATCGAAGCACAGTTTGAACTACCCGGCTCTGGCGACGAAGATTTGCAACAACTGTTTGAAACAGCACAACTCGACTACGACAATGCTTGTATTATTCGTCGTGAACTGACGGCTAACGGCAAATCAAGGGCATTCGTAAACGACACCCCAGTACAACTCTCAACTCTCAAACAAATAAGTGGCAGGCTTGTTGACATCCACTCCCAACACCAAAATCTGCTCCTGCGCGACGACGACTTTCAACTCAGTATTATTGATACGCTTGCACATAACAAAGAAGCAAGAGATTCCTACTCCGCTCTCTACGCTCAACATTGTTGTCTGCTCAGCCAACTGCGTGATGCTCAAAGCAAACGTGCTAAAGCACAAGAGGATGCCGATTATATAAACTTCCAATTAACACAACTCAGACAAGCACAACTCAAAAGCGGAGAGCTCGAACAACTCGAAGCGGAACTAATGCAACTCACTCATGCCGAAGATATCAGCCTCGCCCTCGGGGCGGCGGTTGACATGATAGAAAACGGCAATATGCTCGAACAAATAAACGATTTGCTAACACGTCTCAGACAAGCCAAAGACTATCACAGCGAATGTCTAAGTCTGTATCAACGTTTGCAAGAGGTTGAAATCGAACTCAAAGATATGGGTAACGATGCAACAAAGGCTATCGAACATATCGAATATAACCCAGAGCGATTAGCAGAAGTCAGTAGCCGGATTGACACCGTAAATACTTTGCTGCATAAACATCATGCATCTTCGGTTGACGAACTTATTCAACTCCGCGATTCGCTTGAGAAATCTGAAAACGACAACACAGAACTTGAAATACTAATCGACCAACTGACGAAGCAACTCGCCTCCATTGATGAACAACTTGCCAAAGTCGCCCGACAACTAAGCCTGAGTAGAAAACAGACAGCACCTTCAGTGGCGGAGCGACTCGTGGCTCTGCTCGCACGACTCGGTATGCAAAACGCGAAGGTCGATGTCCAATTTAAGCCGACACAACAACCTACCCCCTCCGGAACAGATATTGTAACATTCCTATTCTCTGCCAACAAGAATCAAACACTACGCCCCATTGCACAAGTGGCATCAGGCGGAGAGATGGCGCGATTAATGCTTAGCTTGAAGTCGCTAATAGCAGATAGGCAAACAACCGAAACAATCATCTTCGACGAGATTGATACCGGTGTGTCGGGCGAAGTGGCAAGCAATATGGGAAGAATGATGCAGCAGATGGCAACACACCGACAGATTATTGCCATTACTCACCTCCCCCAGATTGCGGCATTAGGCTCTGCACATTATAAAGTCTATAAAGAAGATAACGCCAACCGAACAGAAACACAAATTTCACAACTCAATAAAGAACAACGTATTCTGGAATTAGCGGCTTTGCTTTCCGGAGAAAACATAACTTCGGAAGCCATAAGAAATGCAGAAGTGTTGATTAAAGATGTTAAATAATATATTATGCTTCCACTTGCAGAACGACTACGCCCGCGCACGCTCGACCAATATGTCGGGCAAAAACATTTGGTTGGAGAAGGTGCCGTGCTACGAACAATGATAGAAACCGGCAATTTGTCGTCGTTTATACTTTGGGGTCCTCCCGGAGTAGGAAAAACAACGCTTGCCAAGATTATCGCCAACACACTCGAACGACCATTCTACACTTTGTCCGCCGTAACATCAGGCGTAAAAGACGTGCGTGATGTTCTCGACAAAGCCAAACGACATAACGGATTATTTGCGAACGGAACCCCTATTCTGTTTATCGACGAGATACACCGTTTCTCTAAATCGCAACAAGACAGTCTGCTTGCTGCTGTAGAGAACGGCACTGTAATTCTAATCGGAGCCACCACAGAAAACCCATCCTTTGAAGTAATAACACCTCTGCTCTCACGGTGCCAAGTGTATGTGCTCAAAAGTCTGCAAAAAAGCGAACTGCTCGAACTCGTTGAGCACGCAATCACATCCGACGACATACTGAAAACAAAAAACATAAAAATAGAGCAAACAGATGCCTTATTGCGTTATTCTGGCGGAGATGCCCGAAAACTGCTCAATATCATCGACCTTGTCTGCACTACTGATACCGACGACAACGATTCAGCCATCGTTATCAACAACGATATTGTAGCACAAAAACTACAACAAAATCCGCTTGCTTACGATAAAGACGGAGAAATGCACTACGATATAATCTCTGCATTTATCAAATCAATCCGCGGAAGCGACCCGCAAGCTGCCATCTATTGGCTTGCACGTATGGTGGAAGCCGGCGAAGACCCGAAGTTTATCGCACGTAGGCTTGTCATCTCTGCTGCCGAAGACATAGGTTTAGCTAATCCTAACGCCCTACTGATAGCCAATGCTGCTTTCGATGCTGTGAGTAAGATAGGCTGGCCTGAAGGCAGAATACCACTTGCTGAAGCCACTATATATCTCGCCACATCGCTGAAAAGCAACTCAGCATACCTCGCCATCGACAGCGCCCTTGCCGAAGTTAGGGAATCAGGCAACCTACCTGTGCCATTACACTTGAGGAATGCCCCTACTTCACTAATGAAAGAGTTGGGATATGGAGCCGAGTATCAGTATGCACACGATTTTCACAACCATTTCGTAAAGCAACAATACCTGCCCGATGAATTGCAGAGCCAACATTTCTGGCAAGCACAACCCAACCCTGCCGAACAAAAAATCAACGAGTGGATGAAACATTTATGGGAAGATAACAAATAGTTTTAGCGCACTCTAAACACTAAACGCTAAACAAATGAAAAATTATCTAATAATATTATTTTGCTTAATATCAGCATCTGTCATTGCAGAACAGCGCACAGAAGCAGAATTGTGCAAAATAGCACAAAACGTATTGCCACAATCGGTAAAAGAGCGGCATTTGATACGCAGTAACAACGGTAAAATCGAATTATTATCCCCAAAAATCTTATATCGGACAAATGCCTTGTCGTTTGTTGGATATAGTGAGGGCGGCTTTGTTGTACTCAGCAACGAAAGCACCAACGAGGCTGTACTCGGCTACTCTGAGACATGTATGCCCGACACACTGCCCGACGGAATGCAATGGTGGGTGGATGCCATGAACTCTGTTTTAACCGACAAAACAAATATTCGAAGAACTCCGATTACTGCTCCGCATAAAATAGTTGAACCTCTTATTGAAACAGCTTGGGCACAAGGTTTCCATATAATAATCTGATAAAAATGGAATATAAAGGACAACTTAAGTCGCCACCGGCGGGATGTGTTGCCATTGCAATGGCTCAAATTATTCGCTATCATAAACATCCAGAAAGAGGTATAGGGTCGCATAGATTTTCAAAAACATACGAGCAAGGTCATAAACCCGTCTGGTATGAAACAGATTTCTATTCTCATATATATGACTATGATAATTTGTTTCCAAGATATTCCAGAACGGATGTTTTAGAAAATCCGGAATTGGGCTATGAGATAGAAAAATTTATCTACGATTGTTCAATTGCTGTTAACACTAACTATAGCATGGACGGTAGTGGCTCCAGTCTCAAAAATGTTAAAAATGCACTAAGTAAATATTTTGATTACGAACCTACTACACTTCAGAACATAAGACGCACTGATACTTGTACCGACGAGGCATGGAAACAGTATATAATAAGTGAGTTAGAAGCCAATCGACCAATATGTTATGCGGCAGGAAATATCGTTGCTCCATCAGCTCATGCTTTTGTTATTGATGGAATAGACGAAGAAGGTCTCGTTCATGTGAATTGGGGTTGGTCAGGAAGTTATAACGGCTATTACGACATTGATTTGCTTAATCCCGGAAGTTCGATATACACCCGCTCACAAAATGCACTATTAGGAATAATTCCGAGACAGGAACCAACCGAGACATTCATCCTTTCCGCCCAACCGGAAGACATAAAAACAGGCAGAGTAATCGGCTCAGGCACATATCGAGCAGGAATAGAAGTTGAAATAACTGCCATAGCCCAAAATGGTTACAGATTCAAACAGTGGTCGGATGGCTCTACAGAAGCGGTAAGAAATATTTTATTGCAATCAGACACTACTATAATTGCTCAGTTTGAAGAGCGCGATTGGGAGTTAACCCTCTATGCAAATTCGCAGTACAGAGGTTTCGTTTTAGGCAGCGGGGGATATGCCCACAATGCCATTGCTACTATCGAAGCACGGCCTAATCCATATTGGGATTTCGAGGGTTGGGCACTAACCTACCCTCCAACGGAAACGAGCAAACCGTTTGGCGGTACAAAAATGAATATTGTGCTTACAAGCGACACCACTCTGTACGCAATATTTCAGCCCAAACAGAAGTATCTGTTAGACCTTCGATTCTCCAATCCGGGAATAATACAATTAGATAGAAGCGAAAACTTCATAGTAAACCATGACACGGTGCTGCAAACATGGGCAGTACATCTCGAGGCTATTGATCCGGCAGATTACAAGTTTACAAAGTGGTCGGATGGAGAAACAAAAAGGACGCGCGATATAATTCTCTCTTCTGACCTCACTCTCACTGCACATTACGAAGAATTAAGTTACTATAACCTATCGCTCACAGTCGAAGGGAATGGTAAGATTGTCGGACACGAAGCCGGCACTTATAGCGAGCGGGACACCATTGTTATAGAGGCAGTAGCTGAACATGGTTATCAATTTGTAAAGTGGTCTGATGGGGTTGTTGACGCACAAAGAACATTACGTCTTACAAGCGATACCACTCTGACAGCCTATTTTGAAGATCGCGACTGGGAAGTAAATGTCTATACCTATAGTACTCGTCGTGGAACAATTACAGGAAAAGGTAAATATGCGAAGGGCTCTACAGCTACAATTGTAGCCACGCCAAAAAATTACTGGCATTTTGTGGGTTGGACTCCATCAAAACCTACTGCCAAAAATAAAGTACCACCAAGTGGTGAAGCAGAATTGTCGTTCACTGTTAACAACGACACCACACTCTATGCTGTTTTCGAGCCTGAAGAGAAGTATAACTTCCATTTGAAGTTTTCTAATCCGGGAATGATATATCTTGATCAGACAAGCAATTATAAAGTAACTGAAGATACCATTCTTAAAACATGGAATGTATATCTCACTGCTCAGCATACCAACGACTATAAATTTGTCAGATGGTCTGACGGAAAAACTACCAGAGGACGTCAATTCTTGTTAAAGTCCGACTCAACAATCACTGCCATCTACGAAGAAAGAGGAACATGCAGTTTGTCGCTTTCAGTTGAAGGACCGGGAAAAATAGAAGGTGCCACATCGGGGACATATCTTGAACTACGGCAGTTTAAGATTACCGCTGTTCCCGACGAAGGATATATTTTCAATGGTTGGTCGGATGGTGTGGCAGAAGCGCAAAGAACGCTCATACTTTCAACAGATACCGTTCTTATAGCATATTTCAGAACCACTCCTGTATATTACACTCTTAGCATTACTTCCGAAAACTCAGTGATGGGAAGTGTAGAAGGCACTGGCACCTACGAAGAAGGTACACAGGCGACTATTACTGCCATAGCAAACGATGGCTATCATTTCGTTAGTTGGTCAGATGGGAATACAGAAAATCCAAGAAATATAATAGTGGAGGGGGACCTTGAACTGACAGCATTGTTTGAAGAAAATCCATTACCGCCCGACACCTTCACCTTACTTCTTTACGCTCAGCCCGAAGAAGGTGGAATACTGCTTGGTGCCGGAAAATACGAAATAAATACAACTGTAAAAATCGAGGCAATAGCTAACGAACATTACAAATTCCGTTCGTGGCACGACGGTAACGCTACTAATCCAAGGAATATTATAATCGATTCTGACAAAGAATTCACTGCCATTTTCTCAGCAGAGAAGTACGTTATTACCCTATCGTGCGACCCCACACAAGGACGAGTTAAAGGAGCAGGAGCCTACCCGTACCACTCAGATGTAACAATCGAAGCTGAGCCTTTCGAAGGCTTCCGTTTCGAATCGTGGTCTGACTCAAACACCGATAATCCAAGAACAATTCTTGTGGAAAGCGATATCTCTTTGGAAGCATTGTTTGTAGATCAGTACACTGACTTAAAGACAACAGAAAATTCAGAGCATATATATCCAAAAATAATTATAGAAAACCAGAATATCTATATTATTATGCCGGATGGCAAAAAGTATTCTATCGATGGCAGACTTGTTCGCGACTAATGGCAGGAATTTACTTACATATCCCTTTTTGTAAATCGAGATGTATATATTGCGATTTCTTTTCTTCCACAGCACTCACACTGCGAGAACAATATGTAGAAGCACTTAAAGAAGAAATAGCACTGCGCAACAATTATCTTTCAGATAGAGAAATCAGCAGTATATACTTCGGTGGAGGGACACCATCACTGCTTACTACCAAGCAGATAAGCGAAATAATCGAACATATAAGGAAACATTACAAGTTAACACACGCTTGCGAAATAACAATAGAAGCCAATCCTTCGGATGTTACGCTAAGTTACCTTAGGCACCTACGGCAAATAGGAGTGAACCGCTTGAGTATCGGAATTCAGACTTTCAACGACACTTTGCTCACTTTTCTCAGGCGGCGACACGATGCTACAACAGCGCAGTCGGCAATAGAGAATGCCAAAAATGCAGGTTTTGATAACATAAGTATCGACCTCATATATGGCATTCCATGCCAAACGCTGCAAATGCTCGACGATGATTTAAGCAAAGCCATAGATGCTAATGTTCAGCATATAAGTACTTATTGCTTAACATACGAAGAAGGAACCTTACTAACCCGGCAGCTAAAACAAAACAAGTTTCAAGCAATCGACGAAGATACACTAAATGACATGGCAGACCTTATCGAGCGCAGTTTATGCGACAAACAATATGTACATTACGAGGTATCGAACTACTGCCTGCCTGATTACCATTCGCGACACAATTTAGCATATTGGACCGACAAACAATATCTTGGCTTAGGAGCCGGAGCACATTCTTACGATAATAAAAGCCGACAATGGAATATTTGCGATATTGAGAAATATATCAACGCCGTTCAGGCACGGAATTTGTCTTATCAAAAAGAAGTGCTAACCGACATCGACAAATACAACGAAACCATTATGCTCGCACTCAGAACACAGCAGGGGCTCGAACTCAAGCGACTTGATGAAAGCGACCGCACTTACCTCATTGACAAAAGTAGGCATTTCATAACGCAAGAACTGCTACAGACCGACGGCAACTACCTGCATGCCACTGCTAAGGGTCTGAAAATACTCGACTACATTACATGTCAGCTGATGAAGAGTGAGTAATTGGTAGAAAATGTATGCCAAATTGCAATTGGCGGTTGAAGAATAGAAAGGTAAATAGTAAAACAATAAATATCATCATGGCTACAAAAACAAAATCCGACAAGAAGTCTCAAACAAAATCATCATTCAAAAAAACTTTTGCTAAATGGTTTTGGCTACTTTTTGTAATAGGCATAATCATGGTTTTCTTATTTTTTTGGTTTATAACCAAAGGTTGGTTAGGTTATCTGCCACCATTGGATGAACTGCAAAATCCGAGAAATAAATATGCTACAGAACTCTACTCGTCTGATATGCAAGTTATAGGCAGATATTATGTTAACGAGAACCGAGTGGGAGTTAATTATTCCGACATATCACCCTATATGATAGATGCACTCATCGCTACAGAGGATGTTCGCTTCTACGACCATTCAGGAATCGACTTCAAAGCACTTGTCCGCACTCTGTTCACTCTCGGAAGAAAAGGAGGTGGCTCAACTCTCACACAACAGCTTAGTATGCAGTTATATTCGCCACATGCCGACAATATCATCGAG
>JAFSTG010000074.1 GCA_017450605.1 Paludibacteraceae bacterium | reverse complement strand
TTTTTTTTTGATAAAAATTTGCACAGTTCGCAGAAAAGCTATATCTTTGCAACCGCTTTTGAGAAATAAAGCATGTGTTCTTCGGAAAATATTTAAGAAAGGTATTCTGTAGCAACAGAAAACATCATTTAATTGCGGCAATAGCTCAGTTGGTAGAGCACGACCTTGCCAAGGTCGGGGTCGCGAGTTCGAGTCTCGTTTGCCGCTCTTAAGAGTAGAGAGCAGGACTATGAGTTCTGCTTTATTTCTCTTAAAACGAAAACAGGAGCCCGAATGGCGGAATTGGTAGACGCGCTCGTTTCAGGTGCGAGTGTTGAGAGACGTGCAGGTTCGAGTCCTGTTTCGGGCACAGAAAATATTGACATTTTGGTTCTGCATGCGCAGGTGGTGAAATTGGTATACACGCTACTTTGAGGGGGTAGTGGTCGCAAGGCCGTGTGAGTTCGAGTCTCATCCTGCGCACACAATCAGGCAAGGAGAATTTTCTTAGGAAAATTCTCCTTTTTTTATTTTCAAAACCAGTAGGTCCGGCAGGTTTCTTCAGGAAGCTTGAGGCTGATAATAGGGGCTGTGTCCGGGCTGAAAATTTCTTAATTGAAGCTGATAACTCGACAATGGTATGTTGTAGGAATTCAGGCTAATAGAAGATTTAAATAAGAATGCTTGATGAAAAGAATCTTGATTTTTACTTTATTTTTAGATGCAATAAGCAGAAAATATTATCTTTGCAAAGAGTTGGTGAGTAGAGGGAGAGTTGATTGTTAAGCTCAGAGAATATACAACACAATAAATTCATTTAAAACAAAATGTAAAGTATGAAACGTAAGATTCTACTGTTACCATTGCTGATGCTTGCTATGGCAGTTGGTGCGCAGACTCCTTCCGGAGGGCAAGAAGGCTCTCAGGCTGGGCAGAGTGCGCATGTGTCAACATTCCATGGAGTGGTAACAGATCCGAGTGGTGAGCCGCTTATTGGTGCGTCGGTTGTTGTGCAAGGTACGACAAACGGAACAATAACAGATTTCGACGGCAATTTTGAGATTACTTGTGCTGAAGGCGCGTCCTTAGAAATTTCGTATGTAGGTTATCGAACTCAGACATTAGTAGTTGTGGATAACTTGGTTGTTCGTTTGGCAGAAGACAGCGAACAGTTGGAAGACGTAGTGGTAATCGGCTATGGTAGTTTGAGTAAAAAGGAGGTGTCGAGTTCGATTGTTCAGGTTGACAGCAAAAGCTTTGTGAAAGGTCCGATGAACAATCCTATGGAGATGCTGACCGGTAAGGTGGTTGGTCTGACGGTAAACAGTACATCGGCAGCCGACCCTAACTCGTCGTCATCGCTTCAAATTCGTGGAGCAGGTTCGCTTAACGGCAGCAATGAGCCTCTGTATGTGATAGACGGTATAGCCGGAGGCGACATAAGAAACCTCAGTTCGCAAGATATTGAGTCGATAACAGTACTGAAAGATGCAGCAAGTGCTGCCATATACGGTACCCGTGGAGCTAATGGTGTGATATTGGTAACGACGAAGAAGGGTAGCGCAGAACAGGGGCATTTTACTGTTTCGTACGATTCGTATTTTGGGGCTAACATTGCCAAACCTCATGTGGCAGTGCTCTCTGCTGACGAGTTCCGTCGTTCACGCAGAGGTACCGACTATGGCTCGAGTACCGACTGGTATGGCGCAATAACCCGTCCTGCAGCTTACGACATCAACCAATATATCAACGTATCAACAGCCGTGAAGGGGGGAACTTACAGTGCTTCGTTCAATTATAAGACAGCCAATGGTTTGGATATAGTAACTAAGCGTCAGGAATATGGTGGCAGGTTTGCCATGGAGCAGAAGATGCTAAAAGATTACCTTACCTTGTCGGCGAGTCTTGCCGGAAGGCGTGTTGATGAGACTTGGGGCGATAATTCGCAGGTTGATGTAGCGCTTGGTCTGAACCCGACGATGCCGATATATAATGCCGATGGCAGTTATTATCAACCTACAGGTACAACCGGTGCCGTGAATCCTGTAACGCGATTGAAGGAGACAGCCTCTAATGGTCAGCGCCTGTATATGCTTGCCAATGTAGGTTTGAAACTTAAACTTTATACAGATGAGTTCCATAACCTGAATACCTCGGTAACGTATTCGCTCGATTACAACGACTTGAAGTCGAACACTTATGCATCGTCGCTGTCGAACGAGAGTTTCTGGGGAGGTTACAAAGGTCGTGCTAATGTTAACTATCAGAAAAACCAAACTCACCATCTTGATTGGCTGATAAACTACGATTTCCAGATGGGCGACCACACACTGCGTGCCGTAGTTGGTTCGTCGTGGGAGCGTCATGGCTGGGAGCAAGTAGGGGCTGAGAACAGAAATTTCACTTTCGATAACACGTTGTGGAACAGTCTTGGTTCGGGTTCATGGCTATCGGAGGGATTGGCTTCGATGTGGACAGGTAAGAGCGAGTCGTCGCTTTTAGGTTTCTTCGGTCGTATTAACTATAATTGGCGTGATATGTTGTTCGTAAGTGCAAGTATCCGCCGTGAGGCAAGTACTAAGTTCGGTATGAATAGTCGTTGGGGTAATTTCCCTTCGGCAAGTATAGCATGGGAGATGATGTCGGCTGAGTTTATGCAGCCTGCTGCCGGAGTGCTGAAGAGTTTGAAACCCCGTTTCTCGTATGGTGTAACTGGTAGAGAACCAAATAGCAGCTATCAATCGCTTGCTACATATTCTGCCCGTTATCAGTATTTTATGGATGGCGAATGGGTTGTTGGATATGCTTCGTCGTCGAATGCCAATCCGCTGTTGAGTTGGGAGAAGTCGGAGAGTTATAATATAGGTGTTGATTTCGACTTATGGGGGCGTTTGCGTGGAAGTGTAGAGTATTATATCCGCCGTTCACCTGATCTGCTATACAGCTACACAGCACCTCAGCCTCCGTTTGTACATCCTTCGATATTGGTTAACGTAGGTACTACTACCAACCGAGGTGTAGAGGTCAGTCTGACAGGTGATATATTTCGTACTAAGAATTTCAACTGGACAATGGGCTTGAATTATTCGTATGGCAGGACATATCTTACTAAGCTATCGAATGATGTTTATCAGGCATCTTATTTAGACCTCTATCTGAAACCCGGTGTGGGTACCTCGGAGTATTTCTTCCGCGTTGAGGAAGGTGGCGAGATAGGTCAGTTCTATGGTTATGAGTTTGCAGGCATCGATAACAACGGTAATATGCTTGTATATGATAATGATGGCGTAAAACAACCTGTAGGTTCGGCTGACCCGGCATGGAAGCGTAATATAGGCAATGGTGCTCCGCGTCATAACTTGAGTTGGAGCAACACGTTCGAGTTCCATAATTTCGATGTGTCGATACTCTTTACCGGTGCTTTCGACTACGACATTTTCAATATGCGTAAGTATGGTATGGGTTTGTCGGGCAGTGGTAGCGATAATGTGTTACGTACGGCTTATACCGACGACAAATACGTTAAGACGGGCGGTGGCGTGATAACAAGTTATTTCCTTGAAGACGGTTCTTACTTGAAATTAGATAATATAACAGTAGGTTATAATTGGCAGTGGCAGGACAAGGTGATAGACGGTCTGCACCTTTATCTCACGGCTAAGAACATTGGTACTATAACCCGCTATTCAGGTAACGACCCGAGTATAGTGGCGGTTACTGGTATAACGCCCGGTGTTGATGTGGCATCGGCTTATCCTACTGCTGCTCAGGTATGTTTAGGTGTAACATTAAAACTACATTGATGATATGAAAAACAAGATAACATATAGTTTGATGCTCGCTATTTTATGTTTTGCGAGTTGCGACATGAACGAGCATGTGTTCGACCGTATTGATGCTACTGTGTATTATCAGAACGAGTCGTCGGTGAAAGGTGCTGTGGCTGCTATCTATGGTAATGCAGCAATGTCGTATCTGGAATATTTCTGGTATTTGAACGAGTTTAGTGCCGATCAGGTGGTATGGCGCGTATGGAACGGAGGTTTATGGGGCTATGATGAGGGTGAAAAGACCGTTCTTTCGACTCACACATGGACAGCCGAGTCGAAGATTATCCGTTCGACATGGGAAACAGCATGGTCAACAATCGGACTTTGCAATACCTTGATAAGTGATTTGCAAAAACTTGATGCTTCGAGCATTGATATGACAAATGAGAAACTGCTCTCGTATATTGCAGAAGTACGTACACTTCGTGCATGGGCATATTATAACTGCTTTGAGATATGGGGTGGAGCAATACCTCTTTATACTGTTGATAATGGTACGATACCCGGTTCGGCAGATGAGAATTTTGAGCAAGGTTGCCTGAAGGTATATGACTTTATTTGTTCGGAGTTGGACTCATGCTATATGTATTTGCCGAAGGAGGATGGTAGTAATGCCACCCGAAACCGTATGAATCAGGCTGTCAATCGTATGATAAAGATGCGTATGCTGCTCAACTCTGAAGTGTTTACAGGGACACCGCGTTTCGAGGAGTGTGCAGCTCTTGCTCAAAAGTTGTTAGACGGAGAGTATGGCGTTTATAGTCTTGCTTCGGATTACCGTGATATCTATCATGTAACCAATATTTCTTGTCCGGAGGTGGTTATGGCTTTTGCAATGGAGAACGGTCAGTTGAATGCAGGATGGATGCGCGACATGCCTTTCCTTGCATATACTTATTCCGATTATTTCAGTTTCTCTTCTACACAAAGCGCATGGAACTGCTGCTGCTTAGCTCCGTCGTATGATAATTCGGGAACAGTCAACAGCACTTATGGCTATAGCGAAGGAGCTGTATGTTTCCTCGATCCGCCTTATAACGATCGTCTTGGTGCTGTATATGAGCGTTTCTCGGATAAGGATATCCGCAAGGGCAATTATAAATGGGAGAATGGTAACTACAGCGGAATATTCCTTCGTGGTCTGATGAAAGCCCAGTGGGGTAGCGGTGAGGTTTTGAAAGCAGATGCTGACCGCGACGGACAAGACCTCTATTATGCAGACCAAGTGGGTCAGTTTGAGGGTGCTACGACAATTGGCAGGACATTGGAGCCGGTGATGTCGCCGCGTTGGGGCGAGACTAATTCGGGTGTGCGTCTGGTTCGCTATCCTATATATCCCGAGAGCGAAGGTAAGGATTTTCAAGATATAGATGATGTCGAGTTCCGTTGGGCGGAGGTTTATTATACCTTGGCAGAGTGCATGTTGCGTGCCGGAGATGCAGCGGGTGCCGAAAGTTTGGTGTTGCAGGTTCGCGAGCGCTACTTTTTGAATCCTGCAGATGCACGAAACTATGGTAGAATTTCTACCATCGATGAGGCTTGGATGCTCGACCAATGGGGACAAGAGTTCTTAAGCGAAGGTCGCCGCAGACGTACTGATTTGCGTCGCTTCGATAAGTTTACGCAAGGTCAGTGGTGGTTCTTCGGTCGTGCCACCGACGACGGAGTGGCATATCCGGCTAAACGCGATAGGAAATATGAGTGGTTCCCATTGCCGGCAAGTGCTCTGAGTGTGAACCCCGGACTTAAACAAAATCCCAATTATTAGTTTAGTGTTTAGAGAAATAATATTCAGAATTTATGAAAAGATCTTTTATAATAACGACATTATGCTTGGTTGGCATAATGGCAGGTTGCAATTCCGAAGGCATTGTTTTCGAACACGAAAAGCAGCAGTTCGACGCGATAGACAATGCCATACTGATAGAACTGATAGCTCCTGTGGGCACTGCTGTTGATGACGAGATATACATTTTCGGTGCATTCAACGGTTTGGATGAGGCGACAGCAGTCGGCAGTATTCAGTGGCAAATGGAGAAAGCTTCGGCATCGGATAATAAGTGGGGTATCTATATCTTCCCGAGCGATTTTAAAGATGGTAAGACTCTTGCCGACGGATTCTCGTTTGTAAGCCGCAAGTCGGGTGGCGAGCGTGATATTAACGGCAAACCGGTAGTTCATACTTTGGAGGCAGGCGTAGGTTCTGCCAATAATATATGGGCCGACCGTTGGGCAGCATATTTCAGCGGAGGCGAAGAGAAGATAGAACATAATGGTCCGGTGGTGTATGTACTTGATGAGTCGGGTTTTGAGAAACTTACCTTGTACATGTATGGCGATGTGAATGACCTTAACGGCGGTTGGCCCGGAATGAGCGTTACCGGTTATGAAGCAGTTAATGGTGTTGATTTGGCGTATTTCGATATAGGTGAAGGTAATGCCGGTCTGACGGAGACTCTTATCTTCTCAGATAATGGAAGCAATCAACTATCTGATTATGGTCCCGTTACGTTTGGTAGCGAGCCGACTTATTTGCATATTACTGCAGATGGAGCGGTGGAAACTCTTAATATGAGTGGTGTAGTAAGTCATGACGGTGCCGTGGTGTATGTTCTTGACGGAATGGATTGGGGAATGAATACCACTCTTTATATGTGGGGTGATATCAACGACTTGAACGGCGGCTGGCCAGGAATGGCAGTTACCGGTACGGCTCAGATAGGTGAATATACATATCTGTATTTCGACTTAGGAAGAGCCAATGATGGTTTAACAGAGCACCTGATATTCTCGAATAACGGCAAGAATCAGCTTAAAGACTACGACGATTACGTGATAGGTGACGATTTATATCTTTACATAACGGCTACCGGTCCGGAGGTGATAGAAGACCCTGAGCATCCCGGCGATGTGGAATGGTTTAACCCTGAAGCCAAACCTAAAGAGCCTGCTGTTATCGACCTATGGATATACGACGGCACCGATACGTTAGGAATAGTGGTCAGTGAAGAAGGCGATACAACTGATATTCCTCTTTATGCTTATGCATGGGGCAGCAGCGAGGTGTTAGGAGCCTGGCCGGGTACCAAACTCAGTGAAATGGAGACGGTGACAATACTCGGATTGAACCTTTTGCACACTCAACTTGAAGGCTTTGTAGGCGATGAGTTTAATCTTATTGTTAACAACAACGGCAGTCAGCTTAAGGACTACACCTTAACTGCTGTGGAAGCAACAAACGAGTATTATCTGAAGATAGCCGACGATGGCGTAAGCGAACTGAGCATTGTCGCTAAAGTGTCGCACCTTAATTGACTTAATAGACAATAATTATTCGTTAAATGTTAATTTAATATAAGATATTGATATGAAAATAAATAATATTTTGATGTGCGTTTTGTGTCTCGCATTAGTACTGCTATCGGGTTGCCGTAAGGGTCCGCAGGTGTTGCCGCCTAATATGGAAAATAAGCCTGTGGAAGATGCTAACACCATGGTTATTTACGAGTGCAACGAGCGTCTGTTCGCTGAACAGGATGCTTTTAAGACAATCGAAGCATATATCCCAACGCTTAAAGATATGGGCGTTGACGTGTTGTGGCTTATGCCTATTCACCCTCGTGGAGCCGACGAGAAGGCGATAGGTTCGCCTTACTGTGTGCAGAACTATCGTGCTATAGACCCTGCTTTCGGTACGATGGCTGATTTGCAGCAGCTTGTAGCAACTGCACATAAGAATGATATGCGTGTGATATTGGATTGGATAGCTAATCACACCTCGTGGGATAATGCTTGGGTTAAGACTCACCCCGACTGGTATCAAGGTCCGCAGACAGCAGATGAGCAGGCATGGAGCGATGTTACATTCCTTAATTATAGTATTCAGGCAGTGTGTGATACGATGCAGGAGTGTATGCTGTATTGGGTTGACAATGCTGATATCGACGGCTTCCGTTGCGACTATGCAGGTGGTGCTCCATTGGATTTTTGGAAGAGTGTGAACCAAGAGATAAAAAGCAGAAAACAGAATGCTCTGATGCTGGCAGAGACTTCTGACGCACGGCATTATGCTGCGGGTTTTAATTTGTTGTATAGTTGGAGTTTTATGTATGCAGTAGAAGGTCTGTATAGCGGTAGCGGGACATTCGGTGCGTTGCTCTCGGCTAATACCTCTGAATATAACTCAACTCCTGCCGACGGCGAAAGAATGCGTTATATCACTACTCACGACGAATCAGCTACACATGCGCCTGCTTCGTTCTACCGTACTGCTGAAGGCGAACTTTCAGCATTCTGCCTTACGGCTTTTATGGCGGGCGTACCAATGATATACTCTTCTCAAGAGTTAGGCTATCTGAACACCATCAATTTCTTCAACTATAACATTATGGATTTCGCCTCCGACAATCCTACACGTAATGCACTCAAGTCGATACTTTCAGCATATCATTCGACAGCTCATTTGCGTGGGGGAATACGTAATACAGGTTCGCTTAATGCAAAAGTGCCTTATATAGAGTATTCTGCCGATGGCGAAACAATGATAGTTATTTGTAATACTGCAAATAGCGAACAAGAAGTGAAGTACCCTATGAAACATCAGGGACATACTGTTACCGATTTGCTTCATAATGAGCAACTGACGTTAGGCACAACTGCTGTACTTGCGCCTTACGAATACCGCATCTATAAGCATTAAAATGATTTGCACCTTGAAAGAGTGGAATTCTTCACGTTGTTTGAATCCCTACAAGCTGCCGCTGGCACCTTGAAAGAGTGGAATTCTTCACGTTGTTTGAATCCCTACAAGCTGCCGCTGGCACCTTGAAAGAGCGGAATTCTTCACGTTGTTTGAATCCCTACAAGCTGCCGCTGGCACCTTGAAAGAGTGGAATTCTGCACGTTGTTTGAATCCCTACAAGCTGCCGCTGGCACCTTGAACAAAGAAAAAAGATTTCTTCGGTTTGTGAGCAAGCTCCCACCTTAGAAATCTTTTTCTTTGCGGAAAGTGAGGGATTCGAACCCCCGGTACGACGTAATGCGTACACCGCATTTCGAGTGCGGCTCTTTCGACCACTCAGACAACTTTCCTTATCTTCTTTATTTGCGGCTGCAAAGGTAGTACTATTTTTTTATTCTGACAAGCCTTAATGTCATTTTTCTATATGTTGTATGTATTCAATGGCTTGTGCTAAGTCTTCCGGTGTGTCAATTCCTATGGTTTCATATTCTGTTGTAGCAACCTTTATCGTGTAACCGTTTTCCAGCCAACGAAGTTGCTCCAGCGATTCTGCCTTCTCTAATGTACTTTGTGGCAATGAAGTAATCTGTTCAAGTACGTCAACACTGTATGCATACATTCCTATATGTTTGTAGTATTGATGTTTGCTTAGCCACTCCGACTCTTCGATACCTCGCAAGTAAGGAACTACGCTACGCGAGAAGTACAACGCTTTGCCGCTCTCTGACGAGACAACTGCCTTCACATTGTTGGGGTTGAGCAAATCTGCTATCTTGTCAGATGTGGTGTATGGCTTGACCAGTGTGGCAATATCTGTAGGGAAGCATGCGCAAAGTGCATTTATCATTTCCGGCTGGATGAATGGTTCATCTCCTTGTATGTTGATCACCACATCTGCCTTTACACCCAGTTTATTATACGCTTCCCGGCATCTGTCTGTGCCGCTTCTGTGCTCTGTAGATGTCATCACTACCTTGCCCCCGAATGCTGTCACTGCTTCATATATACGTACATCATCTGTAGCTACGACAACAGTCTCCAGTGCTTTCTTTGCCTGTTCATATACTCTTTGTATCATCGTTTTGCCGGCAATCATTGCAAGTGGTTTGCCGGGGAATCTGCTTGATGAGTATCTGGCGGGTATGATTCCTATGAACTTCATGTTGGTATGTGTTTAGTAGTC
>JAFSTG010000073.1 GCA_017450605.1 Paludibacteraceae bacterium | reverse complement strand
TTCTGCGGGTCACCGAACTTCGAGTTCATGAGGTTCTCGATGTGGTGAACGGCAGCCATCACGTCATCGTTGAGGAGCTCCATAATCTTCTCCTGACCAACTTCGTAGTATTCGTTGCACACGTCAGTGGTGATGGTGAATCCCGGAGGTACGGGAACACCCACGAGGTTCATCTCGGCGCAGTTAGCACCTTTGCCACCCAGTTGCTCGCGCATCTGGGCATTACCTTCAGCCTTACCGTTACCGAAGGTGTAAACGCGTTTTTTCTGTTCCATGTTAAATGAAAATTGTTAATTAATATATTTTTTTTGCCTTTTAGATTTCGGTTTTATCTCCCTTTATTCTTTTGGGATTAGCAGGAAACCAACCTTTGCGGACGCGTTCTCTCTGCTTGAATACTTCGCCTATACCCCAGAAGGCAGAGAATGCAAATATCCCCAAAAAGATAGAAAGATACATATTTGTTACAAATATCGAAGTAACTGCCGCCGCTAAGCCGATTACCAAAAATCCCCACCACGATTTTACTCCGAAATAGTATTCTGCTTTAATAACAAGAGGATGGAATATGCCGATACATAAGAATGCTCCAGCACCGAGGAGTAATCCTTCAAAATTGATATCCATGGTCAAACATTTTTACCGTTTTCATAAATAAAAAAGGCTTCTTTCTGCGGTTAGAAAAAAGCCTTGTTTTTGCTATATAGTATTTCCTTGCATTGCTTTCTGCAACTTGCGTTGCATCGTTATATGGTTCATTGGCAATGACATTGTTTTATATCAAAAGTGTGTGTAAATAATGTGTGTAATAATTTTAGACTGCAAAAGTAATGTTTTTTTCTTAAATATACAACACATGATATTAAGTTTTATTATTTTACTTGTCGTCCGTCGAGAGAATAGAGTGAATTTTGTTTAGTTATAAAAAGCTGATTACCTCTAATTACTAAAATAGGCTTGTCGTTTTTAGAGATATCCTCGTTTGCATTGAGGCTTGTATCGTCCACTCTTGTGTATTTGAAAATAGGCGGATTGCCTTCGTCTTCATCGCTTGTTGTATAAAAATTGTCGGAGTCGAGCCATGCTACAGCCTCTCCTTGCCATTCGTACTGATAGGCTGCAATTTGCCCTGGTTGACGAAGCAGTGTTTGTCGGATACTTTCGTCTCCCTCTCGCTTCCAAAGTAAAGCAACAGATTGGGTTTCGATGATGTTGTTATGATTTTTTATTATTATCTGACTTCCATCGGGCGAAATGTCGGCAGCAGTAACTAAATGGAATCGCTGCTCGCCTTGTTTTCCGAGGTCGCAGACATAAGTAAGCGTTTGTGTTTCTGTTCCATATTCCATGCTCATAGGCAAGCAATAGACTGAACATACATTATAGTACACCTTTGTTACGACATAGAGCATCTGTTCTACATTATCGTACATTAGTGCTTCTGCGTTATGCGACTTGCCATCGGGATACTCAAATTTGATATACGAAGCGGGTAGGGTAGTAGTGGTAGAAGTCTCAACTATTTCAGGTTCTTCAAAATAGAATATATAGTAATTGGTATTTACCTCGTTATTATCGCCAAAGGCTCCAACGAAAAGATAGTTTTTGCCGTTGTACACACCTCCGCACATATCTTCCCAGTCGGAGCGAGACGGGATGCCGCTCAGTCGCAATTTCATATACGCTTTTTGACCATTATCGTCGGTAGCAACAATAGTTGAATAATCGTCGCTTTCCATCCATAGATATCCGGGGGTAACTCTCGAACATGCTATACCTGAGATTTCAGGCAGAACAGCGGATGTTTTAACCGAACCGGTCTGTCGGCGTCGGAATTCCCTGTTAAGTTGCAGGGTATCGCCATTATAGACAATAACAGGTGCCGAATTGACGCAAGCGAAACAAGCAGACAAGGAGAGAAGTAAAAATAATTTTTTCATGGTTTCGATGGTTTTGATAAATTCCTTATTGTTTCTCTATTGTTTCTCTTTTATTATGCCGTGTTCGTAGGCTGAGACGAGTTGTTTGAGGTCTTCTACCTGTTGCTGGAGTTGCTGTCCGAGGTCGGTGTCACGAACGAGCATACGTTTTCCTGAGAAGTCTTGCAGTTCGATTCGACTATGTATGTCGGCTCCGGAGCGGATGGCTTCTTGCCGCGACTCGAACATCTCGTGTTCTACGAGTTGTATGCCGTGGCTATTGTAGATAAGCGTGTATCCCGCAATACCGGTTTTCTCTTGATAAGGCTTGCTAAAGCCGCCATCAATAACAAAGCGCTTGCCTTCAGCCCTCATAGGTGTTTCTCCTTTTATTGTGCGAACGGGTATATGTCCGTTGATGATTCGTCCTTCGGCGGGGTCTATGCCAAATTCCTGCAAAATTTTCTCGCATATATCCCGACGATTGGCAAGTTCGTAGTAGGCGCCTTTCACCTCTTTCTGCACTGATTTATCGGCAACAAAATATCGCTCGAAAGTAGTCATTTTGTCCTTGTTGTAAAGAGGGGAGAACTCTCCGCACCATAGATACCACATGTAGTCGAGCGAGTCGTGATAGGTAGCCGATTTGCCCTTGCCGTAGTAGGCATTACGTATCACTTGGTCGGCACGCTCCATGAGTGCACGGCCGCTGACGCGCTTACCACAGATATCAACTTCTTGAAAGTTTCCATCTGCAGTCATAGGAATGGCAGCGTGATAGAGTAGGAAGTTGTTACGACAGAGGAAAAGCGAACCATGCTGATAGAGTGAACGCAAATGCTTCTGCAGATGCTCCGATTTACGGAACGAGCGTGCGAGTTGATCGACAAGTGCTTGCTCTTCAACCGACAACTTATACGGGTCTGTGGGGTCGATGGTTGGCAGGTTGTAGTCGAGAAGGGGGTAATTAGTACCGGCGATTCCGACGGTATGGTCTTTCCAGTTAATTTTGTCGAGCAATAGGCGGTCCTGCATATTGTATTCCGGGTGCCGAAGAATTGTCTGCCCCTCGAGTTTGAACTGAATAACAGAGATGGCTTTGTGCATCTTAGCCATCAGTGCTGCCGAACGTTTCAGTCGCGGATTATTCTCGAAGTCCTTAGTTTTGAAATAAGTGCAAGGATCGTCGCCATAAGTATCGAGAGCAAAAGTAGCAAGCGGCAGTAGGTTGATGCCGTAGCCCTCTTCAAGGGTCTCGATGTTGACATAGCGTATTGAAACTCGTACTACAGTGGCTATCAGTGCGAGATTGCCGGCTGCCGCTCCCATCCACTCGATGTCGTGGTTGCCCCATTGGACATCGAAGTTATGATAGGAGGAGAGTATCTCCATTATTTTTTCGGCGCCCGGACCACGATCGAACACATCTCCCACAACATGTAGCACATCTATAGCAAGAGAATGAATAAGATAACTTATAGCAATAATAAGTTGTTCTGCTCGTCCGGTTTCTATAATTGAATTGATGATTGAGTTGAAATAATTAGCTCGGTCTTTATCTTTTGGGGACTCATGCAACAACTCTTCGATTACGTATCCATAGTCGGCGGGGAGCAGTTTTCTTACTTTAGAGCGTGTGTATTTTACCGTTACAGCACGTGCCACTTCCACTATTTGGTGGAGCCTGGTGCTATAGAAATCGTTAAGTTTTCCGTTTACTTCGAGTATAGGACGCTCCATATCAAGCCGTTCGTCCGGATAGTATATTAGGGCACACAACGCACGCTTCTCTTCCTCCGTGATTGTGTTGGCAAAGACATCGTCAACCTTTCGACGGATAACGCCAGATGCGTTTTTCACCATGTGGATGAACTCGGTGGATGCACCATGCAGGTCGCTCACGAAATGTTCAGTGCCTTTAGGAAGCGACATGATTGCTTGGAGATTGATAATCTCTGAAATTGCAGCATCGCTATTGGAAAATTTTTCCGAAAGAAGTTGAAGATAGCGTTTGTTTGTCTGAATGTCGTTTTCGGTTGTCATAATTTACTGCTGATTTGCTTCATATTTATCGATGGCATCGTGCATGAGTTGTCGGCCTAACTCGATTATCTCGTATGCTTTGTCGAAAGCAAAAGTAGGATAACGATTCATAGGCATCTGCGCTAAGATATCGGTATGTACAAGTTTATTCATAAGAACGGTATTGTTCTGAATCATCATATCGGTCATACGTGAGAGCAGCGATATATAAGAAACAGATTCAGAGAGATAGTCGTCTTCTTTCTCGCGAATAATTTTTTCTATTTTGTCGCCGATAAAGTCGGGGAGTCGGTCGATGATATGTTGCGAAACGAGAGGTTTGGGTTTCTCAATATTCATTTCATCCGGTGCCGAAATGTTCATAGCAGCAAGTATATCGCCTTCAGTTCTGCGTACACGGTTGAGCGGACAGGCATTGAGTAATCCTCCATCGACGAGCAACATATCGTTTTTCACTACCGGTCGGAAGAAAAGCGGGATACTGACTGATGCCCGCACAGCATCGAAAAGACTGCCTGATTCCATCACTACTTCGCGGTTATGAATAACATCGCTTGCCACAAGTGATATAGGGATAGGCAAGTCTTCGATATTGCTTTCAGGCACTATCTGACGAAATGCTTCTACTGTTTTGTCGCCTTTAACGAGGTAGTTTTTTGATAGAGAGAAGTCGCCAAGCGAGAGAATTTTTTGCGTATCGAGCGAAAGAAACCACTCCTTGCCTTCCTTCAGTTTACCGCTTGCATAGATGCCTGCAATAAGCGCACCCACCGAGCATCCTGCGATGGATGAAATCTCGTAGCCGCGCGATTCTAATTCTTCGATAGCACCTATATGTGCCAGTCCGCGTGCACCTCCGCTTGCCAAAACTAATGCTACTTTTTGCTTCATGTGTTATTGTTTTAGGGCATATCTAAAAATTAGCAAAGCGCACGTTTTAGACAACCCGAATTTATATTTATAGAAGTACCCTTTACGATTAGCGACCTCACTTAGGTGGCGCTATATGGATGTCAGAGTAGGGCAAACTTTATCACCTCGTCGATATCTTTCACATAGTGGAAAGTAACGCCTTTGAGATATTTCTCGGGTATTTCTTCAATGTCCTTTTTATTATCTGCACAAAGAATAATATCGGTTATTCCTGCTCGTTTGGCAGCAAGTATTTTCTCTTTTATACCTCCTACGGGCAGTACTTTGCCCCGAAGGGTCATCTCACCCGTCATAGCCACGCGTTCGCGGACACGTCTTCCGGTAAATGAAGAAACGAGAGCAGTCGTCATAGTTATTCCAGCAGAAGGTCCGTCTTTAGGAATTGCCCCTTCCGGCACATGCAGATGAACAGCAGAAGTGTCGATTTTCTTTTTGTCGATACCAAGTTCGCGAGCATGGGCTTTGATATATCCCAATGCAATAGTTGCACTCTCTTTCATCACATCGCCCAGATTACCGGTGAGAGTGAGAGTAGGGACTTTACTTGGCGAAAGAGATGTCTCGATGAATAGAATCTCGCCACCTACTTGCGTCCATGCTAAACCTGTAACAACACCTAAATAACGGTTATTCTCGTACATATCGCGAGTGTAGCGGGGTTTACCAAGATATGTTTCAAGGTCGTTGGCTGTTACCGACACATTATAATCTTCGTCGAGAGCAATGTGTTTCACCACTTTACGCGCAATAGAGGCAATTTGCCGGTCGAGTTCGCGTACTCCTGATTCGCGAGTATAGTTATCGATAAGCAAGTTCATTACGCGCTTGCCAATTTTCAGTTGCGACGATTTAAGACCATGGTTCTCAAGTTCTTTGGGTAATAAATGCCGATTAGCAATCTCTACTTTTTCTTCTTGCAGATAGCCCGTCATCTCAATCAGTTCCATACGGTCGAGTAGGGGACGAGGAATGGTACTCAGGGTGTTGGCCGTAGCAATGAATAGTACTTTCGACAAGTCGTAGTTGACATCAAGATAGTTATCGTGGAATGTAGTATTCTGTTCGGGGTCGAGCACCTCAAGTAGAGCAGAAGTCGGGTCGCCGTGATAGTCGGACGAAATTTTATCGATTTCATCGAGAACAAATACAGGATTCGAAGCTTTTACTTTACGGATGTTATCAATAATTCTTCCCGGCATTGCTCCTATATAAGTACGCCGATGACCTCTTATCTCAGCCTCATCGTGCAAACCTCCAAGTGAGATGCGTGCATATTTCCGCCCCAATGCTTTCGCCACAGATTTTCCGAGACTCGTTTTACCTACACCCGGAGGACCATACAAGCAGATAATAGGTGATTTCATGTCTCCCTTCATCTTAAGTACAGAAAGATACTCTAAAATTCTCTCTTTCACCTTCTCCATTCCGTAATGGTCGTCGTTGAGTACTTTCTGGGCATTATGCAAATCGAAATTATCCTCAGTATATTCCTCCCAAGGTAATTCGAGCATCAATTCCAAGTAGTTAAGCTGGGTAGAGTAGTCGGGCGAATGAGGCGAAATGCGTTCTAACTTATGTAGCTCATCATTAAACACTTGTGCCACCTCTGACGACCATTTTTTTGTTTTTGCCCGCTCACGCAAATCGAGTATTGATTTTTCTGAAGTATCGCCTAACTCTTTTTGAATGGTTTTAATTTGCTGCTCGAGGAAATACTCGCGTTGCTGTTTGTTAATATCCTCGCGTGCTTTATCTTGTATCGACTGGCGGATTTCAAGCATTTGAATTTCCTTGTTGAGCAATTCAAGCAGTCGGAAAGCACGGTCTTCTATTTTCTCTTGCTGCAAAAGCGACTGTTTGTCAGAGATATTCAAATTAAAATTCACACAGATATAATTAACAAGTAGCGGGGCATTGTCGATATTCTTTAATGCAAATGTGGCTTCTGGCGGCATTTCGCTTGAGCGTAAGATTTTGATTGCATTTTCTTTAATTCCCGAAACAATTGCAAGGAAATTTTTATTGTTTTTTTCAGGCAATACCTCTGGCACGACAGTAATCCGAGCCTTAAGATAAGGACGGTTGGTAGTATATTCGCTGACCATTATTCGTTCGGTTCCTTCGAGTATCACTGTGGTTGAGCCATCAGGCAAGTCAAAAGTGCGAATTACACGAGCTGCAGTACCGTATGGATAAAGGTCGTCGGCACGAGGATCCTGTGTTTCGGTTTCTTTCTGACATAGCACGGCAATATACGACTCATCGGTAAAAGCCGTTTTCACTAATTTCAGCGACTTTGGTCGTGCTACAGTTACCGGAAGTAAAACTCCCGGAAAAAGAACTTTGTTTTTAAGTGGGAGTACACCTAAAATATTATCATTCTCTATACGTTTACCATCTGATTCATTTGTCTCTAAAATTGGAATGATTGATGTCTCGTCGCTCATAGTCTGAAAATTAAGTAATTATAACAATAATTCGTATTATGTTAAATAGTGTTTATTCTATTTAATGATTATCTATTCTACTGCTCTGATTCTTTGTAAAAATACACGACATCGTCGTCGCGCAGAAAATGCGGTAACGGCTCAGAGTATTTGTAGTTATTCGAACGGAATAATTCAATAGATGCTGAGTTTTTTGAAGCCACAAATGCACATATAAGCCGGATTTTTAAAAAGCGAAATACGTAGTCTTCTATAAGCCTTATTGCCTCTGTAGCATTGTGCTTCCTGCGTTCTGAATCAATAATATAGATACCTAACTCGACTTTCGAATTAAAAATATCTAAATTGAATAAATCTATGATACCAATTGTAGAATTATCTGACTTCTGCTCAATTATAAGTCTTAGTTGTCCATCTTTGTAAATATCGGCATTGCTATTATTAACATAATCAAGCAAATCCTTCTGTGAAAGAGGATTATGCACTACTCCACTCTGAATGTTATATTCTTGATTTTCTACAAGATATAGGAACATTACATCTGATGGTTCAACTTTGCGAAGACAAATATTTTCCGATTGTAATAGCAATTTTTTGAAATTTAAGATGATTAATTAAATAATCTGCTCAGTATTCCTCTCTTTTTAGGCATTGTCAGCTGTTTGTCGGGCTCGTAGGGAGAAAGTGGCGAACCGCTATGAATCATTTGATAGATAACTCCCCAATCAGGCAATCCACCAAGATTATGGTCATCGATAAAAACATCAGCAGTTAGTTTACGAGGGAACATAGCATTTTCTATTTGTTCGGGATAATTGCTGTTCACAGCATAAAACTCCAATCCCCTGCTATAACAATAATCGACCGCTTCTTGCAATAACGGCCCTTCACGAACAGTCCATAGTATGATATTATGATGTTCTTGCTGAAGTTTCTTCAGCGTTTCGATGGCAAACGGAATAGGCTTACCTATGCGTGGATAATCGTGGGTTACGATTGTTCCGTCGAAATCAACAGCGATAGTCATGCAACGTAAGTTTTTTTATCAATTCTAAAGTTAATGTCCTGTTTGAAAGCTCTTTTTGAGCTTATAATTGTTCATCTTTGAGAAGTTCGAGCTGAATACGCATTTCGTTAGGTTTACAGAATATGAGTCCGATAGCACTTATTGCAGCGCACCATATCATAGACGTAAACCCACCAAGAATATAAAATGCCACTATGCCGAACAGCATCCCTACCCCGATTACAATAATGCGGATGAGCGCATCGTGCTTATATCTGCCGAGTTTTTCGTTCTCATCGTCGATAAGTTTGGTTTTCTTACAACGTGTCTTGAACCAAAATAACCCGCCTGCTATAGATACTATTGTGTATAAGATTACAAACGATTGAATTATCTGTCCACCAAGCGACGACGGCTCAACGAGCAGCAAAGAGTTGTTCTTGCTAAGATAGATGCAAAGTGTTGCAAACAATAAGGCGGCAACAAGAATGCCATAATAGGCGATTTGTAATGGTTTGAGAATGGATTTAATCATGTGTTTACCCTTTAAATTCTGTTCTGTTAATAATCGAGCGTCCGAGAGTTATCTCGTCGGTATATTCAAGTTCGTTGCCTACTGCCACTCCCCGTGCAATTTGCGTTGTAATAATATTGAATGGTTGCAAGCGTTTGTAGATATAATAATTGGTGGTGTCACCCTCGATGGTTGCAGGAAGTGCAAATACCACTTCTTCTATCTGTTCAGGTACAATACGACTCACAAGCGACTCTACTTCAATATCGTTAGGTCCTACCCCTTCTATAGGTGATATCACGCCACCGAGAACATGGTAAAGTCCGTTGTACTGACCTGTCCGCTCTATCGACATCACATCCTGGATATTTTCTACCACACACACTAATTGTCGATTACGTCGCGTGCTTGAGCAGATAGAACACACGTCGGTATCGCTGATATTATGGCAGATGCGACAATATTTAACCTCGTTTTTCAGATTTACAAGCGAATTAGTAAAATTAAGCACATCAGTCTGACTGCGTCTGAGCAGGTTGAGCACAAGGCGCAAGGACGTTTTTCTGCCTATGCCGGGTAAAGAAGCAAACTGATTAACAGCATTTTCAAGTAGTTGTGATGGATATTCTGAATTCATAGTCGAATAATCTGCTTGATTCCTTTTACAGTAGATAGTTTTTTCATTATTTGCTCAGCAATCTGTTTGTTTTCAATCATCAGTGTCAGATGTCCGTTGAATAGTCCGTCGTGCGAGTCGATAGAGATGGTGCGCAACATCACTCCGTTTTCTTTCGAAATGATTGAGGTCATGTTTGTTACGATGCCGATATCGTCGTTACCTATTACCTGCAGTGTAAGAGGATACGTCGAACCAACAGGTGTACCGCTCCATTTGGCTTCTATTACTCTGTAGGGGAAACGTTCGCGCATCTCGCGCGCATTCGGACAATCGCTCCGATGAATTCGTATGCCACGGTTGATAGAGACGAAACCGAAAATATCATCGCCATAAATAGGGTTACAGCATTTAGCCATCTGAAAATCGACACCTTTCAGATTATTGTCGATAACAAGAACGTCGTTCTTACCCTTTTCAACGGGTTTGATGAGTTCATAGTTCTCTGCCGATTGAACATTACTATGTGCAGTTTCGGCATCCATTTCCTCGTATGCATCGCGAATCTTTAGCAAATCAACTGCACCGGTAGCAACCGACTGATAGAAATCGGATACCGACTTATAACCCATTTTCAGGGCAAGACGGCTAATGCGGCTTTCGTCGTAATCGAGTTTCCAATTTTTCAGTCGGCGCTCCAACAATTCTCGTCCTTCAGCGGAGTTTTTAAACTCTAACTCTTTGAGTGCCTGGCGTATTTTGTTACGTGCTTTGCTCGTCTTTACAAACTCAAGCCACGAGTTATTGGGTTTCTGAGTGTTTGAAGTAAGTATCTCCACCTGATCGCCATTTCTTAGTTTTTGGCGTATAGGAACGTTTTTTCCCCCTATTATTCCACCTACGCACTTACATCCTAAGCCGGAGTGGATGGCAAATGCGAAGTCGAGCACAGTTGCACCTTGCGGAAGTTTGAAAAGGTCGCCATGCGGAGTAAAGACGAACACTTCTTGGTCGTAAAGGTTGAGACGGAAATCGTTGATAGCATCCTTGTTGTCGAGCTCCGGATTCTCAAGCATTTCGCGCACACCCTTTAAGAATGAGTCCATCTCTGCCTCACTTTTTATACCTTTATATTTCCAATGTGCTGCTACACCCTTCTCTGCCACCTCATCCATCCTTGACGAACGAATCTGCACCTCTACCCATTTATTATCCGGTCCGAGCACTGTAGTATGCAGAGACTCGTAGCCATTCGATTTTGGTATGGTTAGCCAATCGCGCATTCGCGATGGATTGGGCTGATACATATCAGCAATTATCGAATAGACTTGCCAGCATTGTGCCTTCTCCTTATCCTCGGTAGTCTCTAATATGATTCGTATGGCAAACAGGTCGAAAATCTTCTCAATGCCGCATTGCTGCTTTTGCATCTTATTATAGATGGAATGGATAGATTTGGTGCGTCCTTTGATATGAAATGTCAGATTTTCAGCCTTAAGCCGTTTCTGCAAAGGCTCTATAAAATCGGCAATATATTTGTCGCGCGACTGCTTTGTCTGATGTAGCGCTGTGGCGATATGCTTATATGTATCATAGTTGGTGAACTTGAGAGAAAGGTCTTCGAGTTCGGTTTTTATTGCATAGAGACCCAGACGATGGGCAAGCGGTGCATAAAGAAAAGATGTTTCGCGTGCAATGTTCTCTGCCGACGAAAAATCAGCTTTTTCAGAAAGCCGCTTGTTAAGGTCGCGCATCAAGGCTACCCGCTGAGCAATAATAAGCAGCACAACACGCACATCTTCGGCGAGCGACATGAGCAACTTCCGGAAATTCTCCGTTTCGAACGAAGTCTGCTTTGTATAGAGCTGCTCAACTCGGTGTATGCCCTCAACAATAGTAGCTACATTCTGACCAAATAGCTGTTTTATTTCGTCGATCTGTGCATTTTGCAGAAGCCATGCAGCTATTGCACTCGAATCAAGTCCGACCTCACCGGCAGCTATATAGGCGGTGAGAATTGCTTGTTCAGATGGCTGTTGTTCATTTATAAGTGCAAGCTGAGGCTCAGAAAACGACAGCGAGAAATCTGAAAGTAATCGACTAATATTAGGGTTGTCGGAAGGCATATCTATTGTTGAAAATTCAGTGCTTAAAAATCAACGGCAAAGTTAATGATTTTTTTCTTAAAACTAAAAAAAAACGTCAAAAATGTTAGCGATTATTGTAATATTTAAATTGTTTTTGTAACTTTGCAACGCTTTTGGGGTATAATTGGTTTTTATGTGTACCTCAAAACATGCGCAAATAGATTGTAAAATAATAAAACTCATATAGCAATGAAAATTTTAATTCGCATTCTGTTAGGTTTGTCAGTATGTTTGATGACCTATTTGTGTGTAGTCAGTGTTGTTACACCTATCAAATTCGAACGCATTCGTTCGGAGCGTGAGCCCGCTGTTATTGCCAATCTTATTGATTTGCGTACTGCTGCAGTTGAGTTCAGAAGCCAGTATGGGCACTATACAGATAGTATGGATTCTCTGCTAAACTTTGTTAAGACAGGTAAGAAGAAGGAAGTCTTGAAAGAAGGTGCTCTTACCGACAAACAGTTAGAGGCTGGTATGACAGAGCCTAAGGCTGTTAAGATAATCAAAGCAGCAAAGGATAAAGTAAAGAAAATGACATTCGAGTCGGAAGATGCCTTGTACGATTATATATGGGCAAATGACAAGGACATTGTAAAGAATTCGCTTCAAGGTTTCCGTCGCGATACTATCGCAACTCCGTTACTTGATGCTCTTTACAAAGGTAAGCACACTGCCGAGTCAATCGACAAGATTGCTATTATACCCTACTCTAACGGTTTACAATACAAGCTTGAGGTTAACAACTCCTTTACCAACAAGAATGGTGTTGTTCCATTGTTCCAAGCATCGGCTGCATACGAAACTTATCTTGGCGACCTCAACCAACAAGAATTGGTTAATCTGCAAGATAAAGAGAAAAAACTCGGGCATTTCCCCGGTTTGAAAGTTGGTTCGATAGAAGAGCCTAACAACAACGCCGGAAACTGGGAATAACTAAGTTAAATAAAAAAAAGGCGGCTCAATGGCCGCCTCTTTTTTTATCGGAGACACAAACAGGAAAATATGTTCAAAGTTCAACGGGTACGCAGGTTTATAACCTGCACAATAAAATCATATTAAGTATGCGAATAGTATCAGGTAAATATAAGGGCAGGCATATCAATCCGCCTAAAAACATCACCGCTCGCCCTACGACTGATTTTGCCAAAGAGAGTTTGTTTAACCTGCTGACCAATCGTATCGACTACGAGCAATGTACGGTGCTTGACTTGTTTTCCGGCACCGGAAGCATCAGTTTCGAGTTTGTATCGCGTGGAGTAAGAGATGTGATAGCCGTTGAATTGGCGCATACTCAGCAAAATTTTATTATTTCTACGAGCAAGGCACTTGGAATAAATAATCTCACAGTAGTGCGAGCCGACGTATTCAAATACTTGCGCTCGTGCTCTATCCGATTCGACATCATTTTTGCCGATCCTCCTTACGCTCTCGAAAACATCGGTCAGATAGTAGATATAATTTTCGAGAACCAACTACTCACCGAAGGTGGTATGTTGATTCTCGAACACTCTGCTAATAACAATTTTCAGTCGCATCCGCATTTTGCCGAACATAGGGCGTATGGGAATGTGAATTTCAGTTTCTTCCGTTAATCTGACTGTCGATATATACTTCAAGAACCTTACTCTTTTCGTTTTTAGGTATTAGTACTACGTCGTTCAGCGAACAGGGTACAAGCACTGTTTCACCACATTTAACGTCAGCATTCCCGTTCTCTGTTTGTAACTCAACCTGTCCTTCGATGCATACAAAGATAACGAAAGAGTCGAGTGTGGCATAATCGCGACCTATAGGTTTATCAACAGTCAGTTGATTTATTGTGAAATAATGATGCTTACATAGGTTACTGACAAGCGGAATTTCATCTGTATTACAATTCTTGATATCCGCTTTTGCTCCGGTATTGATAACACTCAAGGCTTCTTTTATATGCAATGGGCGTTTATTACCCTGAGCATCAGTACGGTCGTAATCATAGATACGGAAGGTCAGGTCGCTTGTTTGCTGAATCTCGACTACGCAAACACCACTGCCAAGTGCATGAACCATTCCGCTTTCAATGAGCATACAATCCCCCTCTTTCACTTCGTATTCGCAAAGCAAACTATTGAGGGTATTATTCTCGATGGATTCCTTTAATTTATCGAGAGTAACCCCTTGTTGAACACCACCAATCAGGCGTCCGCTGTCAGAGCGTAAGACATACCAGAACTCGTTTTTACCATTATCGTAACCTTTATTCTGAGCGTAATTATCGTCGGGATGAACTTGCACACTCAGTTTGTCGCCGGCTCCAATAAGTTTTATAAGTATAGGGAACTGATTTCCGAAATGTTCGTATATCCTATCACCCACCAGCTCACCCATGTACACCTCAACCAGTTCATTGATGGTGTTGTCGGCAAGATATCCGTTAGTCACTACCGTTTCGCTTTCGTCGTATCCGGAAAGAGTCCATATCTCGCCAATCTGACTGCCTTGCAACGACACGGGAAGATATGGGTTGAGCAATTCCCCACCCCATATCTTCTCTTTTATTACAGGCTTAAATTTTAGCGGATACAGATTCATTTACGTTCTCTCTTCTTTTTCAGATTTAATTCCCATTTCCATGCCGATAGTAAGATTTCATCGGTAGGAGTATCAGCTTTCCATCCTAACACTTTATTGGCTTTAGTGGGGTCTGCCCATACTTTTTCGATATCACCTTCGCGGCGTCCCACAATCTTATAAGGCAGGTCAACACCGGTTACTTTAATAAAAGTATTTACTATCTCCAAAACAGATAATCCGCGACCGGTACCAAGATTGAATACTTCAACTTTATCGGTTGCTTTGCCTTCGAGCATACGGTTTACAGCCAATACATGCGCTTTTGCTAAATCTACTACATAAATGTAGTCACGAATGCAAGAGCCGTCAGGGGTATTATAATCGTTACCAAACACTTTTAGTTGCTCACGAAGTCCCACAGCTGTCTGTGTAATAAACGGGAGAAGGTTATTAGGAACTCCATTGGGCAATTCACCGATAAGAGCCGATGGATGTGCACCAATAGGATTGAAATATCTAAGGATAGTGGCATGCAACGATTTATTGGCATGCGACTGGTCGAAAATTATATCCTCGTTGATATGTTTGGTGTTGCCATAGGGTGACAGAGCCTCCTTGCGTGGAGCTGTCTCGTTAACAGGCAGATGGTCTTTATCAGGTTGACCATACACAGTGCATGACGACGAGAAAACGAGGTTGTTGACCTTATGTTTTTGCATCAGTTCGAGCAGATTAACAAGCGAGCCGATGTTATTACGATAATAAAGAAGCGGTTTCTCTACCGATTCACCAACAGCCTTGGATGCAGCGAAGTGAATAACTGCTACAATATCAGGATAACGGTCGAAGACTTTATCGAAACCTATATAGTCGTTGCAATCGACATTTTCAAAATTCGGACGCTTACCTGTTATGGCTTCTATGCCATCGATAACTGTTACATCTGAATTCGAGAGATTATCTACCACAACCACATCGTAGCCCGACTCCTGCAGTTCCACCACTGTATGCGAGCCTATATATCCGGCACCGCCGGTAACTAAAATACGTGCCATAGTGCTATGTTATTTGGTAAATAATTTTTGCGGATACACACCGTTTCTTATCAACTCGGCAATTTTGAATACCACGCACGGACGGTCGTCGGAATAAGTAACGCCAAACCACTTGCTCGGTGTATCTATCACCTTGCAACTTGCCTTGCCTTCCTGAATCAATTGGTTAACCATTGTAGGAATATAAAATTCCGATTTCAGTTCGGTGCCATGCTGCGAGATAAATTCGTTGAAACCCTTCTGCGAGTGCTCAAAATACTCGGGGGTGAATCCCCACATGTTCATCGAAACAGGGGTGTTGGCATCTATAACTACGTCGTTACCGTTTTCGTCTTTATATACGATGTGTCCGCCAACATCCTCTATCTGTGTGCGTTCAACTACGTTGGTAAGCAAACCTGCTTCATCGGTTGCACACACGCCACGACTTACACTTCCGTTTTCTGACAATGTATTACCTACCCTGTAGCCTGCCATGCAATATTCGCCGGGCTTAAGATTAGGATTAGTAAGATGCTTGGCTATCAACTCGAACGACTCTTTACCGTAGAAATCGTCGGCATTGATAACTGCAAACGGAGTGTCAATCAAATTTTTTGCCATCAGAAGCGCATGGTTGGTGCCCCATGGCTTTTTGCGGTCGGCAGGAATGGCAAAACCTTCAGGGAGTTGACGGTCGAGCGATTGAAAGCACACCTCGCAAGTAATCTTGTCGGAATACTTTGAGAGAACAATACGCTTGAAATCGTCGGCAAAATCCTGACGAATGACGAATACTATTTTTCCAAAACCGGCTCGCAGAGCATCGAATACCGAATAGTCCATAATTGTTTCACCATTCGGACCAAGTCCGTCGAGTTGCTTTAAACCGCCGTAACGACTACCCATTCCGGCAGCTAATACTAATAATGCTGGTTTCATAAATATATGTTTTAATTTTGTTAATACAGTTGTTTTTCTTATTTCGGATGGAAACGGAGTTTAACTATAACTCTTCAACCTCTATTACTCCTTTTTTAGGGATTATTTTAGTCTTCTTCCATGTGCCATATATCTCAGAGCAGTTGCCTACTGTGGTGAAGGTGTGGATATGCTCTTTTTTTAGGAATTTGTAGAGCTCGGCAAACTCCGACTGAGTAAGCATCACTTGTATCTCTATAAAGGCTTTGCCACTATATCCGCCGGTTACATCGTAAAGAGTACAACCGCGAACCAATTCGTTAATTATGAAGTTACGAACTTTTTCGGCTTCCTCTGTTATGATACAAACACGCTTGCGATTGTTCAGACCGTTTGTGAAATGGTTTACCACAATACCATTAATCCATGTACCTATCAGTCCGATAACCACCAAGCGGAAATCGTTGATAGCAAAACTTGTGCAACATATCAATCCTCCGGCAATTGAAACCGACCTGCCGATATCGAAATGAAAGAATTTATTTATTATCTTGGCTATGATATCCAGTCCACCCGACGAGGCGTTAATTCGGAAAAGCATAGTCTGACATACCGAAAGCAGGAGGACAAAGCATATCAAGTCGAACAATATGTCGCCCATTCCCAAACCGGCACTCATAACCGAGTCTTTCACTTGTTCGAGCAACTCGCCGCTTCTACTCAGCACAAATGGATTACCGTTGGCATCGAGCACCTGAATATGCTGCTGCAACTGCTCTATTATGGCTGGGTCTTGAATCTCACACACGCGATGAGTGAAGTTGGTTGAAGGACATACGCGATCCCAAAACTGAATCAGCGGACCAAGAATAAGTGCCGTATATACTGTTTTTGCTCCGAACTCGTTGCCAATAAGTATAAATGCCATCAAAAGCAGAAAAGCATTTATCAGCGTTACAATGAGCGAAAATGAATCGGCATTACCGCCAATAATAGTGTTGATAACTATCGACAGACCTGATATCGAACCAACTATCAAATGACTCGGCATCAGAAAATAATATACCGATGCTGCGCCCAACAACATACCACTTGTCATGTACAATAGTTCGTCCCAGAACTTTAGTGTCTTGATTGCTCGAAGAAAACTCTGAGCAAGGTCAATCCAATAAGCCTTGGTGAAGACTTGTCGGAGATATGCGTTTTCCATGGTTTGTGTATTTTGGTTAAGACTCTATGGTCAATTTTAAATTTACTCCCAAATAGGAGGACAATTCTTAAGATGAGCCATCTTTATTGCCGTTATTGCACCTTCAACTCCTTTGTTTCCCAACTTTCCTCCTGCACGGTCGAGTGCTTGCTGATGGTTGAGTGTGGTAAGAACAGAAAATATAACTGGAATACTGCCATGTAGATTGAGTTCTGTTACGCCCTGTGTTACCGATTGGCATACATAATCGAAATGAGGTGTGCCACCACG
>JAFSTG010000072.1 GCA_017450605.1 Paludibacteraceae bacterium | reverse complement strand
CTTCCCCGGCAACATATCTCAGTTCTCACCCCAAGCAGATGCCCTCCTCTTTTTATCTGTACTTAGTTCCGACAACCCGCAACTCCTTACAGGTAATCATATCAAGGTCGCTGCTGCTGTTCATCAGTCCGGCATAGAGTCTATCCCTATGGGATATATACTTATTGATGGAGGCAAACAAACCTCTGTCGCTCAGGCTACCGGCTCTGCACCTCTTCCGCGTACAGATATTAAGCGCATAGTGGATACCGCTATCGCTGCAGAACTGCTTGGTAAACAGCTTGTTTACCTCGAAGCTGGAAGCGGAGCAGATATACCCGTCTCACCGGAGATAATTGCTGCTGTGCGCAAGCACATATCTATCCCTCTCATCGTTGGTGGAGGTATATGCTCTGTTGAGCAGATGACTGCCGCCTACAACGCCGGAGCTGACATAGTCGTCATCGGCAACCACTTCGAGTCACATCCCGACCAGTTGAACTCTTTTATAAGGAATATACCGCGTTATGAGTGAGGACGAGAGATATATGAGTTTGGCGCTGTACGAGGCGCAAAAGGCTGCCGAAGAGGACGAAGTGCCCGTTGGCTGCATCATCGTTGCCGAAAACCAAATAGTGGGACGTGGTCACAATCTCACCGAGTGCCTGCAAGATGTTACGGCTCATGCCGAAATGCAAGCACTCACGGCTGCTACACAAACACTCGGCGGAAAATACCTGACTGATTGTACTCTATATGTTACTATGGAACCGTGCGTCATGTGCGCAGGAGCACTCGGATGGGCGCAATTATCACGACTCGTCTATGGCGCTTCCGACCCTAAACGCGGATACTCAACCTTCGCGCCTCATGCCCTACATCCTAAAACAAAAGTGACGGCAGGAGTCCTTGCTGACGAGTGCCAACAATTACTACAATCATACTTCGCTAAAAAACGTAAATAAGATATGTCTAAACAGGTTGAAACATCTATCAAATTATTGGCAGTACTTGCTCTCACTATACTGACCATATATCTCTTCCCTGATTATGACTACCATGCACATTATTATGTCGAGGTAGGCAAACCATGGGGATATGGACTCGTCACTGCGGAAAGCAGTTTCCCTATCTACAAAACAGAAGCACAACTAAACGAGGAACGCACACGTCTCCTGCGTGATTTTGCACCGTGTTATGTTCCTGATTCTGCATTAACCGCTATCCCCGATGTGCCGGTCATACGATATGCCGATATGGAGCAACTCAAGCGCGACGAATATAGCCGTATTGCCATCGTTATCAACCGCGTTTCAACAGTCCTACCTCTATCCTCTATCTATACTCCCAAAACGGCGTACGAGGCTTTTGGTCAAGAATACAAGGTTAATCTGTTCTGCGACACTGCCCTTACCAACAAGATGCGACACTCCCTGCTTAGTCAAATCATTCTTACTCAAGGACTTGTACAAGCAGGCGAAAAGATTATTGACCGCGGAGAAATAGTTACTGAACGCGATGCACAACTGCTGGAGTCTTACCATCGTGCTATGGAGCAACGCTCACTGTCTAACAAACAACAGCTATGGCGCACAACAGGACAAACAGTCATCATCTTGCTCTTTATTGTTCTCTTTATCCTTTATCTCTACGTCTTCCGACCTAATCTGTTGCGTGAGACATCTGCAGTCTTATTCTTCTGTCTCTTAACCGCAATCATTATTACTATCACTTGCCTCACTCTGCGCTATACTACTTGGAGCTTGTACCTAATCCCCTTTGCGTGGATACCGGTGCTTACACGGGTCTTCTTTGACTCCCGTACTGCTCTCTTCCTTCATATTACCACTATTTGTATCCTCTCGGTTGCTGTTCCCGCTCCCTTTGAGTTCTTGCTCATACAAACGGCTGTGGGTATGGTGGCTGTGGCCAGTCTGCGTGATATGACTAAACGTGCACAACTCACACGTACCGCCGCTTGGATCTTATTCACTTATGCTATCGCATATACCGCTGCCACTATCGGCGCAACGGGCGATTGGCATTCTATCAACCCTTATGCTTATCTCTACTTCGCCGTCAATGCAGTACTTATCGTTTGTGCCTACGGACTTATCTATCTCTTTGAGCGTACTTTCGGACTACTCAGTTCAATCACACTCGTCGAACTGGCAGATATCAACTCCGACCTACTGCACGACCTTGCTGAACGTGCCCCCGGCACATTCCAACACTCCATGCAAGTCTCTAATCTGGCTACCGAAGCCGCTAAAGAGATTGGCGCTAACGCCCTACTCGTTCGTACCGCTGCGCTCTATCACGACGTGGGCAAAATGCTTCATCCTGAATACTTTACCGAGAACCAAACGGATGTCAACCCGCTCTTGCATCTCAAACCGACTGATGCTGCTAAAATAATTATGGCGCACGTCTCCGATGGAGTAGAGATTGCCAAGAATCACCACTTGCCGCCTATGCTTGTGCGTTTCATCCAGATCCACCATGGCACTTCACTCACTCGCTACTTCTATAATACTGCCGTTAATAGCGGAGAGCAGGTTAATATATCTGATTTCCAATATAAAGGACCCAAACCTTCAAGCAAAGAAGGCGCTATCCTTATGATGGCAGACGCCGTTGAAGCGCGGTCACGCTCACTAACGGATTACACCGAACAATCTATCTCAGAGGTCGTTGACAAAATGATTGACAGCCAAATAGCTGACGGACAACTATCCGAAACACCAATCTCTTTCCGCGACGTAGAGCGTATACGTACTGTCTTCAAACAGCGCCTCACAACCATCTACCACCACCGCATCTCTTACCCCGAACTAAAACAATGAAACCGCTCTATCTCGCCCCAATGGAGGACGTAACCGATCCTGCGTTCCGTCTGCTCTGCAAACGCTTTGGCGCTGACCGCGTCTATACCGAGTTTGTAAACGCAGATGCCTTGGTGCGTGACGTGGCTTCAACAACGCGCAAACTGCAGATATCTGACTCCGAGCGACCTGTTTCTATACAAATATACGGCAAAGACCCGGACTCCATGGCTGAGGCTGCGCGTATAGTTGAACAAGCTAAACCCGACTTCATCGATCTCAATTTTGGCTGCCCGGTCAAGAAAGTGGCAGGCAAAGGTGCAGGCGCCGGTTTACTGCGTAATGTGCCGGCGATCCTAGACATTGTAGGGGCTGTCGTAAGGAGCGTATCAACACCTGTCACTGCCAAAACACGACTCGGTTGGGATGAGAGTAGTCTCTTCCTGCCCGACGGAACACCATTTGTTGTTGATCTGGCTGAACGATTACAAGATGCCGGCATAGCCGAACTGGCTATCCACGGACGTACACGCAGTCAGATGTACCGCGGTGAAGCCGATTGGACACTCATCGGTGAGGTGAAAAATAACCCGCGTATTCATATTCCCATCATCGGCAACGGCGATGTTACAACGCCTGAACGAGCTAAAGAGTGCTTTGACCGCTACGGCGTAGATGCCGTCATGATCGGACGCGCCTCCTTCGGCGCCCCCTGGATCTTCGCCGAAATAAAGGAATATCTTTCAGCGCAGCGGTCTTTTAGTGCCCCGCCACGGTCAATGGCAGCCAAAGTCGCCGTCCTTAAGGAACACGTCTTGGCTTCCATACAGTGGATCGGCGACGAGCGCAAAGGCATCGTCCACTCACGACGCCACTTTGCTGCCTCACCTGTCTTTAAAGGTCTATTTGACTTCAAACAAACACGTATCGCCCTCCTGCGTGCAGAAACACGCGACGAAGTCTTCGCTATTATGGACGATATAGTCGCCCGCTACTCATAGCTTTTTTCCACCGTTCGTGGGGCTGAGAAGGCCCTGTCCTTCTCACAAAAGTATAAGGGGGCCTCAACGACCCCCTTATACTTTTGCGGAGAGAGAGGGATTCGAACCCCCGAACCCTTTCAGGTCAACGGTTTTCAAGACCGCCGCGATCGACCACTCCGCCATCTCTCCATTGCCCTCTTTCTTGAAAGCGGCTGCAAAAGTACTGCTTTTTTTTGATATACGCAAAAAAAAATGCCATTTTGACGTTTTTTGTTTTGGTTTTGAGTTATTACCACGCTAAACCACCCTAAACCACCATTGTTGGGCTATCTATTCCTATATTCGCTGGGACGGAACCCCGTTTGGTCTTTAAAGAAGCGGCAGAAGGATGCGTTCTCTGAGAATCCGAGCGCAAAAGCGACCTGCTGTACGGCGAGGTCACGACGCGAACGTAGAAGGTTCTTAGCACGCATAACAAGCACAATGTCAATCCATTCGGCGGCACTCTTGTCCGTAGTCTGACGGATGACGGCAGAGAAATACTTAGGCGACAGGCATAGTTGGTCGGCATACCAGCCTATGTCGTGGTGAGCCGCATAGTTGTCTGTCAGCAGGTCGTAGAATCGGCTGAACAGCTGTTCATTACGCGTCTCGGTGTCGGACTTGACGCCCTCTTCCCCGCGATAACGTGTGATGGTATAGAATAGGAGGTCGAGGATGTTCTCTATACCTTCCCTGCGTTTGGGATGATCCGAGGCGCTAACTATATGTAGCACACGCAGGATGGCCTTTATATTTTCAAACTGGACATCCGATAAGTGACATGCAGGACTGTAGTAGTATTTCTTGTAGTCCATGAACGACGAGCGGTGGACGAACTCGTCGAAGAACTCCTTGGAGATGATAACAAGCAGGCTACGGTAGTCGGGCGAGACGGTACTGTGGGTGAACAGGGCATTAGGCAGTGTCACCCCCAATTCCTGCGACACAAAAGTAGTCTGCACCATGTTATAGGTGAAATCCGCTGAACCGGAAAGGCAGAGACCGATAACCAAAGCGTCCGATTGAAAAGGCATTTCTTCCGTCGGCAGATTGTCCACTTCGGTAACAATCACGCCTTGACGCTGTATGTATTCATGGTTCCATATAGGGTGCATTTTTTCTTCCATAGCATGCTTTTTGTTAATAAATTTGGCGCAAAGATATATATTTTTGTAGATAAAAACAAATATTTCCGTCATTTTGTTAATCTAAACCTACTATTTCTTAACATCCGTATCAAAAATAAGCAGTAATTTTGCGACGTCATTTTGTATATAAAGGAAATCAGTTATGAGAAAGATTGTTTTACTATTGGCAGTGTGCTTTGCCCTGATGGCGCAGGCTGCTGATTATCCGTACCTCGTGTTTACAAACACCGGCGGTACAATCACCTCGTTCGGGGTGAGCAACCTCACGCTTGTCGTGAGCGGGAGCAACTTGCAAGTGAACAACGACGACGGGACGGTGAACCTCGTGCTGACAGACCTTGCAGCAATGCAGTTCTCTACATCTGCCGATGCTATTAGCGCCATAGAAAACGTGCTGGACGGTGACCAACCGGTACAGGTGTTCAGCGTGTCCGGTGTGTCCTTAGGCACTTTCACTTCGCTGGTAGAGGCGGCACAAAACCTTAACGCGGGCGCATACGTAATTAAACAAGGTGCTAACACGCAAACGATTGTAGTACAATGAAACGCTTGACATTATTATCCGCACTCCTTTGTACATTGTACATCGTCCCCTTGTCACTTCAGGCTCAGGTGAGTTATACATCTGACACTACGTGCTACGTGACGGTGACTTACAGCGGCAGTTCGGCATCAATAGTGGTGAGTTCGGATATAAAGGATTATATCACAGCATCTGTGAGCGGAGGTCATGTAACAATCACTTCCACCGCTTCAGCTACCTTCAATGAGATCTCTTATGGACTCTATGGAACCACTACGGATGGGTCGTTTACGTTCAACGGCACCTATAAAGCCACAATGGAGTTATACGGCGTCAATATAACCAACCCCACGGGACCGGCTATCAATTTATTATGCGGCAAGCGCATTGAGATAAGCGCCAAGAGCGGCACTGAGAGTACTCTTACTGATGGCACCTCAACTGCAGTGGACGCATGGAAAGGTGCATTATACTGCAAAGGGCATATCCAGTTTAAGGGTAAAGGCACACTCAATGTGTATGGTAATTATGCACATGCTATTAAGGCGGGAGAGTATATCGAGGTGAAGAACTGTACGATTAATGTCTGTTCAGCAGTCAAAGATGCCATCAACTGCAACCAGTATTTTGCAATTGAGAGCGGCGTAATCAACTTAAGCGGCTTCGGTGACGACGGTATTCAGGTCGATTTGGAGGCGAATGACACCTCGGCGGAGAATACAGGTAATTTCACTATGACCGGAGGCACAATAAACATCGACATGAGCAGTGCCAGCGGTGAGAGCGTGAAAGCGGAAGGCACAACATCCGTAGCAAGTGAGGCGTCGCTGAATGTGTCCGGAACAACAGGAACAGAAGAAGTACAAAGTGAAGCAGTGCAATCTGCAAAGATGCTGCGTGAAGGACGTGTGCTGATTCTTCATGGCGACAAACTATATACAACAATAGGCAATGAAATACAATAAGAGTATGAAAAAGATATTCGGATTAGTGATTAGTCTGACGGTTAGCGGACTGATTACAGCGCAGACGCTCAATGTGCAGGTAGGGAATGTGACCTATCAGTTCCCTGCGGCGCAGGCGGGACAGATGACCTATAATGACGGTACAACGCTGACCGTCATGGGTAAGGCGTTTACACTGAGCGATATAGACAACATGTACGTCGATGAGACAACTGTGACGGACAACCTCGTCAGCATCGTCTATGGCACTTCGTCGGCATCGGTAACAGTGGCAGGTAACGTCGCGCAGTACGTGACACCGACGCTGAGCGGTGCGCATGTGACGATTGCGCAGAGCAACACCGACGCGGTGAGCGGCAACGAAATTACGTATCAGTTGAGCGGCAGCACCTCTAACGGTTCGCTGACACTCGGCGGTTCCTACAAATGTACTGTATCGCTGGCAGGCGTGACGCTGACTAACCCCAACGGTGCGGCGGTTTATATCACCAACTCCAAGCGTATCCAGATAAGTGCGAAGAAAAGCACGACGAACACGATTACCGACGGCGCTTCGGGTTCGCAGAAGGCATGTATCTACAGCAAGGGACAGATTCAGTTGCAAGGTAACGGTACGCTGAACGTGGTCGGCAACACTAAGCACGGTATCAAGAGTGCGTCGTATATATCCATCAAGAACCTGACACTGAATATCACCTCAACCGTGGGCGATGGTATCAACTGTGAGGAGTATATGGAAATCAAGAGCGGCACGGTGACGCTGAGCGGCATCGGCGATGACGGTATCCAATGCGACCTCGGCGGTACCACTTCGACGGGTATCAAGACCGACCACGAGGACGAGGATACGGGTAATATCTACATATCCGGCGGCACTGTCAACGTGGCTATCACTGCAGCTGCTGCCAAGGGTATCAAGTGTGACGGCGACCTGTATATCACTGACGGTGCTATCACGGCTACCACTTCCGGCGGCGGCGCATGGGATACGGACGAACTGAAGACCAAGGCGTGCGCAGGTTTGAGTGCCGACGGCAATATAGCTATCAGTGGCGGTACACTTGTTCTCACTAGTACGGGTGCCGGCGGCAAGGGTATCAGCGGTGACGGTACGTTCGTTGTCAGCGATAGTGCGTCTATAACGATTACAACCAGCGGTCAGGCGGTGGTGGCTTCGAGCAGCGGTACGATTTCGGTAGTGAGCAATTCGCAGACATTGGACTACTACACCACCAACTACAAGTCTTCGCCGAAAGGTATCAAGATTGATGGCGCCATTACCATCAGCGGCGGAAAGATAAGTATTACCACCGGCGGTGCCGGCGGCGAAGGTATGGAGAGTAAGAGCACGCTCGACATCACAGGTGGTGAGATTGCTATCAATGCGTATGACGACGGCATCAATTCAGGAGACGTACTCACTATCAGCGGCGGCATGGTCTATTCACGTGCAACCAATAATGACGGTATTGATGCCAACGCAGATTGTTATATCAACGGCGGTCTGATTTATGCTATCGGTGCTTCTTCTCCGGAAGTGGCGATTGACGCTCTGGAGAACCGTACCTTGTATATCAACGGTGGTACGATTGTCGCTATCGGCGGTTTGGAGAGCGGCGCAAGTCTGAACCAAAGCTGCTATTCTACCAGTTCGTCTTCTTCAAGCAGCGGCGGATGGCACGCCCCGGCTGCGGGTCCCGGTGGTCAAGGTGGCAGCAGTTCCTCGTGGAGCGCGAACACATGGTACGCTCTTACCGTTGGGAACACTGTCTTTGCTTTCAAAACTCCGTCCAGCGGTGGTTCAACGATGGTGGTGTCAGGCGCTTCCACACCGACCTTAGTTTCCGACGTGACGGCAAGCGGTACGAGTATTTTTGACGGTGTAGGCTATTATCCGGCAACCGTTTCCGGCGGCTCGCCTGTCTCGCTTTCCTCTTATAGCGGTGGCAACAGCGGCGGAGGTCCCGGCGGATGGTAAAAAATGATATTTATGAAACGAACTGTTTATATATTAATCTGCCTGCTGATGGTAGAAACTGCAGCGGCGCAGAGTCTGCTGACGCCGGAACAACTCGCACGGCGTGAAAGACGCAAGAACCTGACGGTCAAAGAGTGGAACACGGATTCGAAAACCAAGACACGGTGGCTGGACCATGTCAAGGTCTATGACAGCCAAGGACGCTGCATCGAAGAGATTGAGTACGCTACCTACGGCCAGCGCAGCCGTGTGACGAGCACCTATGACGATGTAACGGGCAAAGTGGTGGAAGAAGTGGAATACAACGACCGCAACAAACCTATGCGTATCCGTAAGTACGAATGGAATGCCGACGGCACAAAAGCCAAGCAATATAATTACCTACCTAATGGCAAGTTGTTTAGTGTCAAAGTCTTTGAATATATCTTCTCTGATCGGTGAGTTCGAACCTATTTCGCTCAGCGAGATGGAGTCCGTCAAACTGATGAACCGCATTGACACTAAGTATGCGGTGCCGTTGGACGTGCTGCCGGCAATTCTTGAAGCAGCACAGTCGGATTACTATGCGCAGGAGATTGACGGCAAGCGGATAGCAACCTACGACACTATGTACTACGACACCGATTCGCTGGATATGTATATCCGCCACCACGACCGACAGCTTGTACGCCAGAAAATACGTGTGCGTCAGTATGTGGACAGCAATCTGACTTTTCTGGAAATCAAACGCAAGAACAACAAAGGACGAACAAACAAAAAACGCATCATTGTGCCGGGCTTCGACATATCCGCTGATACACCGAGCGTTCTCAAACACAAAAAGAAAGAGGACGAAAAGGTGACCGTAGGGCAGTTCATCGACACCAAAAGCCGCTACACGTGGAATTCAATCACCCCGCATCTGTGGACCAAATTCCATCGCATCACGCTGGTCAACAAACAGAAAACCGAGCGACTGACCATCGATATGGACTTGGTGTGGGATAATGTGGTGTCAGGAGAAGTTAAAACTTATCCGAACCTCGTCATAGTCGAACTCAAACGTGATGGCAATGTGCCTAGCCTTATGACCGGAATCATGCTCAGCCTGAGGATGCACCCCTTCAAGATAAGCAAGTACTGCATCGGCACCGCCCTTACTACCCCATGTCTGAAACGCAACCGGTTCAAGAAGAAAATACGCAGCATTGAGAAGATGCTCAACCCCAAATCGTAAATTGTAAATCGTCAAATCGTAAATATTATTATGTTATTACAACTTGATTTAGCCAACCCTACG
>JAFSTG010000071.1 GCA_017450605.1 Paludibacteraceae bacterium | reverse complement strand
CCTTCGTGGCGGTGTTCACCCCCGATCAATATGAGGTGAAAACATCGTCTAACAATAGCAGTTGGGGCACAACCTCGGGCGATGGTGTATTCGACTATATGTCGAAAACCGTCATTAAAGCCCAACCTAAAGAAGGTTATCGCTTTGTTATGTGGGAAGATGGCTCTATCAGTGCCGAGCGTACAATAACCGTACCTCTTGGCGGCGCTACCTATAACGCTATCTTTGCTGCTGAGACTTTCCATGTAGAGGTTGTTTCATCCGACTTAGCAAAAGGAACGACTAAGGGTACCGGCGATTACGAGAATGGACAACAGGTAGAGATAGAGGCTGTTGCCAACGATGGCTATGTGTTCACTCAGTGGGCTGACGGCAGCAAGGATGCTAAGCGCACAGTAACTGTCGATGGCGACGTAACATACACCGCTTATTTCGACTATATGCAATACGATATCACCGCTGTGGCTCAAGATCCGGCAATGGGTTCGGTACAGGGTGGCGGAACCTACTCGTACTTAGATGAGGTTAAGCTCACCGCTCAGGCAGCCGAAGGCTATCATTTTGTAGAATGGAGCGACGGGTCGGCAGAAACAGAGCGTACTATAGTAGTAGCGGTTGGAGGCGGAACATATACCGCAATCTTTGCTCCGAATAAATACGCTATAACAGTGGATGTTGATCCTGCAAGTGCCGGCAGAGGAACAGTGGAAGGCACGGGCGAGTACGACTTTAACAGCCCTGTAGAGATACGCGCTATTGCGGCTACAGGCTACCATTTTGTTGAGTGGAACGATGGCAACAACGATGCAACGCGTACTGTAACCGTGCCGCTTGGCGGTGCTACCTATGTGGCAACGTTTACTGCTAATACTTATACTGTTACAGCTCTTTCGGCTGACGAGACTATGGGTAGTGTTTCCGGTTCGGGCGAATATGAGTATATGTCAGAGGCTACTCTTGTTGCCACTCCTGCTACGGGTTACCATTTCGTAGCGTGGTCAGATGGTGTAGAGACGGCAGAACGCACTATTAAAGTTGAAGATAATATCACTCTCACTGCCACTTTTGCATCTAACGACTACACTCTCACTCTTTCTGTCGAAGGAGAAGGCACGGTAATGGGTGCAGGCACTTATAAGTATGGTGAGCAAGTAGAGATATCGGCTCAGGCAGCCGAAGGCTACACGTTTGTTGGTTGGTCAGACGAGGTTACCGATGCTGTGCGCACTATAACCATCGAAGGTGATTTGGAACTCACAGCCCGCTTCGAGCAGATAACCTACACCCTTACTCTTCTGTCGAGCGACGAGCAAATGGGGCAGGTCAGCGGTGCAGGCACCTATCCTGTAAACACCGAAGTAGATATAGAGGCAGTGGCTTTCGAACACTTCCGTTTCGTTAGTTGGTCGGATGGTAACACCGAGGCTAAGCGTACTATTGTGCTTACAGCCGACCTAACACTAACCGCTCAGTTCGAGGTTGACGATACTGCTCTCAGGAATAATAAGTTCGATGGTGAAGTAAGTGTTATAGGCAGGGAGATCACGGTTATGCTAAATCAGAAACATGACGTAGTAGTATTTGCAGCCGACGGCAAGTGTGTGGCAGCAGAACAAAATACACAGAACCTGAGCGTTGTTGTGCCTCAGGCAGGTGTTTATCTTGTTGGCATCGGCAATGCTGTAATGCGCGTGGCAGTATATTGATACTAATAAGTCAAACCATAGATAGAGAAAGGCGACAACTTCAATTGTCGCCTTTCTTACTTTTTTTGGGGGCTATAACCGAATACGATTTCTATTCTGCAGAAGAACCGTTTTGCGCTATTCCTTGGTATTGTCGGTAGGAGATTTGATAATTGATGTATAGCGAATTATCTGGTCGAAAAGTCGCGAAGAGTCGTTAGCCGTCTCTTCGGGCATATCAATCATAAAATCGTGAATATATGGTTCTTCGTAGTTCCCTTTGCCCGCTTTAAAGTCGGCATTGGCATAGAAGGTGAGGTATCTGAGCGGCAGAATATCGGGGTTTGTAGTCAGGTCGATGAGCATATCGAAATGCATCTTTTGCAAATCCTCACGCATCTTCTTATTGGGGCGGTTTAGTATGTCAAGGTTTGCTCGGCCAAGCACGCGGAAATCGCGCATTATCATGGTAATGGGGTGCTTGCGCTCAATATATCCCCATGCCGACACAAACTTCCCCTTGCTGTTTAACTCTTTAATCAGTTGATTGATTTGCAGATGGCGCTCTGTCAGGTCGCTTTCGAATATTATTAGTATGTTCTTAACTGAATCGAAATTTTTAAATGTAGCCGAACGTTGTTCGCGATGCTTAACGATGTATTTGAAAATAAGTTTACGTAGGTTCATGGTATAATTATGTGTTGTAAGTGATTGTTTACGATATGAGTTGCAGGAATTGTTGTTCGTCGATTATCTCGATTCCGAGTTGGCGTGCTTTCTCTAATTTCTGGGGTCCCATGTTGTCGCCGGCAAGTATGAAACTTGTGTTTTTCGAAACCGACGAGGCATTATGTCCTCCGTTTTGCTCGATCATCTGTTTGTATTCATCGCGGCTATGCAGAGCGAAAGTACCGGAGATAACGATGTTTTTGCCCCGCAGTTTGTCGGAAACGGGTTGTATGTCGTCGTCCGCCTTAAGTTGTACGCCTGCTGCTTTCAATCGCTCGATAATAGTTTTGTTGGCAGGATTAGCAAAATAACGCATTATGCTTAATGCTATTTGTCCGCCCACATCGTCAACTGCTCTGAGTTGTTCTTCGTCGGCAGAGGCAAGAGAGTCGATAGAGGGGAACTGTTTGGCAAGTTTCTTGGCTGTAGTTTCTCCCACATAACGTATGCCTAAGGCAAAGAGAACCCTGCTCCACGGCACTTGCTTCGATTGCTCTATGCCATCTATTATTATTTGTGCCGACCGCTGTTGGAATCCTTCGAGCGCAAGTATGTCGTCGGCACGCAGATCGTAGATGTCGGCTATATTAGTAATTAGATGACGGCTGAAGAACAAGTCGATAGTCTCGTCACCTAATCCGTCGATATTCATTGCCTTGCGCTCAACAAAGTGTTGTATTTTTCCTTTTTGTTGCGGCGGACATTGGTCTTCGTTTGGGCAGCGCCATGCCGCTTGTTCGGGGTCGCGCACAAGCGGCGTACCACATTCGGGGCATGTGGTAATAAACTTGTAAGGCAACGATTGTTCTGATGAGTGTTCGTTTACCTTTCCCGTTATTTTGGGTATTATCTCTCCACCTTTTTCCACCCATACTATGTCGCCGTCTTGAATGCCGAGTTGACGTACGAAATCTTCGTTATGCAGAGTTGCCCGTTTTACTATTGTTCCGCTTAGTTGCACAGGCTCGAGGTTTGCCACCGGAGTGATGATGCCTGTGCGCCCCACCTGATAACTGATATGTGTGAGCCGTGTCTGCTGCCGCTCAGCCTGAAATTTATATGCTATTGCCCATCGGGGTGTCTTGGCTGTATAACCAAGCAGTTGCTGCTGTTGCAGATTATTGACTTTAAGCACTATGCCGTCGGTGGCTACGGGCAGTGTGCGGCGCTCGGTGTCCCAATAACTGATAAACTCCATTATTTCGTTGATAGAGTGGCACACTCTCATGGCAGGCGATATGTTAAATCCTAAATCGCGTGCAAGCAACAGACTGTCGTAGTGAGTGTCGGCGACAGCGGTGTCGGTAATGAAATAGTAGAGATATGCTTCTAAGCCGCGTTGTGCCACCACTTTGGGGTCTAATAGTTTTAGTGTACCGCTTGCAGCATTGCGCGGGTTAGCGAACAATGGTTCTTCTTGCTCCTCGCGTTCTTTGTTAAGTCGTTCGAACGACTGCCATGGCAACAGCACCTCACCACGTATCTCGAAGTTGCTTAGGGCAGGATTGCGGTGATAATCAACTTGCCAAGGGATAGATTTAATAGTACGTATGTTATCTATCACGTCGTCGCCGCGCGTACCGTCGCCGCGTGTTAGTGCATGCTGTAATACGCCGTTTTCGTACCATAGCGATATGCTTAGACCATCGTATTTTATTTCGCATACCACTTCGGGCGCTTGTTCAACGCCTGCTTGTCGGAGTTCTTTCGCCACACGGTTGTACCATTGGCTGATATCTTGCTCTGAGTAGGTGTTGGCGAGCGAAAGCATCGGGTGGCGATGCTCCATCTGCTGAAATCCGCTTTTCTTTTGTAAGTCGGAACCAACACGCTGAGTGGGAGAAGCGGGGTCGAACAGTTCGGGGTGCTTCTGCTCTAACTGCTCGAGCAGATGCATCTTTTGGTCGAACTCTTGGTCGCTCATTGTGGGGGCGCTAAGCACGTAGTATTTGTAGTTCTGTTCGGCAAGTTCGCGTCTCAGACTGAGAATCTGCTCGCGTTCGTTGCCGGCAGGCTGCAAGGTGTTATCTGTCTCGTCGATATTATCGAATAGATTCAGCTGTTGTGTCATCTTACTATGAGTTTGAATGTTTTGGTTTCTCCGTTATGATAAACGGTAACGATATACAATCCTGCAGGCAGCGGTGTTGAAATGTGGAAATCGTCGTTGCTGATTGTGCCTTGCAGCTGACAGAGACCGTTAATGTTGTGAATGAGATAATAGCCACCCATGGCATGCAAGATACGCGGAGTGGTACCCTCAGTTATCACTTCGAAGTTGTTGATGTGATTGTCCGGTTCGACGTACGAAGCATTAAGCCTCAAACCTACGAGCACAGGGTCGTGGTCAGACGAACGAAACATAGTCTCGTCGGTTGATTTGTCGTAGGTGAAACGGTCGTGCTCGTCGGAATTGATATGGTATGCACTCATGCCCGTTATCTGCGGCAGAAGTGTGGAGTTGGCAAGTGCATGGTCGAGGTAACCTGCCTGATTATGATAGACGTAACTATATGCCGAGTCGGCATGGAAATAGCGGTGCAGGTCGGTCATCCCGTTTTCGGTGAGAGTTCGTATAGGGTCTTCTTTGGCGTATGCATTAAGGTCGCCCATAATCAGTATATCATCGTCGCCGTAGTAGGTGGTGTTGGTTTGATATTGTGCCAAAACCGACTGTGCTTCGAGTGTTCGGGTATAGTTAAATGTTCCCTGACCGTCGCCTTGGTCGGCATTCAGACCTGTAGCTGTTCCCGACTTTGCTTTGAAGTGATTGATAGAGAATATGAAAATTTCGCCTGACGACTTCTCTCGAAATGCCTGCATCATCTTGCGGTTGCTCACCTGTGCATCGTTAGCACGCATATTGCCCACCGGCTCTACTGTCGAACTGCAATAAACATAGCCTGATTTTGTGTAACTGCTGTAACTGCTGCCGCCATCGTTGATGAAATCGTAGGTCTTACCGGTGGTGGCGCTGAGCGATTGGGCAATTTTGCGGAGTGCAGCCTGTCCCCGTTCAATCTCCACAAAACCGAATATGTCGGCTTTTATTCGGCTGAGGGCATCCATTATCTTCTTATGCTGCCGAGCCGACTCATATTCATCGTCCGGACCATATCCGGTGCCGAGGTTCTCAACCAGGTAATATTCGAGGTTGAAGGCGCAAACAAGCAGAGTGTGAGTGCCTTTGGAGTCAACCAGCATGTCGGGCGTAGTGGCTCGCATGTCGTCGCGAGTGTTGCCTGCAAACTTAACTGTGCCCACCGCTGTGAGCGAGGTGGTAGAGTTGACCTTGCAGGTAAGCCCTATGATACGTTCGCCCATACGGTGGTAATCGGAAATGCCGGAGAGCGTCATCTCACTATTGTTGTTCAAACGAACGATATCAGAGTATGCATTAGTGAGAGGAACGGCTTGGTTGGTAGGAGAATAAATGCGGTGTGGCGATACCGATAAACGCCCTGACGTGTAATTGTAGTTGTTGGTAACATACAGCGGGGTGAGAAAAGTAACGGTCTGACCTACGTACTTGCTAAGTTGCGATGTGGTCCAAGTGTCGGGGTCGGATATGGTGATTTGTGTCTGAGCTTTCATGCCGAAAACTGTAAACACACAAAGAGTAATTACTGCGTAAAAGTGTTTCATGGCTACTTAAGTGCATATTTTCAGCAAAGGTAGTGCTTTTTCTTTAGATTGACAAATTTTATTTTCCTTGAGGCTTAGTATTTCAATATATTTTTGTAATTTTGCACAAATTTTAGAAGATACTGAATTTTGAGAGTTGATTGGCAAAAAATATGGTTATTCACTCGCAAGTACATGCTCAATAAGTATGTGCTTATATGCTTGATATTTGCTATTGTCCTTACTTTTTGCGGCGACCAGAGTCTGATAAACCGTTTCCGCCGCGAGCGGCAGATTAGTCAGTTGGAAGAAGAAATCGAACTATATGAGAAGCGTCTCGACGATACTCGCCGCTCGATAGAGACCTTGCAGTCTGGCAAAGAAGAATTAGAACGTTATGCCCGCGAACGCTATCTGATGCATGAAGACGGCGAACAGGTGTATGTGGTGGAAGAGGAAAAATGAAGGGTGGAAGGTGAAAATGGAATCTGAAATCTGAAATTTGAAATTTGGAATTTGGAATGCATAAATATCTCACTATATCATACGGCGTATTGCTGCTTGTGGGGGCGGTGATGTTTGTGTTTGGCTTGCCTTTTGCAGCCTACATATTTACCGCAGGTAGCCTGATAGCAATAGTGCAATCGTTCGTGTTTGCCATTCAGAATAGGAGCGACGAACTGGCTGTAGCCCGTCGTCATCGTTTGTATTTCATCGCCTCGTTGTTTTTGGGTGTGGCATCGTGGTTTATGCTCACAGGCTCTGCTAATTGGGTGGTTATGGCTCTGGTATGGGTGGTAGTGGTTCTGTATCTTTCGTTTAGAAAATGATCGACAAACTTGTAAAACGTCATACTATTCTCGGTATCGACCCCGGAACAACGTTCATGGGGTGGGCGATACTGAAAGTGGAAGGTTCGAAGACTGAATTGGTCGATTTCGGAGTACTCGATTTGCATAAGGTGGAAGTTCATTACGAGAAGTTGCAAAAGATATTTTTCTTCACCACCCAGTTGCTCAAACAATATTCCCCTACCATACTTGCCATAGAGACTCAGTTCGTTGACAAGAATGTTCAGACTATGCTCAAGTTGGCACATGGTCAGGGAGTGGCTATTGCCGCAGCTTTGGCACTCGATGTTCCCGTTGCCGAATACTCGCCAATGAAAGTGAAAATGGCAATCACCGGTAATGGCCATGCTTCGAAGCAACAGGTGGCAGGAATGTTACAGAAGATATTGCACCTCGATGCCGAACAGTTACCCAAAAAATTAGATGCCACCGACGCTCTTGGTATAGCTTATTGCCATTATCTGCAACTCGGCTCGCCTCTTTCTGATGGCAAGAACTATAAAGGATGGGCCGACTTCGTTAAGCGCAACCCCGACAAAGTTCACTGACCTTTACTTGCAAGACTAACCCACACCTCGTCCTTGTTCCTTTTTCCTTGCTCCTTGTTCCTTTTTCCTTGCTCCCTTTCATTGTAAAAATACCAAGAAATAGGGATGTTTTTTTCTTTTTTTATTGTTTATTCAGAAAAACTTCATTACCTTTGCAGCCGAAAATGAGGAAACAGCGGGTTGAAGTTTTTTGTGCGATTAGAGCAATTCTAAGACCATGAGACGTTTAGGAGTAAATATGTATTATTTTAACTAAATTTTTTATATTATGGCATTAGTTATTTCTGATGATTGTATCGCATGTGGCACCTGTATCGACGAGTGCCCGATGGGAGCTATTTCCGAAGGCGATAAGTACTCGATTGATCCTGATTTGTGCACCGAGTGTGGCACATGTGCTGATGTATGTCCAAGTGGCGCTATCGGCAAATAATCGGGTGTACATTTGGTACATTGTAAAAAAGCAGTCTCGAACTTCGAGACTGCTTTTTTGTAAGATTAGATTTGCGAGTGTGCAAATAAAGCACTACTTTTGCAGCCGATTGTGAAACATGGGATGATATTTGCCTTTTTCTGCGATATCATTGCTCATTTCTTAATTTATCAAATAACACCTATATCATGAAAAGATTTCTATTATTTATTTCGCTTGTTGCGAGTACATTTTATCTTTGTTCCACCAATTATTACCGTATCTCGTCGTTTCCCGTTGATGGTGCCGATATTCGCGACACCTTCCTTATTGCAGTAGAGTATGCCGGAAATACTTATATCTGGAACGGACAAGAGGCTACCGGCAAAAACTATGTTTGCCTCGAGAATTATTCGAGCAATGTTATTTCCGGCGATTATGCCGACAATGAGGTTGCTATAGTTCACAACCAATGGCATTCTTATTATAAGTTGTTCAGCGTATTATGTAAAGGTGACGGCGACCGCGATTCGAAGGGAGGTTACTATCTTGGCGGAGTAAAAGGGAATAACGGTATATCGTTCAGCTCAGGTCAGGTGGATGCCGAGATAACTTTCGACGAGACACAGGGCATACAGATAGCCACTAAGTCCGGTTCAGGTATTTTCCGTTTCAATATCACTCCTAACGATCCTCACGGCTTTAAGTTCTATCAGTATCCTACCAACATGCTATATCCAACTTTGTATGTCAAGGGCGCTAATTCCCGCTATACACAGGAGGTTGAGTATGAGGATATGTCAGATAACTTCACCTACGCTCAGGCTGAGTATTACGACGACCGCACCTACCATAACACAACGGGTGTGTACGACTGGGATTTCCGGCTTGTGGCAGAGGATAAAGAACAGACGTATCCTGAGATTTATCTTATGCTTACCAACGAGTCGGACAAAGCTATTGCAGGTTCGTATCTGAGTACTATCGACAATGGTAAGCCTTGGCAGGTGTATTGCACTAACTCCTCGGTGAAAGGTTCTACTTACACGTTTGTGAGCGATGCAGGGAATGTAACTTCACTTTATCTCAAGTATTGTTCTCTGGAACTGACACCAATCAGCAAAGACAAACGCGGAGTATATACCTATCTTATTGATATGAAGTGGATCGACCAAAATAATAAGCACCGCAAGGTGTATAAGCAGTTGCCTATTATAGGTGTTAAAACTACTCATATATCCGATAACACCGACGACACTTTTGAGGAGATGTTCTTTAGTGAGCAAGGCGACGACGTAACAGATGCCATCGATGAGATATCTTGCGAGCAGATTGGCATAACGGTAGTAGGCGGACGGATTGAGAGCGCTGAACCTGTGCACATATATACACTCGCAGGTATCGATGTTACTTCCTCTAACGGCAACTTGCCGACAGGAATGTATATAGTTAGCAACAGCCGGTCTGCAGCTAAAGTGATAGTGCGCTAATCCCAAATCTGTCTGATAACCTGTCGGGGTAAAACATAATAAAGGGCAAGTTGTGTTTCGGGCAGTGTGCAATTTTAATGGCACACTGCCCGATCTTTTTTGTTTGGTTAATTGACAAATGAATGTTACATTTTAGAGGTGAAAAAAGTGTATAAAATGTTCAAAAAGTAATAAATGATTTCTTATTTGTCTGCATGTGCAAGTGTATATTGTATTTTTTGCTATTTTTGCATGCTTTTGGCGCACGAGTTTATACCTTATTATGTTGATAATTGAACATGTGTGGGTTTAATAAAGATAAACAAAACTGATATAATGGCAAATACTACAGTTTCGAATAAAAAAAGATATATTGGCGGCTGGGGATATAGAGCGTACAAACACTATGTGCGTTTTATGTCGGAAAAAATAATGTATCGTCATGTCTATTACCTCAATCGAGAGAACATACCTGCATTAGGTGAGCCATGTATGATAGTTAGCAATCATCAGAATTGTGCTAACGATCCGCTTAACCTACTGCTTGGTTTGGAGAATTGTTCGCATCCATACGTAATAGCTCGCGGCAATGTTTTCTCTTGGCACCCGCTGATAACCAAATTCTTCTTGTGGCTTGGCATGTTGCCTGCATTCCGTCTGAACTACGATGGTTTCGATTCGCTTGAGAAAAATGCTGAGACCATACGCATATCGGGAGGCAAACTGCTTGATGGCAACCGACTGATAATGTATCCCGAAGGCGGGCACCAAGATAAACGCTGGTTGGGCGAATTTTCGTTCGGCTATACCCGTATGGCTTTCGAGACAGCTGCAAGCGACAATTTCGAGCACGATATAAAGATT
>JAFSTG010000070.1 GCA_017450605.1 Paludibacteraceae bacterium | reverse complement strand
CATCCGACATGGCAAGAGGCTGCCAATACGTTACATCCGAAATAAAAGGATTATAATTCCATTTCACCTCCCCCCTACCAACTCTTTGAGGTTCACGGCTGAGGGATGATAGGTAGGGTGGGGCGAACGGTTACCTGTCCATATATACAACGGAGCCGACGGAAATTTATCACTCAGAAAATCTATCTGTTCATCCGATTGGAATAGCAAGCAGTTATCATCAAGAGTAAACACCACATCGCCGGCTAACTGCATGTTGCACCAGTGCTTCAACAACGCTTTCGACGACGACTCACCCAACAACGGAACCTGCCATACCGGATAGGCCTCTTTTACTCCGTCAAACTCCATCAGAAACTGCGCTACCTGATTCTGTAACTCGCTAAGCGACATTTTCTTCTGCTCTATTATCGTGCGGTTCAAGTATATACTCTGACCGTAACCGCCGTCAATCCAACGCTCATGACCATAGATTGCCATAAGATACGTGTTTAGCAGGGCGGCTGCACGATTAACATCGAAATGCTCTACACCTATATTGGCCGACTTCAACTGCTCCTCGCTTCTCCCCCAATGAGGTTTCCCCACTACAACTATCTTCAAATTCTGAGTGCCTATACGACGCTCAAGCTGATCCTTTAGATAACCTAACTCCTGATTCAGTGAAACATACATCTCCTCCTGCTCTGCACTCTCAAGATAGTCGCTTTTCACACTCGGCGAGACTACTGTATATCCCAAAAGTAGCATATCCGAGTATTTACTCTTACCCATCTGCTTGTCTTTCTGTATGTCAAGTGCCAAACTTGTTACCAAACGGTTCGCAGCGGGCGAACTTAGCAACTCCTTCTCAAGATTATACGAAAAACCCTTCTGCCTCTTCTCCTGAGCAGTGGCTCTAAGATACATGTTAATATCCATCTCTGCTGTCCATACTGCATCGGCTGCTTTCGCTATCTCCTGCGAGATATTTGCTTTGTCGGCCGACTCAGGCAAACCCTCAGGATAGTAACTTGTCGTAACCCAACGCTTCTGCTTTGCATCTATCCAGCAACATGCATCAGCACTGTGTCCGCCCATCGCTATCGTGTTAGCTGCATCTAAACCAACTGCATAGATATGCGACTCCTCGCCATTGCGAAGACGAAACTCATCACTTATCGTCATCGTCTTTATACTCTTTGCCGACAAACGATCATCCGTACCTATACCCGCCTGAGTCTTGTCCTCGAAAATATTATGTACTGTTCTGTCGCTACGCTGCATCACCTTATTGCTCACTATCCCATGCTCATCCGGATAACAACCTGTCATCAGCGTTGTCGTCAACTCAGCCCCACCGTAGGCAAGCTGCAAAAACTCAATCTCTGTCTGATACGCCTCCTCCGATAAGGTCCTCAGTCCGCCGGCTCCCCAGTAGTCACGCATCTTCCTCATCGCATCCGCCGACATACCATCTACCACTGCCACTACCGTTAAACGAGTATCTTGAGCACACACAAAAGCAGCAACAGATAACAATATCGCTACAGCAACAAAACGAGCACCACTCGTATTCTTTGAAATATGCTCAGGCGTATAGGCGGTTTTCTGCCACCAACTAAGCGCTATATGTACTAACAAAGCCGTCGGAATAACCAAAAAAGTCTCTTTCTGACCGCTTAACGCTATCACTAACATGCCGATAGCATAGTATAAACCAACTGATAGCACTCCCTTCCTACTACCACTCAACCACTTCCTGCCTTTCTGCGTACATATCGCAACTATCAGTGCTGTAGGCATTAACGGATTAAGCCAAATAAGATTGAAATTGTGGCCTACAAGCGGGTGAGACGAGAAGAAACTAAGATATGTTATCACCACACCAAGTATGCCCAATAGCACAAGCAAACACACATCAAACCACCAACTCTGCTTACCCCTTCGCCTGTCTATAACACCTATTATCAATGCTATAAGTAATATTATCAACTCCACCATCTGCGGCGAACCAAACCAATGTCCGTTCTCAGGCTCAAACGGACGCGGGCCACATACTCCCTCGCTCAAATGACTCCCGTCAGGCAATGTCGCCTCCGATAAGTAATCCATCAACTCCTCTGGCAGAAACAAACGCTCCTCAGGCTCCATCACACGGTCTGCATCCCGACCGAACAAGAGGTTGATACTGTAACCACCCCATGTGTATTTGCCTGAATAATAACGAATTTTTTCACGAAAACTGTCTTTGCGACGGTCAAACTCAGGAGTCGAAAGCTCTACACCTAATGTCTTGCGTATTATCCTATATGGCTGAGTAGCGCAGTTGTCGAATACAAAATTATAACGGTAATAACAATTCTCCGGACGAGCATTCTCAAGCAATGCATGGATAATTGCACAACGTTGCTCGTAACTCAAGTTCAAACGCTGCTCGTAAATGTTATATCTGCCTACCATGTGCGAACTCTCATAAAAGAATCTTGTAGGCTCTATATCAAGCATATAATCGGTGTCTCCCGATATAAATCTTATAAGGAAATTTTTCGAACGGAAATCGAATACTCCGTAGTTGAATACGTAGTCGATATTGTATGTCGTGTCTAATAGATGAATTGCCGTATGACCGTATTTCGAGTACAACGGATCTCCGGGCTGACATGTAAGTATGCTAAGCTCAACGGTCTGAGACGGTTCAATCTGCGCCATCACAGGCTTCACAGTGAGCAACAACATCACCAACACCATCAGCTTATCTATTATTGTAATTCCCTTTCTCATCTATCTAAACATTCTAAGTCATCTAAAATCTCTAAGTTCTCTAAGCACTCTAAAATCTCTATCCCCCTCTAAAAAAAAGCCGCCGCTGCCGAAGCAACCAGTCCCAACAGCAGTCCCGCCGACACCTGAAGCCCCGTGTGCGACCTCAAATACAGCCGCGCATACATCAGCAGCAAGGCTATAACGAATAGCACTATAATCAACCCGTTACTAAGCATACCTATGTTCGAAGCCGTTATCAGCGCACCGCCTATAAAACAACCAAAAGCACTCATGTGAGCACTTATCTTCCAACGCAAGTTGATAAGTGCTATCACTGCTATCATTATCGTTGCCGATAAACTCAACACACTGATATAAATAGGAGTATGTATAACGCCTATCAATAAGTAGTTCCAAAACGAAAACGATACTGCCGAATATATATATGGCGATGTACGCTCGCTCGACTCCATCATACGCAAACTGCTAATTCGTTTCTGACGGCGAAGAATAAGTATCGCACCAAGAGGTATCAAACAGGTGAAAAACAATGTACTCAACACCACTACCAAGTTGAATGTCTTATTCTCCGACAACACATGGGCGCATCCCAACCACAAAAAACCGTAAGTCGGGATAAACAATGGGTGTAACAACACCGATAACCCATTCGCTGCAATATCTATAAGTTTCTTTAACACCATTCTCACCATTCCCACCATTAGCGTCAGCGTCACCATTCTCACCATTCTCACCATTCTCACCATTAGCGTCAGCGTCACCATTCTCACACATTCCTCCTCAAGCGGGCAACGGGAATACCCATCTGTTCCCTATATTTGGCTATTGTCCTGCGTGCTATCTGATAACCTTGTAACTTCATTAGTTCTACTAACTTATCGTCGTTCAGCGGATGACGCTTGTCCTCCTCTTGTATCAGCGACGCAAGCACCTTCTTCAACTGACGGGTCGATACCTCATCTCCCGAATCGCTTAACATCGACTCCGAAAAGAAAAACTTAAGTGGATAAATACCAAACTCTGTCTGAACATACTTCGAGTTGCTAACACGCGAGATTGTAGATATATCATAACCCGTCATATCGGCTATGTCCTTCAGTATCATCGGACGAAGATAACTCTCTTCACCCTCAACAAAGAAGTCGTGCTGAAACTTCACTATCGCACTCATCGTATTGAGCAATGTCTCGTTACGCTGGCGAATAGCATCTATAAACCAACGGGCTGAATCTATCTTCTGCTTTATATAACGTATCGCCTCCTTGTCCTTTGCCGAGGTTTTGTCCTTGTTACCTTGGTACGACAGAAGCATGTCGTTGTACTCTTTGTTGATTCTCAACTCTGGTATGTTGGCGTTATTCAAACTGATAGTCAATTCACCATCGTCCTGACTGACAATGAAATCCGGAATAATAATCGTACGGTTGTTCTCGTAAAGATTAGCACCCCACGCATTGCCGGGCTTCGGGTTCAAACGCGTTATAAGTTTCACTACGTCGCGCATCTGTTCGTCGCTTATACCCATACGAGAACTTATCTTGCTGAAATGACGGTGAGAGAAATCTTCGAAACTATTGCTTAACACCTTTATTGCCAACTGCTGCTCCTCACTGTTGTTCATACGCTGCAATTGTAATAGCAAGCACTCCTTCAGGTCCCGAGCACCTACACCGGCAGGCTCTAACTCTTGTATCCGCCGTAGCAGATTCTCTACCTCTGCATCACTCGTGTGGATATTCTCATGGAAGTCAAGGTCATCTACTATCGACTCTACATCACGACGAAGATAACCTTCCTCATCTATATTACCTATTATAAATTCACCAATCTGTTGCTGCTCTGGCGTCAGTTGAAGCAGATTGAACTCCGATAGCAAAAACTCGTGAAAAGTAGTGCCTACACTGAATGGTATGTCGTCATGACGGTCGTCAGGAGAAGTGTTATTTGTGCGCGTAGCGTAGTCGGGTACCTCATCATCAGATATGTATTCGTCGATGTTGAAATCGTTATCATCGTTGAGGTTATCATCGTAACTCTCCTCCAAATACTCCTCTCCACTATCTTCTATCTGATCCTCGCTGTCGTCATGCCCCTCCTCAAGAGCTATATTCTCTTCTATCTCCTGAGTGATACGTTGCTCCAACTCGAGTGTCGGTAACTCCAGCATCTTTATCACTTGTATCTGCGCAGGCGATAATTTTTGTATCTGTTTCTGTGTAAGCTCTTGTTTTAACATAATTCAATTAAACTTATAACTTCTCACCATTCTCACCATTCTCACCATTCACCTTTCACCGTCCTACATATATACTCCAGTTGCTCCTCATCAAGTTCCGTGTGCATAGGCAGACTCAGTACGCATTTCACTAACCGCTCTGCCACAGGGAAATCACCTTCCTTGTAGCGTGGGTCATGATATGCCTTCTGTAAATGAAGAGGCACAGGGTAATATACCATTGCAGGTACACCATGTTGCGCTAACTTATCCTTCAAAGCATCACGGTCCCAGCCTATAACACGCAGTGTGTATTGATGATATACATGAGTAGAGTGGGGCTCGTGTCCAGGAATAAGCAAATTCTCGTTGCCGGCAAAGGCCTTGTCATAATATGCTGCCGCACCCCTGCGAGCTGATGTGTACTCGTCTAAATGCTTCAACTTGGCATCTAACACCGCTGCCTGAAGTGAATCTAAACGGGAGTTAACACCTATCAGGTCGTGATGATAACGCTCCACCATACCGTGGTTCGCTATCGCACTGATACGCGCTGCAAGAGCATCGTCGTTGGTGAACAATGCACCACCGTCACCATAACATCCAAGATTCTTACTCGGGAAAAACGACGTGCAACCTATATCACCAATACAACCCGCCTTCGCAGTCCTACCGTCGGCAAAACTATATTCGGCACCTATCGCCTGACATGCGTCTTCTACCACTTTCAGATTGTACTCACGAGCTATCTCCATTATACCCTCCATGTTAGCACACTGACCAAACAAATGAACAGGAACAATAGCTTTCGTGCGAGGTGTGATACTACGGCGGATGCTATCTATCGAGATATTCATCGTCTCCCAATCTACATCCACTACAACAGGTGTCAAACCAAGAAGAGCCACAACCTCGGCTGTGGCTATAAAAGTGAAAGTGGGAGTGATAACCTCGTCGCCGGGCTTCAACCCCAAGGCCATAAGAGCTATCTGAAGCGCGTCTGTACCGTTACCTACACAAATCACATGCTTAACACCTAAATACGATGCCAAATGTTCTTGAAACTCTGCTACCTTCTTGCCCTTTACGAATGCGGCTGAATCTATAACTTCCTGAATGCCGGCATCTATATCTTCCTTGATGTGCTGATACTGACTCTTCAAGTCAACCATTTCTATCTTTCTCATCTCAGTGTCGTAATTCAATATAAATAAATATAAATCTGCTTAATCTGAAAAATCTGTGCAATCTGTGTGAAATTCCTTTAAAAATCCGCCGTTTTATCGCTTTTCAATTATATATTCTACATTGCTCGGACTCAGACGAACTACCTGCAAATGACTGTTCTTGCTCTCTGCACGCAACTCCAAACGCTTCGAGTCCGAATCGCTCGTGTACTTGCAATATACACGCAAATCATCGGCTCCTACCTCGCTATAATAACGCATGTCAACCCGAGTGCGAACCTCTGCTGTCGAAGGAAATAAACGAACCGACTGGTCTGAGCGCAAACCATCGCATATTATCGGGCATACAAACACACGCTCAGTATATTGCAAGGCTACAACACGCATCTCTACTGTGCTCTGAGAATACCTCACTCCGGCTATCGGCTCAAGCGACAACTCCCTTCTCACTGTGTCGCGAATCCCGCTTATCTCAACACGCTCAGTGCGTATCTCACGGATGCTGTCAAGCATGTCCTTGCTGCCATACACCTTTATGCTCGACGGACGAAGACGAACATCACCCTTCAACTCGTACTGCTGAGCAGCACGAGTCTCACCAACAAATACTATTGGCACTGACTTGGCAAGCTCGGTGTAATAACGAGAACTGATAACCTCAGGTATAACCTCCTGCAACTTCGTCGTTCCCTGCAACTGATCGTTAATCCGGGGACGTATCTGGTCAGCTGAGATGTATAGAGTGCCTTTACGACCTAACTGTTCGCCAAGGTCAAACTCAATAGGCTTAGAAAAAACATCAGTGTACGACAACAAACGTTTACCCGTGTCGCGCAAACGAACTTTCAAGGTCGTAGGAAGCTCAGTCTCAAAGGCTATGTTGTCACCGATACCCGTATAGACAATACCAACTTCTATTGTCCTTTCACGAACAGAATTAAGTGCATGAACATACCACATCAATGTGGCAATCAACAAAAACAAAGAGAATATCAACGCGTTCCGCCACTTCAATGAGGCAGACATCCATTCCTTGATACTCTCCCATATTTTTTTTGCAAAGCCTTCCATTCTCAGGTACATTTAAACCTTCCGTCCATTTCGTCCGGTTAAATCCCTTCAGACTCTTCCGTCCATTTCGTCCTGTTAAATCCCTTCAGACTCTTCCGTCCATTTCGTCCGGTTATATCTTTTCAGACTCTTCCGTCCATTTCGTCCGGTTAAATTTCTTCAGACTCTTCCGTCCATTTCGTCCGGTTAAATCCTTTCAGACCATTCACGGCTTTATTTTTTATCCTTGCTGTCTTTCGTATCCTTGCTGTCTTTCGGCTCCAAGTCTTCTGCAAAAGTGCCGATAGCCGATTTATCTATCTTGATAATCACGTTCTCAGCAACCTCAATAAGCATCGTGGGCTCGTTCTCGTCAACTTTCTTAATCTTGCCGTGAACTCCACCTACGGTTATCACCTTGTCGCCCGCCTTCATGGCATTGCGCTTCTTCTCTATCTCCTTCTGACGACGACGCTGAGGTAGTATCATAAACAGATAGAACACTACAATCATCAGAATTATCATTACCCAAAACGACCACTGATTGCCGCCTTGACCCGTAGCTTGGGCCTGCAATAAAATAGTACTAAGCATAATATTAAATTTTATAAGTTATTTTAAATTTATAAGTTATTTTAAATTTATAAGTTATTTTAAATTTATAAGTTATTTAAATATTAAATTTTATAAGTTATTTTAATTTTATAAGTTATTTAAAAAGAGAAAAACGAAGTTTTCCGTTTAATTCGTTTAATTTGTTTAATTTGTGAACAATCGACAAACATATTTCATTAATCATCTAATATGGGAAACTTAAGTCATAAATCTGTTTCATCTGAAAAATCTGTGCCAT
>JAFSTG010000069.1 GCA_017450605.1 Paludibacteraceae bacterium | reverse complement strand
CAATGTTTTATATGTTTATGTCTTTGAGTGCTTTCGCTCGTAAGAGTTGACAAATTGGTAGTAAAAACTATCTGGAAACTTGCTTACGAGGAGTTTTTAGTAGCAATTTGTATAAGAAGCATCGCTTCTAATGCACTCAAATGGTGTTGTTGGTTTTTGTTTATTTTTGAGTGGACAGTATTGATGGTTTTTGTCAACTTAAAAAAAGCGAAAAACGGAGTTTTTCGCTTAATTCGTTTAATTAGTGAACAATCGACAAACATAATTTGTTGATTATCTGATGTGGAAAGGTAGAGAATTTTGATTATAAAAATCCTATTTCAGAAACTCGTTGATATCGGTGGAGAGTGTTACCTGATAAGTGAACATACGCCGTGTGTACTGCGACATTCCGAATCCTAAACGGAACTGCTTGATTTTTATTCCCGCGCCAAAAGCCAAACCTGCAAGCGATATACTACTGCCGCTTGTCGTCAACTCGCGGTTTCGGCGATGGTTGTAACTTACCGTAAGGTAGAATCGCTCGCTCTTGGGAACAATATCGATAGCGAATATCAGATGTCGGAATAGCATGTCGTGCCACAATACTGCTCCGTTTTGCTGAGCCTGAGTCCAATCGCCGCCTACGGAACTTTTGCTCTTTACTGTATATACCTTGTTACCAAAGGCATTGTATCCGATGTTCCACTGCTGAATATGATGGGCGGTCAGACTGAACCGCAGCGGTGCGTGTTCGAGTTTGTAACTTATGCCTAACTGAAGATTAAGCGGCAAGTCTTCGCGGTGCTGTTCGCCGTTTTCCGAATAGAAACTTTTAAGTTGCCATCCTATATTTTGCAGCACAATACCCACTTGTAGCGAGTTGCCAAGAGCATGGAAATGTCCTCCTACGTCTGCTCCTAATGCAAAACTCGTGTATGCCTCGTAAACCGAATATATAGGTTTAAGCGTTGCGCCGATGGTGAAATGCTCGCCCAATCGTCTTGCATAGGTTAGGTTGATGCCGAAATCTTTGGCTGTGAACGTTCCATAAATATTTCCAACCTCATCGGCATAACGCATCTTACCATAATCTAAAAAACTGATTGCTACAGCTACGTAGTTGGTCTTTATCGCTTTGGCATCGTCTTTCAGTTTTTTGTCGCCGAAATTATGAGAATACATCAACGCTCCGAAATTCAGTCCGCTGCCAACAAACGAATAACCAGCCTCCACAACTTTGTCGGTACGCTCAGAGAGTAGGGCTGGATTCATTATCGCCATACTCACTTCGCCGTCGCTTATTGCCACGTTGCTACCCCCAAGAGCATTCAGGCGAGAAGAAAATGGCAGCGATAGCACTCCGTAAGGAGAACGCACTCCCTGACCAGCGGAAGGAAAGATGCAAACTAATAGCAGACATGCAACTAATATGAAGTGTTGGATTTTATTCATTTGCAAGTATGTAATCTGAAAATAGCATACAACATTGAATGCCTCTTTCCGGAATCGGCTACAAAGTTACAATTTTTCCTATTATTGGCAAAATATTTCTATGATGTATAATTTTTAAAGCGGCGTTTACTTTTATTGGCTGCACTCTTGCATATATAAGAAAATTATTGTAATTTTGCCGTGCTTAATAATATGCCGACAAATTAATAATTAAATCAATATTACAAACTATGTGGTTAACTAATTCCTCAATTGGACGTAAGCTCGTAATGAGTATTACGGGCACCTGCTTGGTGCTATTCTTGCTCTTCCATGCGTCGATGAACCTCACGCTTATATTCTCGGAAGATGCTTACAACTGGATTTGCTCGATGCTGGGCGCTAATTGGTATGCACTTATAGGTACGGCAGGCTTGGCTCTGCTCGTTCTGATTCATTTTGTGTATGCTTTTATTCTGACTATTCAGAACCGTCGTGCCCGTGGTAACGACCGCTACGAGGTTACTGCCCGTCAGGAAGGTGTTGACTGGGAAAGTCAGAACATGCTCGTGCTTGGCATTATCATCGTAGGTTTCCTTGTGCTTCACCTTGCCAACTTCTGGTTCAAAATGCAGTTCCAAGAAATGACAGGACTTAAGACCGGCGCTTTCAATCCGCAGAATGGTGCAGCGTATGTGAAATATCTGTTCACCGGTATCTACGACCCCGCACAAGTGCTTGAGGGCAGAGAAGGAATGCTCACCATGTCATCGTGGATGCATCCCGTTTATTGCTGCTTGTATCTTGTTTGGCTCACCGCTCTTTGGTTCCACCTCACTCACGGCGTTTGGTCAGCACTACAGACTATGGGACTTTCAAGCAACATTTGGCTGCCGCGTATCAAAGTGATAGGTAACGTAGTAGCAACTATCGTTGTGCTGATGTTCGCTGCTGTGATTGTTTATTACCTTGGCATGTACATCGGTGCTGCCTGCGCCGCATAATCGTTTAACCTCACTAACACACCAGATAATTATGGCTAAGAAAGAAGACATAAAGGCTGCTATGCAAGAGGCAGCTGAGAAAGTGCAAGAGATGGCCAAAGAGGCTATTGAGAGTGCACAAGCAAAAATGGCTGAGATTGCAGCCGACCCTGAGGTTCAGGCCGCTGTTTCTACCGTTAAACAGAAAGCTGCTGAGGCTGCCAAGGCTGTAGGCAAAGCCGCACAAGTTGCTGCTGAGGCTGCTATTACTCCCGCTGAGGAGAAAACAAAGATCATCACTCCGAAGATGGCGAAAATCCCCGAAGGACCGCTTGAGAAGAAGTGGACCAACTACAAAGACCACCAGAAACTGGTCAACCCTGCCAACAAGCGCAAACTCGACATCATCGTTGTAGGTACGGGTCTTGCCGGTGCTTCGGCTGCCGCTTCGCTTGCCGAGATGGGCTTCAACGTGCTCAACTTCTGTATTCAAGACTCGCCCCGTCGTGCACACTCTATCGCTGCACAAGGCGGTATCAATGCAGCCAAGAACTACCAGAACGACGGCGACTCGGTTTATCGTCTCTACTACGATACTATCAAGGGTGGCGACTACCGTGCTCGTGAGGCTAATGTGTATCGTTTGGCAGAGGTGAGCAACAATATCATCGACCAGTGCGTGGCACAAGGTGTTCCTTTCGCTCGCGAATATGGTGGATTGCTCGACAACCGTTCTTTCGGTGGCGCACAGGTGAGCCGTACCTTCTATGCTAAGGGTCAGACCGGTCAGCAACTGCTGCTTGGTGCCTACAGCGCACTCAGCCGTCAGATAGGCAAGGGTAAGGTGAAGATGTACACCCGCCACGAGATGCTCGACATCGTCATGATAAAAGACGAGAATGGTGAGCCACGTGCACGCGGTATCATTGCCCGTAACCTCGTTACAGGTCGCATCGAGCGTTTCTTCGCTCACGCTGTGGTTATCGGTTCGGGCGGCTATGGCAACACCTTCTTCCTCTCAACCAACGCAATGGCTTCGAACGGCTCTGCCGCTATGCAGATGTATCGCCACGGCGCATATTTCGCTAACCCATGCTACGCACAGATTCACCCGACTTGTATTCCTAAGCATGGCGACTTCCAGTCGAAGCTGACGCTGATGTCAGAGTCGCTGCGTAACGATGGTCGTATATGGGTACCAAAGAAACTTGAGGACGCTAAGAAACTGCAGAGAGGTGAGATAAAAGGTCGTGATATTCCCGAAGAAGACCGCGACTACTACCTCGAGCGTCGTTATCCGGCTTTCGGTAACCTCGTGCCGCGTGATGTGGCTTCGCGTGCTGCTAAAGAGCGTTGCGACGCAGGATATGGCGT
>JAFSTG010000068.1 GCA_017450605.1 Paludibacteraceae bacterium | reverse complement strand
CAACAACTGCCAACAGAAGCCATATCCATGCGCGGCGAGGTTTCTGCAAGAAACGGGACACACCGTTTTTATACTTTCCAAGGATAGCATTATAACCTGCTTCATAAGCCGTCTTAACCCAATAGTTAAGTCCTTTACGCTGCTCTTTTTGCTCGTTCTTCGGACGGAAAAGTAAGGCAGTAAGGGCTGGGCATAGCGTTAATGCTGAGATACAACTCAGTCCCACCGAACTGGCTATTGTGATACCAAACTGAGTGAAGAAAGTGCCGGAAGTACCGGGCATGAAAGTTACAGGAATAAATACCGCCATGAAGACGAGCGTACAACTGATAACAGCCACCGTAACCTCGCTCATCGCATCCTTAGTGGCTTTATAAGCCGATTTATAGCCCGACTCCATCTTCGCCATCACTGCTTCAACCACCACTATAGCATCATCTACCACAGTACCAATAGCAAGCACTAATGCAAAGAGTGTTAATATATTGAGCGAGAATCCTGCTACTTTAACCACTGCAAAAGTTCCTAACAGCGAAACTATGATAGAAATAGAAGGAATAAGCGTGGCTTTAAAGTTCTGCAAGAAGAAATACACCACAAGAATAACGAGCAAGATAGCGATAATCAGTGTCTCTACCACATTATGCATAGCGGCATAAAGAAAGTCATCTGAGGTCTGCAAGATAGTAAACTCCAATCCGGCAGGCATAGTTTTCTGAATATCGTTATATATCTCATTGATAGCGGCATTAACCTCGGTAGCATTTGCTCCCGGAGCTTGATTGATGATAAATGCCACACCGGGCTTTCCATCCACACGCGAGGAGAAACTATAGTTCAAAGCACCTAACTCCACATCTGCCACATCACGTAGGTGCAAGACATTACCATTAGAAGTACGTAGAACGATATCTTCAAACTCCTCAATCGACTGCAGACGCCCTTTGTATTCAAGGTTGTATTGATAAGTGTTGCCACTCTGCTCACCGAGCGAACCGGTGGCTGCCACCATATTCTGATTACCGATAGCAGCAAAAATATCCTGCGGGTCAAGATTATAACGCGCCATGACATCAGGCTTCATCCAGATACGCAACGAATAAGTGTTACCCAACAACTGTATTGCACCGACACCTGTAACGCGCAACAGACGGGGCTTGACATTGATGTCAATATAGTTGGCAATAAAGTCGTTGTCGAACTTTCCGTCTCGGCTTACGAGAGCAGTGATTTGCAAGATGTTATTTTGTCTCTTCTCTACCTTTACACCAACGCGTGTCACTTCTTGTGGCAGCAATCCTAAAGCCGCCGAGACTCGGTTCTGCACATTGACAGCCGCCATATTGGGGTCGGTGCCTTGTTTGAAAAACACATTTATGTTTACATCACCCGTTGCACTTGCCTCGGAAGTCATATATGCCATATTCTCAACGCCGTTGACAGCCTCTTCGATAGGCATAACAACTGATTTCATCACCGTATTAGCATCCGCTCCTGTATAGGAGGTGGTAATCATAACAGTTGGAGGCGCAATATCAGGATACTGCTCGATAGGTAGTGTGTTGAGACAAATAAAGCCTATCAAGGCAATAAGCAGCGATATACACACTGCCATCACCTTACGATCTACAAATATATTTCCCTTGCTCATAGCTTACCAGATTACGCGATCATTTTCATGTACATTAGCGGCACCTTTGGCAATAATGGTTTCACCTACATTAGCACCTGAGATAATAGCGGCACGCTCGCCATCGCCGAGTTCTTCAATCTCGACAATAGCACTTGTTGCTAAACTATCAGCGCCCACTTTATACACGAGCACCTTATCTTGTATGCGTACAATAGATGATAGTGGCACAAGCATCACGTCTTTCCACTCGATAGGCATCACCACCGAGCCTTGCATACCCGAGAAGAGTTCACCTTTAGGGTTAGGGAAAGTAACATAGCAGGTTACCGAACCTGTCTGCTGGTCAACCATACCCGACAAGCTTGTTATCCGACCCTTCTCTGAGTACTCGCTGCCATCTTTGAAACGGAATGTGAGCGGTGGAGCTATTTTCATTATTTCATCCAAAGAACCTAATTCGCTAACGAGCGCATGTACCTGACTTTCGGTAAGAGAGAAACTTGCTTCCATCTCGCTCACTCCTGCCACACGGGTAAGCATCATACCTTCGGCTATCACATCGCCTACATGAGGAATGATATTACCCACCAACCCGTCAACCGGACTTTTTATAGTGCAGAAATCTTTTTGAAGTTCGGCATCTCGCACAGCAGCATGTGCTTGTGCTACTTGTGCCTCAGCCGACTGCAAAACGTTCAGACTCTTGCGTAGCAGGTAGTCGCTGATGATACCTTGTTCAGCCAATTCTTTATTGCTTTCTGCCTCAAGGCGGGCATTGTCGCGATTAGCAATGGCTGTCTGCAAGTCTGCTTGAGCGTGTTCGAGGCTATTATCGGCATTGCGGCTATCAAGAACGAATAGTACTGTACCGGCTTTAACGCGCTGACCATCTTTCACCTTAATAGCGTTAAGACTACCTGTGCGACGCGAGACAATCGACACATCACCTTTACCACGAACTGAAGCACTCCATGTAAGCGGAGCTGTAACATTCTGACGCGTCAGCGTAATAGTTTCATAACTTGTGTGCTGTTCTTCGGGCATTTTGATGCAACCCGACAAGAAAAATACACAACATACAAACAAAATCTTGTAGAATAAATGTGACTTCATATATTAAAATTTATTAATGAGAGCAAGAACAAGGAGCGTAGAACAAGGAGCATAGAACAAGGAGCATAGAACAAGAAACATGGACTTTGCAAAGGTAGTTATTTTTTCTGATTTATGCAAGCGCCACTCGTTTGTGCGTGGCACTTGCATAAGAGATAATATTATTAAACAAATGTTGCTAATGCTTGCGTTATAACACCAGCAAAACTCGTTCTTGACAGGAACATGACAGGAAGATGACAGGAGTAAAGTCCTATTAAACAATTGTGTTATAAATAGTTATATTGAATTTTAAAACAAAAGAAACAGCGACGAAAATAAGCGTTAAAAAACTGATAATCAAGCTATCATTGGTTCGGTGAAAGACTATTCCACCCGTCTTATCATATCTTTTAGTTTTACATTAGGATGGTGGTATTGGAAAGCCTTGAGAGTGGTGTTTGATGCAATCTGAACTGCCTGATGCGGACAGAAATGGACGCAACTAAGGCATTGCGCACAATCGTTGCCGATTAGAGCGACATGTGCTGTCTGCCCGTTGGATGAGACAGGCTCATGGCAGGCTGCTACGAGCTTGATATTAGCCTGCGGACAGACACTAACGCACGTGCCGCAGCCTATACATTTTTCAGGATTGACAGCAGGCTGGAGAAGCGGTAATGTTTTACGTTCTACGAAAGGCAAAGCACAAAGCCACCCTGCTACGCCCCATGCACCGAAATGGTGAATATGCCTACGCATAGCTATATCGTACTCAATCTGTTCGACACGCTGAGCAAACTTCTCAAATTTCCATTTCTGTTCGTTGGGGTTACGTCCGAACCCTATAGCACTACAGTCAGGTACACGCACTTTATGGCAATAAGCCACCTTAATACCTTTGCGCCGTAATATTCGCTCAACAGCCCAAATTGCGTTACCGGTCTGTGCACCACATGGGATAACGATAAACACATAGGCAGAAGGAGAGATACGCAGTTGCTCCACCAACTTCAAAACAGGCTTTGGGGGATTGAAATAGTATGTCGGATAGACCAATCCTATCAGTTTTTCTTGCGTAAGGTCGGTTGTTGCTGCATCATAAAGCGACATTACCTGTTCGCCGCAATGTTCAGCCAAGCGGCGAGCAATGGCCAGACAATTGCCTGTTCCGGAAAAATACAGAACCATGATTTATGTGTAGTTAATATTGACTTTTTGCCTTTCGTTGTTAAAATTTCACCTTATCTTGGCAACTTATTATATTGTTCGTCGGTTACCGGTTCGAGCCACTCGTTAGAAGCCCCCTCTTGCTCTTGCGTATGTATAGCCAAGTGCTGCATCCACGAGCCTTTGGCGGCTCCATGCCAATGTTTTACACCCTCGGGAATAGCTATTACCGTGCCCGGACGTAGTTCTACGGCTTGTTTCCCCCACTCCTGATACCAACCGCGACCATAGACACAGATAAGAACTTGCACAGCTCCATGGTGGATATGCCAATTATTACGACATTCGGGTTCGAACGTTACGTTAGCCACACCGCCTTGCATGGGGCAGAGGTAACTGCGCCCTGTAAAATACTGCTGATAGGCAGTGTTTGGTTTGCCTTTGGGCCATGCCGACTTAAGGTCAACGGCATTGGCTATTTGGTTCCCTACCTCATCGGTAGTACCGAGTACCTGAGCCACTGCTCCACTTGCGCGAGCAGCTTCGTTCTTACCCACATAACGAAGCAATGCAACCACAATGTCTTGCAGTTGGCTGTCGCTCAGTCCCATATTACGTGCGCCCTTTACATGCGCCAGGAGCTGCGGTTCGACACCTTCTAACCCGCTCAGCGCACTTACGGTAACGAGTTCGCGGTCGGCAAAAGTGAGATTATCGCGAGCGAAGATATCGCCGAACAGGTGTGCTTTCAGATAGTAATCGGTAGCAGGAGCGAAGGTGTAGTCGAAAGGCTGACCGGTGAGCATAGTCTGTACGTCGGTTCCTTGTCTGAGAGCATCGTACGATGAAGGAAGCGGTGAGGCATCGTCACCGGCTATAGTGGATTTTTGCGGGTCGTTGCCTCGTTGTTCAACTACAGCTTTCAGTGTGCCGAGAGCGTTCAGACTGCGCGGGAAACCTGTGTAGGCATAGAGTTGCGATAATGCCTCTTTTATCTGACTGACGGTAAGACCGGCATCCAAGCCATCGTTGATAACTACACTGAGCGATTCTTGGTCGCCTTTAGCTTCGAAGCAAGCGATAGCCGACATGCAGGCAGCCTGCTGCTGATTGAACGAAAGTTGTTTCATTTCTTTTGGTGTGTTGGTTGGACTGTGCGTGCATGCAGCAAGCATTACTATCGCGATAAAAAATAAATATTTAAAATTCATAATATCGCATTTAGGAAGTTATCTTTTCGGCATACGTTTAGCCATTCCCATAGCTCCTGTCGGGCAAACAAGTCGGCAGAGGTGGCAACCTACGCATCTCTGACCAATGATACGTGGTTTGCGCGATTCTTGTCCTTCAGACTCTTGAGTTTCGAAAGCAATAGCCTGATGTCCGCCATCCATACAAGAGACATAACAGCGGCCACAGCCTATACATTTCTCGCGGTCAACCTTTGGGAACACCATTGTATCGCGGTCAAGGTCGTGTGGAAGTACAATATTTTTAAGTTCTTCGCCCACTAATTTCTTCAGTTCCACTATTCCGCGCTCTTGCATATAATGTTGCAAGCCAAGTGTCAGATCATCTATTATTCGGTAACCGTATTGCATAACGGCAGTGCAAACCTGCACATTGCGACATCCGAGTTGTATGAACTCAAGGGCATCTCGCCATGTTTCGATACCGCCTATACCGCTTATATCCATGTGTTTCTCAATACCGGCTCTATGCAGAATAGGATTGCCCGTCATCTCGTAAATCATACGCAATGCAATGGGTTTAACAGCCTTACCGGAGTATCCGCTGACAGTTTTTTTCTGACTAACCTCGGCTTCATGACTCATTGTGATTGACTTGATGGTGTTTATCGCACTAATACCATTAGCACCGGCATAGAAGCAAGCAAGTGCCGGCGAAGTCATCGACATGATATTAGGTGTCATCTTCGGTATGACGGGGATACTGACAGCATTCTTCACATACGAAGTATAGAACAGTATCAGTTCTGGGGTCTGACCGATATCGCTACCCAGACCGGTGAGTCGCATCTGCGGGCAAGAGAAGTTGAGTTCAACAGCGTCGCAGCCTGCCTGCTCTGCCATCTTAGCAAGTTCTATCCACTCCTCTTCGGTCTGCCCCATGATGGAAGCAATTATTCGTTTTGTGGGATAGTTGACTTTCAGTCGGTGCAGAATATCAAAATCGACATCGTATGGGTTCTCGCTTAGTTGCTCCATATTGCGGAATCCGACAAAAGGCGTACCCTCTTTACGGAGAGCATCGAACCGAGGCGACACCTCGCGTATATCCTGCTTGCAGATAGTCTTGTAGAACACACCAGCCCACCCTGCTTCTAAAGCACGAGCCACCATCTCGTAGTTGGTGCATATAGCCGAAGATGCAAGGAAAAACGGGTTCTCGCATACCATATCGCAGAAATTGATTTCGAGCGAGGGCAATTCAGTTGCCGCTGTTTGCAAGTTTTCTGCTTCTTTCTGCTTTAGTGTTTGAGCTTTCAACTCAGCAATACGAATAGGTCGGTCGTAGTGGATACAATGCTTCTCAGCCTCGGCTATTTCCTCATCGGTTAACCGACTGAAGAGTTCAACTGCTGTATAAAAATTTTCAAATCGTGCAGCACGAATAGCGCGAGCGACTTTCTCTCCGCATGGTGCATCGTAGCATAATAGGCATCGAGCCGTTTCATCGTTGATGTGTAGCATAGTGGTAATGTGTTTATGATGGATTATTATTATTCGAGATATCGTTTTCTCAGTAGTTTTATATCATCTGAAGAAAGCATAAGCTGTTCTCTAAGATACGACTTCATACCGCCATACTCGCGGTCGATAATGTCTAAAGTTCTTATAAAATTAGGTGTTGACACCCCCATGAAAGCAAGCACTACATTCTTTTCGTTTTCTCCTCCTCCTTTAGCTTCTATTTGTGCATATAAACCTTCAACCAGTTCGCGATAGGCTTCGTTCGACAAGTCGAAATCGGCTATTATTTCCTCTCGCGAAACCCCTAAGGCAGAGAGCAGAAAAGCTGCTCCCCACCCTGTTCTATCTTTGCCCTGAAAGCAATGCCAGAGTATGCCTCCGTCGTCGGGTGTTTCGACTATAATACGCAGGAAAGTAGCATATTGCAGTTGCGAATACTCACTGCGTATAAGCGACGGATACATGTTGGCAGCCATCTTCTGGACCTCAGGATAAAACGAGTAATTGACCACATGCGACTCAAGGTCGCGAAATGCTTCTTGCGGAATAGGTTGTTCTGTAATACGTTCAGCACTAATGTCGATAGTTGGTAACAAGTGATGAGTGGCACCCTCAACGTCTCTATCGGGTAGCACCTGCGCTTCTCCAAGCGAGCGGAAATCGAAAACACGTGCGAGGTTATACTCGTCGTGCAGCCGCTGCAAATCATCGTCGGACGCATCGTGGAGATGTGCCGTACGAATCAGCCGATGAGGCTTGATGCACTTACCTCCGGCAGCCTCCATCCCCCCCATATCGCGAGCATTGATAATATTGTCGAAAAGAATGTCCAAGAGATTGATAATTTCTAAATTCTGATTGCTAATTTCCCACGGATTGTACGGATTTATTACGGATTGTACTAATATTAATCTCCATTAAACTCTTTACTAACAAAATACCTGGTTTATGAGGTGAATAAATTCCTTGTATGCAAATGTGTCGGAAAGTTCGCTCAGCGATGCAGCTAATCCTCTGTAATGCCATTCGTGAGCGGCCTTGTCGGTTACATGGAAGATATTCCATAGTTTGTCGCCCTGAGTCTGATAATCTCGCCAGATAGCCCGCATATTACTTAGTTTATCCCCTATCGCCACAATCTTAGCATCGTGCGATGCCGCAGCAAGACGGTCGATGGCAGCTTGTTTTCTGTCGTGCCAGGTATCGGACTCGCTAATGCCGGCGGGAGTAGATTTGTCGCTCTCTTGTTGCACGAGGTCGGCTATACGTTCGCCAAATTCTTGCCGCAACTGCTCGTAGCTGACATCAGTATCTTCGATGGTATCGTGAAGAGCAGCAGCTGCAAGCAGTAGTTGGTCGGACGTGATAGTAGCTACAATAGCCACAGCCTCCATAGGGTGAACGATATACGGGAAACCTTTCCCGCGTCGCTCTGAGTTACGGTGAGCTTCGACGGCAAAAACAAT
>JAFSTG010000007.1 GCA_017450605.1 Paludibacteraceae bacterium | reverse complement strand
GCCTCCGAAAGCGGTCAGCGTGACAGCGGTTTTCATATTCTGCCAGCCCACTTCGCCTTGATAACTGAGCAAGTTGGACTTGGCGCGCTCTATATAGCCGTCGGAATTGACTTTCGAGAAGCGTCCGCCTATATGCCATGCCCCTTGTTTCTCTGTTCTGTCGCCAAGATAGACATCGGCTTTCAGCATCTCGCGGAAAGTGTTGTACATACCACCGTTGAAGTCGAGTTCGGCACGTACCGGTCCCGGGTGCTCGCTCTCGGGAATGGCAGCATCCAATGTGCGCAGGTTGACACTCGCACCAAAGCTACTGCCACCGTTGGCACTGGTGCCCACACCGCGTTGTACCTGCAAGCCGCTCACACCACTTGCCATATCGGTGAGGTTGACCCAGAACACAGCCTGACTCTCGGCATCGTTGAGCGGCACCTCGTTGATGGTCATGTTGATACGCGTCTGGTCGGTACCGCGGATATGGAAATAAGTGTAACCCACGCCAAGTCCATCGTCGGAAGTGGCGACAAGCGATGGTGTTACTGACAGCAGATACGGCAGGTTCTGACCGGTGTTATCACGATTGAGCTGCTCGTGAGTCATCTCCTGCTTGCTGACCGTGGACTGCATGACGGGAGCACTGACTACCACCTCGTCTAACTGCAGCATTGCAGCTGTCAGCAAAAGAGTGTCGTTGTTAGTACCGATACTACTATTAGTACCGATACTACTATTAGTGCCGGTACTACTATCAGATTCAGTACTACTATCAGTGCTGATACTATAAGAGTTACTTACTTGTGTCTTGTCTTGCACGGAATTTTGCGCACTCAGTGGCGCACTAAGCAGCAGCGCGAAAGCGCCTGCGAGAATAAGCCGGATTTGGCATGAATGTATCAGCCAATCTTGGCTGATACAAAGAGATTTTGTTTTCATTTTCCTTAGCAGCATTACCTGCTCAGGTTCAACGGGTTTGTTCTCAGCCCTCTGAACGGCTCCACGATGGGTAGGCAAATATGCAATTGGCGCTTATCACCCTACTGTGGCAGACGAGGTTGCGACTCGTCCGTTATCCGCATAGCACACTCTCAGGCACCCCGAATGAACAAGAGAAGAATTGTTGTAAAAAGAACGTTTGGTTGATAAAATTGTGTTGATTGCGAGTGCGAACATCCGCCAGCGGGCGGAGAGGCTCTACGCTCCAATTGCTTGCAAAATTACTATAATTTTATGAAACAGCCAAATAAAGAAAGATGTTTTTTATTGCTGTCCGATAGATATATCAAAACAAAATAGAGATTGGAATACTTTTATTTCTATTAATATGCGAAAGTTCCCCATTTAAAATTGTTTATATATTTATCAGTGCGCTGAAAAACATAACTTTTGTAGAATCAATTCTGCAAATTATTATAATATTTTGCGGAATAGAATCTATAAATATTATGTTTCCATACCCGTTTGCGGTATAGTACTCACCATGCAAATAAGGTGATGGTGTGTATTGTTGTGTGTTCTGTTGTATTGCCCCATAAATCGTAGGGATTTTCGGATTTTGGCAAATAAAAATCGTGGGGGGGTTATTTTTTTGCTTGATTATCTTGTGTAATTCTGTTAGGTTGGTATTTCGAAACAATGAGCAAACACATCTTATTCCTATCTTGATGGCAATGTGTATTTGACGGACCATATAAATGCTATCTAAGAAGCGGTAATCCGATATGCAGCAAGGCAGGCGGATTGCCGCTTGTTGTTATGCAATTTTATTGGACATCAAGTTACAAACTCGGAGTTCCATTCAGCCGGATTGCAAATCCGGCTGGAGAGAGGAAATCCGGCTGTCTGATATTGTCAGTGTGCGATTTAATGTTTTCAAAATGTTGTGTTTTATACTTGTTTACTATTTCTTTGAATTGTTTTGTGTGGCGTATATTGTCCAAATCCATATCTACTTCTATATGTGCAAAACGATGGAAACCAAGCTGTAGAGAGCGTTCAAGACATTGCAAAGCCAATTCAGTTTCGTTGAGAATTGCATATATGCAAGCGGCACTATAATAATAACTTATACTGTCAGTTACTTCTCCTTCTTCATCTACCAATGTTTGGGTACATTCTATCGCTTCTTCTTTTTTGCCGAGATATGCTAACGCACCACATCGGCTTTCGTCATTTACATTTGACAGTTCAATAACTTTTGTGAAGTCTTCGTTTGCGAGTTCTGTCCTACCTGTTTTAAGATAGCATCTGCCACGGTCGGAGTAAGATTCAATACTTGTTGAGTCAAGAAGAATCGCCATAGTAAAATCGTTAATAGCCTTGTTGTATAACTTTTCATGCATTTCCCACCAACCGCGTATATAGTAGAAATATGAGACATCAGGATATTGTTCAATAAACTCAGAAGTCATTTCAATGGCTTTTTGGCGGTTACCCTGTTCTCCATAAGCATCCAAACATTTTAGGCGTATTAGTATTACTTCGTCAATACTATCGTTTTCCAAGGCTTGATTGTAATAATGGATTGCTTGGGCGTAATCTCCGAGTTCTTCATAGGCATCTGCTATGTCATCTTCTATATGTAATGAAGCATCTGCTTTTACGGCTTTTTGATAAGCTTCAATGGCTTCTTTATATCTGTCGTGACTATCGCATAGTTTACCCTCATAGTAGTACCATCGACCGCTATTGGGTTCTTTGTTTTGTTCTTTCTTCAGTTTGAGTCGCATCAGCATAAATGCCTGTTCTCCTTCAAGATGCCTCATAAGGTAAAAGGCTTTGTTGTCACCATTGATTTTGAGCGCGTTAATTAAATCCTCTGCTGCTTCGTTGTATTTTTTCTGCTGCAAGTATGTTTCTGCTCTCCATGAATAGGCAATGGCATCGTCGCTATATAGTTGTATAACACGATTATAAATCTCTAATGCCTTGTCAGCATATCCTTGTCGTAATTGGTTTCTTCCTAATCCCATAAGTGCATTGCGTACATCTTCGCTATCATCAGATCGGAGCATTTGCTGATAATCGTCATCTGACAACTTGAACTGCTGTAAGTAGAAATATAAATCCGCTCTTTTTTTGTAATAGTTATAATCGGTCTGACATACTTTTATTGCTTGTGTCAGATCGTTGATTGCTGCGATTGTGTCTGTGAGGTTAGCATAGATGTCGGCTCGTATTTCATAAATTAGTCCGACCAACGCATCGTCGTTCTTGGGTTTATATTTGACTGCTGTATTTGCGGCAGTGAGTGCATCTCCGTAGTGTTCATATATGGCATAGATAGCAGCAATCATGCAGTATGCGAAAGCATTTTTCGGGCTATCCTTGATTTCTTGGTTAAAGTATTCAAGTGCATCTTTGTACTGTTCTCTATAAAATGATTCAATACCGCGTTGCATGTTGTAACTCAATTGTTGCTGCGGTTCTTTGGCATTAAGTTGCAGACAAACGAATAGTAGTGCTGCAAACAAGATTTGGATTTTGTTGGACATAATAGTTGTGATTTAGTATGTAAAATTGACTAACAATGTGTAAACATTGCGATTATGCTCATTAGGACACCCACTATAATATAGGTTAAGAATGTGCTACCGCCACTTCTTATGGCTTTACTATTGTTTTCTTTAAGTCCCTGCATAAAATTTGCAACATATTCTCTTGCCTTCTTTCGGGCATTTTCGATATCGGACTTTACTTGTTCGTTTTTTATGTTATAGTCTTTGGTAGTAGAGACGTTATTATTTGCTTGATAAGAATAGCCATTTTCGGGTACACTATTATTCCGATAATGTTGATAAGCGAGATATTCTATATCATATCTTTTCCGTTTGTAGGTGTCACCTAAGATGTAGTATGCCTCATTTATAAGTTGCATAATGGCTGTAACATCTTGGTCGGGATTCAAATCAGGATGCCATTTCCTTGCAAGCGTGCTATATGCAGTTTTTATTTCTTCCTGACTGGCAGACATATCAATTCCCAAAACATTATAGTAGTCCGTAAATATCATGATTTAAGCTCTTTATGATTATCGTCAAATACGTCTATATTGTTTATATTTAAGTTTTCATTCGATTTCCCTTTCTTCCATACTGCTCGAATAGCAGCGACCATTCCTGCTGTTAATGCAATAATTAGCCAACTTGCTTCTCCACCTGTTCCTGCATTTAGGAAAATGCCAACTATAAAAAACACGACAATGACTACTATTGTAATCACGATTTTACTTAAAATTTTCATAATGATTGTTATTTTATAAAGAAGAATTTAGTAAAAGGATATTTTTATCGCCTGCAAAATTATACGAAAGTATGTAGATAAACAATAATTTTTGAATTACAAGGCTTGTCGTTGGTCGATTTTTATTTATTTTTTGTAATTTTGCATTGAAAATTATTCGTTTATGCAAACTACAATTCATTTGAACCGTGGGATGGACGTTGATTCATCAGTGGTGTTTTATGTTGGTGTGTCTATATACTCTGAATATGACGCTTATATTAAGGCACATTTGGATGAAATAAAGCAGATGTTTGAGAAAGAAGGATATAAGTTCATTTATATGCCGGAATTTGCCAATAGCGTTCTGACCACAGAAAGACTTATGTACTACTATCCGTTTATCAGCAGATTTGAAGCAACTATTCTGAATACTGCTGGTTGTGATTACCTGCTTCGATTTGTTGCCGAAGAAGATAGAGTAAAAGTCAAACCTGCATTTATGCGGATTGATAAAGACGATGATACAAAGGCAAGATTATGGTGTTTAGAGCCACTGAAAAATAAGACTTTTGAAGAGCAGGTCGATAATTATCTTCATCCTTCACAATCAGCAAAATCAGATAGCAGAGGACGATTGTATTGTTCAACTCCTCTTATCTGCATTGATGATCTGGAGTATAATGATATTAAAGATACTGATCCAAAAAGTTATGCTGATGAACATTTTGATGATGAATCAAATCGGCTTATTACAGAAATTCGTGAGCGTATTAGCCGCCTTCATCAGAATGGGGTGAATGATGCTATTCTCCGAAATATCCTTTTTACTGAAAGGAAATTGAGCAGGTTGGTAGTAACCAAAGATTATCGTATTCTCTTACCCGATTATAATGATTTGGAAATTTATCTTAAACCATTACCAAAAGCGGTTTTCTTTCTGTTCTTAAGACATCCGGAAGGCATTCCCTTCAAGTATCTTAGCGATTATCATGATGAGTTACTGTATATCTATGGGCTTTTATCAAACCGTATTATGTTTGACACCATGGTTAAGAGTGTTCAGACGGTATGTGATCCGACTTCAAATTCAATAAATGAGAATTGTGCACGTATAAAAGAAGCCTTTTTACAGCATTTTGACGAATATCTTGCACAATATTATTATGTAACCGGTTGTCGAGGGTGTAATAAGAAAATCACTCTGCCGCGTGAACTTGTGAACTGGGAGTGCAGGATATAAACAAACTTCTATAAAAAAAACCTGTCAATATCGGAATCCCATTCCGCCGGATTGCAAATCCGGCGAGACAGAAAAAGAAAACAAAATATAACTATTTTTAGTCATTTGGCTTGTTATTTGAAAATAAAGTATTATTTTTGCGCACAAATATAAATCGTCATTTATATAAACGTTTATTTACATTATGAAATTCTACGACAGAGAAAAGGAATTGGAAGTGCTCCAATTAACACAGAAACAGTCGCTTCATAGTGCTACCTTCACAGTGTTGATGGGTAGAAGGCGTGTTGGTAAGACATCGCTTGTAATGCGAGCATTGGAAGGACAGCAGTACGCCTATCTATTCGTGTCGAAAGATAGCGAAGCAATGCTTTGTCAGAAATTTCAAACTGCTTTGGAGCAGCAACTCGACATACAAATCTATGGTACTATAACGCATTTCAGAGATTTGTTTGAAATGATTATGCGCGAAGCAGTAAAGCGCCAATTTACAGTTGTTTTTGACGAATTCCAAAATCTAAACAAAATCAATCCGGCTATATTCAGCGAGATACAGGACATCTGGGATCGCTATCACCGTCAGGCGCACATCAACCTCATCGCATCCGGAAGTATAATATCGATGATGAGGCATATCTTTGAAGACAAAAACGAGCCGTTATACGGGCGACCTACGTCTAAATTCACCCTGCAGCCATTCTCTATTTCTGTACTCAAACATATATTTGCCGACCATTGCTCTGATTATTCGAATGAAGATCTGCTGTGTCTGTACATGATAACAGGAGGAGTAGCGAAATACGTGGAATTGCTTATGGATGCCGGATGCTACACAAAAGATAAGATGCTCAATTATGTTTGCAGGTTGGATTCCTATTTTCTGACAGAAGGACGAGATATGATAAATACCGAATTCAGTTCAGATTATAACACCTATTATTCCATTCTTCAATTAGTAGCCAATGGACAGAACAGACGCACCGATATTGATGGCACTCTGCAAAAAGACTGTGGTACATATCTCACCAATTTGGAAAAGAACTTCGGTTTGATAGTTCGCCTTCGTCCTCTGCTTGCTTCGGCACAATCAAAAATATCATCATACGAGATAAGCGACCCGTTTCTGAGATTCTGGTTTAAGTTTATTTGCCCTTATCAATCTTTGATAGAAAGTGGACAGCTTAAACTGATACGTGCTAATATTAACGCACAATACGAAAGATTTTCGGGTAGAACGCTTGAGCGTTATTTTCAAAACAAACTCATGGAAACAGGTGAGTATTCAATGATAGGAAATTGGTGGAATAGAAAAGGGGAAAATGAAATAGATATCATTGCAATCAACGAGTTCACGCATCAAGGTCTGATAGCGGAAGTAAAACGCAACGAACAAAAGATAAATCTGCAAACTCTTTCGCACAAAGCAGCTAATCTGCCTCAAACTCAATTTGGCCGATACAATTTCCAACTACAGGGGTTTTCATTGAAAGATATGTAAGGACCAACAACTATCCTATTAAAATCAGCGGTAATCCGATATGCAGCAAGGCTGGCGGATTGCCGCTTGTTGTTATGCAATTTTATTGGACACCGAGTAACAAACTCTGAATTCCAAGCAGCAGGATTGCAAATCCGGCGGCATAATCACGATGTACGGAAATGTTGTTCTGCCTAACGACTGATAAGCGAATAGTATTTGGGACAATGGACCACGTTTTTACAGCATAATTACACAAAAAAAAAGCCTAAATTATGATTCAGGCATTTTTTGTCGCATGCAGGACATGGCATGTCGCTAATTATTTACTACTAATATTGATAGTCAGCGTTTTACAAATTTATTTGTCGCAATACAAAATTTGGTTGTCATTAGAAAAATGTAGTACCTTTGCATTCGATTTCAAACCTCAAATGCATACTTTCAAAACTGCTAAAAACATTCCAACGTATGAGACGAATCTATACATTACTGCTCCTTATTGTGGTGCTCGTCGGCTGTAGTCAGTATAAGCGCGATGATGAAATGCACACCGCTGATGAGATATTGGCTCAGGCTGATTCATTGGAGAACACCATCTACACATACGCCGACACGCTCGCGTTGCAAGAGGCGATAGCTGTATATGAGCGCACAGGACAGGCAGCAAAAAAGACCAAGGCCGTATATCATTTAGGCAAAGCCCATCTTGTATATGAGCAAGATTCAGCGGCTTACCGCTGTTTCCGTCAGGCAGCCGACGAGTTCCTTGTTCTGAGCGATTCAACCTATTATCCGCTTAGCATATTGGAAATGAGTCTTATTGCCGAGAATTGCTATAATTCGGATGCCAATACTACCATGCTACATGCACTCCGATCTGTGCAGCGGGAGATGATACGTAATAAAAAGGAAAGCAAGCGCAGGCAGTGGGTGTGGTGGTTGGCAATGGCGATTATAGTGGCAGGCGGCGGTGCAGGCACGTATGCAGCACATAAGAGAAAGTCGGCACAGAAGGCAAACATTACTCGCGAAGACATGGAACGCAACATAGAACTTCTATTATCGCAAGGAAATATAAAGAAGACTCTTAATTGGCATGATTACAGTCTTTTCTGCCGGACAGCAAATGCCTATCTTTATAACGCGGTTGACAAACTGCAAGCTACAGGGGCACAGTTGAAGGAACAAGACATCCGCTTCTGTGTGTTGGTTCTGACGGATATGTCGGCAAAGGAGATTGCTGATATTATGAACCTTTCGCAAAACAGCATAAGCAACAAGAAAACCCGCACAGCGCAGAAACTCGGTACCATTGCTGCGGAGTTGCGGGAAACAATAATAAGTATAACTCTAAATTAGTAAAACAATGAAAACGAGGATGTTATTATGTGCACTTGTGGTGGCTGTCACATGTTTTGCACAAACAAAAACGGTTAAGACCACTAAAGAGCAGCTTGATGACGGCACTGTCATAACCATCAATTCTACCACAAATAAAGATGGTACAAGGAAAATCAACTCAATGATTATCAATAAATCTGCAAGTAACGATAGCAGCAAGATTAGTACCGTGATGGTTAGTGATGGAGTAACTTCCGTAACAACCCAATTAAAGCCCGAACTGCCGCGCTTGTCGGCTGAAAATATGCCGGAGTTTACAGGAGGAAGTGCAGCAATGATGAGCTACCTGATAGAGAGCATACATTACCCAAAAGATGCCAAAGACGCGAAGAAAGAAGGTCGTGTAATCTGCTCATTCGTAGTTACCAAGGAAGGCAAGATAAGCGATGCGCATGTCGTCAAATCGTCAGGAACGGAAAGCTTGGACGCAGAGGCACTGCGTGTTATCAATGCCATGCCGGACTGGACACCCGGAACACAAGACGGTGAACCTGTAGATGTACTTTTTACGCTGCCTATCATATTCAAGTTGCAGTAAATATTATGCCCTGCGGCGGGATTATTTTCTATACCTCATATAGAAGTATATATCTCTTCATACCTCTCGCCGCAGGGCATTTTTTGCTGCTATTGCTTCAACCATCTTCGTTTCCAGATACTCTATGATTTGCAGTTTTGTTCAGACCACCTAAGGCACAACGCCCGCAGCTGGTCCTCGTTGCGGATGATAGCACGCAGAGTTTCAAGTCCCTGCACATTGCGTTCGGAGTTGAGCCACAGGCGCATATAGCCGCCTTCGGCATATTTCTCGTTGAGGTGCTTGCGGCTACGCATGTAAAGGGTCTCATAGTCACCTTCGGGATAGAGTTTGCGACTATATGCCATTGTGCGCTGTATGACGGTAAGCGGGTCAATCTGACGGTCGGCTTCAGCCACTATAGCACCATAGATTGTTCGTGGCGGGTTCTTGCCTGAGGCTCGGTGATCTTCCACAGCGTCACGCATCACGATTAGCTGCTCCTCTGTGAACCATTTTCGCAACTGCTCATCCGCCATCAGTATCTCGCCCGAATGGATATGGTGCTTCTCGCGGTCGATACTCAGCCCGAGGTCGTGATAGGCGGCAATGACATACGCCATCTGCTCGTCGGCTCCATGCTCGCGAGCCAACTTCAGACTCTCGTCAATCACCATCTGCGCATGGTCGCGCCGATGTCCGCCGTCGAAAGCGTCATATTGTGGCAGAATCGTTTGCTCTATATATTGCTGCAGGTCTGTCATGGTTGGCTGTTTTTATATTCCGAATTAATAAGTGCGTTCTAAAACCAAACGAACCTTTTCGCTTTCAGGTGCCTTACGATTTTGCACAATCTGCATCATATTACCTTCTCCGTGGTAATAGATATAGGGCAAATGATGTTCCTCGATACGTCCCATACTGAACCTCGGTTCCAAAATAGGATATAGTTTTTCGCCACCTTTGAAAATGTACAAAGAATCTGTCTCCTCTAATATCCGTTCTGCTTTAATCTTGTCGGTCGTAAGGTAAAAATTCTGATAGTAGCGATTTTCGTTCATACGATCCTCAAAATCGAAACAAGGATAGAGATGTTCTATCAAGACGACATACGGACCATCATTAGTTTTCACACTACCGGCTGCTCCGGCAGATGCTTTACGCAACCCGTCAAGCCCCATGAATCTCATACCGGCAAACTCAAATTCGACATCGGTACTTCAATATCATCTCGTTCCATAATAAAAAAATAATATAGAAAAATTATTTAACTAAAGTTTCCCACATAAGAGAGAATAAAATTCAATTTCGGGTAATTTTGGATAATTTTTGACAACTGTAAAAAGAGAAAAACGAAGTTTTTCGTTTAATTCGTTTAATTTGTAGACTATCAACAAACATAATTAGTTGATTATCTGATGTGGGAAAGTTGAATTATTTAACTAAAGCCACTACAGCAAATCCCGAAATAAATCATCCATAGTGATTTGCCGCTGTATTCCGTTAGCCCACGCATTACGTTTAAGCCCATAGGATGTAATCATGACTATACTAACACCTTTGCGAGTTTTAGTTTTTGTCTGGAAAATGCCAACTTTATTTCTTAAAGCCAAATCATATTTTTCAGTTAGTTCATACTCACCTTGCGAGAATTTCATCTCGCATATATTGATAACATTATCATCTCTATCGATAAGCATATCTATTTGAGTTCCTTGGTCTTCAGGACTTTTAGGCACATATATCCATGAATAAACATTGCTGATGATGCCTGATATGCCTAATGCTTGTTTAATTTGTTCTATATGTTGGAAGCAAATCCGTTCAAAAGCCAAACCGCTCCATGCACTATATATGGGTTTTGATATTGTGCGCGACCAAAAATCTTTATCGTTAATAATACCTTGAGCCATAAACTTGAAATAAAATAAAGTAAAATTGTCAATAAGTTGATAGATAGCATCCTTTTTGGTCTTGCCAATTGAGTTGTAAGAACGAATAAAATCGCATTGCTCCAGCTCACGAAGTATTTTTGTTATTGTGCCACCGCTATATTCTTTCATTGATTTAATCAACTCGTTGCGAGTCATACCGGCTTTCTTTGTTCCAAGAGTTGATACAACATTGATATATGGTTGCGAGTTACGAAACAGGGATTTATATAAGGCTTCAAATTCGTTACGCATTTTCCCATTCGGATAAAAAAACAGACGGTCTATATTTTGCGCCCACGACAAATCTTTGCGTATCATATCCCAATAGAATGGGATGCCGCCAATAATCATATAAGTTTCTAAAATATTTCGCCTGCTCATTCCGAGATTTCGTTCTGAGGCATACCCTTCACATTCATGCAATGTGAATGGTCGCAAATATATTTGTTCAGTCAGACGATTGTGTAAACCTCCATAATTCATTATGATTTTGTCGATTATCCAAGATGTCGCACTTCCACAAATAACTAATACAATATCTTTGCGTGCAGTTGCCCAACCATTCCAAAAATGGTCAAGGGCAGAAACGAACTTTGAATTGGGCGTGTCAAGCCACGGGAGTTCGTCAATGAATATAACTTTTTTACCTTCAGATAGTGTAGAGAGATATTGCCCTAATGTAAAAAAGGCTTGTGACCAATTTTTAGGACGCTTTACCTTCTTCATTCCGGCAATAATTAATGAATTTGCAAATTCTTCCAACTGCTCCTTTGTGGTACCATCTTGTAACCCCGTGTGTTGAAACGCAAATTTATAATTAAAAGTCTCACGGACAAGATATGTCTTGCCAACACGCCGCCGTCCATATACAGCTACGAATTCCGATTTCTCACTGTCCAAAAGCGAAAGTAAGACTTTCTTTTCTTTTTCTCTGCCAAACATAGTTTTATTTTTTTATTTTTCGACTGCAAAGATACAATAAAAAGTTGATAGTTTCAGCCAAATCTTTGTTTTTTTTTGAGATTTGGCTGAAACTATCATATTTTTAGCCGTACATTCAGCCAAATATATGTGTTTTTATGTAGTTTTGGTTGAAACATCACACAAGCATCAATCAGATTTCTATTTTATATCAAACTCATATTTTACAACTCATATTTTACAACTCCTATTTTATAAAGAAGTTCTATCAATATTCTACTTCACCACCCGTTTGAGGACCTGTGTCATGCAATGTGCGGCACCGTAGCCTTCTATCAGGCTCTCAAGCGGTACCCACTCCACCTTCACTCCGGCTTCCTTGAGTCGCTGCTGATATGCCGCGCTCTGTCCTGCTACCGCCATGATATGTCGCGGTGCGATGGTCAGGTAGTTGTTGGCATAGTGCATCTCGTCCTCGTAGTCGATAGGTATGATTTGAAATCCTCGCGACCGCATATATTCCACAAACGGCACATCTTTCTGTATCAGGTTGTACGGTTTCGTTCCGGGTGCTCGGGCGTAGATGTCGCAGGTGTTGAATTCCGGCTCGCCGGGCTTGGCGTTCAGACGACTGCTGACCATAGTGCAGAGGTCGCGGTCGATGATGTTGAAATGTGTGTCAAGGTGCATCTGCATCTGCCAGCGTTTATGGTCGTGCACCACCACAATAGTGTCATGTCCGAACGCATCGGCATCCATAATTCGGCGTATTCCTGCTTCGTTGGTCCGCATGCCGCAGCCTATAAACGCTATCGTGCCTGCTGGAATATAGTCGCCGCCTTCAAGCCGTCCTTCGCCACTGATGCGCAAGATAGGCTCTACGCCCAAATGACGGTAGCATAGTTCGATGATATCGGTCTCAGCAGCACGCTGTGGCGAGTTCATGCGACAGATGATATGTCCGCGAGGCGTGGTGATACTCTGGTCACGCGTGAAATATAGGTTCATCATCGGGTCGTGGATATACTCTGCTGCCACTCCGGTGTTGTTGTCGGTCGGAAATAGCCTCACGACAGGGCGCAACAGCACACAGCGTATCAGGTCGGCACGGCTCATCTGTGAGAGAACCTCCTGCTTGTAGGCTTCGGTGGCAGCACGGTCGGCATCAGGCAGGGCACTGATGTCGTAGATAAGCTCCTGCTCAGCAAGAGCGCGCAGGGTGTCTAATGCCACATCACTGAGAATATCTGACACGGTATGCACACGTATGCCGTTGGCTCGCAGCATGCTTATATAACCATGGTGCTCCTCGGCAGCCTTGTCCACATCGAAATAATGGTCGAACAGCCCTGCCGACGGATGACAGACTCCGTCGAACAACTCCTGACCAGGAGTGTGCATCAGTATCTCTGTGGCTCTGTCCCACTCTGCTTGCGGATAGTCAGCCACGCAGTCATTATGCCGGCTTTGAGTGCTGCAACCTGCCAATAGTACTGCAGCAAACAAATAGAATAGTTGTTTCATATATGATATATGTAATTGATTCTTATTTTAATAGCAAGCAGTAACTCGTTGCTTATCGGGTTACCGCTTGCCGGTTATTTATAACCTCTGTAGTCAGACATCTAAGCTCGTTGCTTATTTGTTCAGTCTCCTGCCTGTCACATCGTAGCGCTCGCTGCCGCGGATGATAATGACATGACCGTCTTCGATTATCTTATATACGCGGTCGCCGGATTCGTTGATAGCCACTAATCGCATTGGAGCGCGAAGTGTACCATAGTGGGCATCTGGGCGGTTTGCGAGGTCGATAATCTGCGAGGTTGATTCGTTTACTAACCTCAGCTCGGTGCCGTCTTCGGTCTCGAAGCGGAGCGTGGCATTGCTGTTGTCGGACTGAATGGTGAGCAGATAGTAGGTCTTGCCGTCAATCTGTTGCGGCTGCGCCACCGCTGCAAGCTCATCGCCCGCATAGACGCGGATGACAGGGGTGTAGTCAGCCATATATGGCTGACCCTCGACAGCTGCAAACGACTGCTCTACCGTGGCAATCATGGTCATGTTGGTTGCGGCGTTGGGGTTGCTAAAGTGACTGCTTTTATCAGCCTCAGGTGCAGCGGAAGCGGCGGTGTGCTTTGCACGAACTGCAGACTCCCGTATGTTCTTATTATAGAAGTTAACCACCACATTGCCCTGTCCGAGTCGGCGGAAGAAATAGCCTTCGCCGGGTTGGAGGGCAGTGAGATTACCTTCCCATCGTTTGTTCTCGGAGAAATATGCAAAACGATCGTGCGCTTTCACCATATCGCCCGGAGTGGCATTGTCGAAATAGTCGGCGAGTGCCTGAGCGACAGGTGTGGCTTCGGAGAACAGACATGGTAGCGGACTCCACTGACCGTTGCCGCGCAGTGTGACATGCATAGAGTCTTGCGGCAGTGCATTTCCGATGACACGCATAATGTTGCCCTGCTCAGAGTATATCATGTGCGAATATACATAACGGAAGTGGTAGAGTGAACCGGAGAACTGCCCGAGCGAGTCGCTGTAAACGCAGAAGTTACGTGTGGTTGGGTTCTTAATCAGGTCGCCTTCGGTCCATGGAGCAGAAGCGGTCATGACATTATTGATGACGCCGGTTTGATTGGCATAGACACCGATATTGAACGAGGTCCAGTTCCAGCCGGGTTGCAGGGTGATGTTCTGTACCTCGCCTCCGCCTGCGGTGAAGATAACCGTCTCTTCGTTACCGCAACCATAGACAGCACCATGAGAGAAGGTGATGTCAACCGAAGGTGTCAAGGTCAGCATCTTGCCTGTGGACGCTTGCCAGAGTAGGAAACGAATAGCTTTTTTGTTCATCTGCTCGTTGCCATAGACGGTGAGGAAGACACGCGAGCGGTTTGTTATGTTGTCGAAGTCGACATTCACCATGCCGACGCATTCGTTGCGACAGAGAGCTACGACCTTGTCGTTGGTGTTGGTGAGTATCTCGCCATCGAGTTGCACCTGCCCGCACACCGACATGTTGAGCGGATAGTCGGTAGCCGACGGTTCGTTCCACGGACATTTAGCTTGCACCTCATAGTTGACACGAAGCGGCTCGGAGAGTCCGTTCTCGTCGGTGAGATAGACGAGGTCGGTGTATGTGCCAACTGGCATTGAGAAGTCGAAGTAGAAGCGCACCTGCTTAAATTCGGTTGGGTCAACCGAGCCTGATGTCTCGTCCACGGTGAGCCATGCCGGCAGCGACTCGATGGAGTACTGGTGGCGGCGTCCGCTCTGGTTGGTGAAGGAGATGTCGAGATGGTTGATGTCGTAGTAGGTGTTGTTGTACTCATGACTGAACTCCACTTGTCGGTAGTCCCATTTGAGGGCATTGCGGTCAACGTAGGCGGTCCACATGACAGGCGAAGGCATGGGGTTGCCGTTGAGGTCTTCCACATCGCGCACGGTGATGTAGAGCGTCTGCTTGTTGATTTCGCGGTCTGCCATCTTGAGGTTGATGAGCAGTTCGTCTTGGTTGAAAGCCCAGTCGAAGTTGAGCTTAGTGAGCAGCCCGAAGCCGGTCACGGGGGCGAAGATGGCCTTGTCAGCGTGGGCGTTGAGATCAGCCATGTATGGCTGATACTCGGCAAGCAGCGGCACCTCTTTGTTCACCACGTTGCCGTTGGCATCGCGGAACTGGCGTTGGTCGTTGACGGAGAAGACGAGTTCGAGCACGCCATTGGCGTTCTGCTTCTGTTCTTCGAACGGCAGATATGCCATCAGTCCCATCTCATCGCCTGCGGGGGTGCGGTTGCCATAGTCTTCGATGAGTGTCTTAGGCAGGGCTTGTTCGAAGACAATGAACTCGTCGATATTGCCCTCGAAGCCATCGCCACCGAAGAACATATCGCCTGTCATGCCTGTCATCTGCGTGGCAGGGTATGAAGCCTTCATCTTGCCATCGACATATAGAGCCACGTTGTTGTAGGTATGGTTGATAGTCAGCACGAGGTGGTGCCACTCGTCGGTACCGACAGAGCCTAACGGATAGGAGGTGCTGTCGTTGAGCCACCACTGTATATTACTGTCAGTGAGGCTGAAACGTTTTTCACCAGCCGTGAAGATAGTGCCGGTGGTGCTTGTATTGCGGAACCAAAGCATATAGGTGGCATCATAAACCTGAGAGCGTGAGAGCACGTTCTTGGCAAGCGTTACCTTCTCGCCGTTCTTGAGAGCGAGCGAGATACCTTTAGGCAGGTTCCATGATGCGCCATGCAGGGTCAGGGTGGCACCGGTAGCCTTATCGCTGACGGTGTTGCCTGCTGCCTCGTTCATCTGATAGTATGCCACCAGTTCTTGCTCGAAGCCCGTGAGATAACGCATGTTAGTGGCAGCCACCTCTTCTTGCGAGAGCGGCTTGGTCCAGAGACGCACCTCAAGCATGTTGCCGTCCATACCGCGACCGAACACAAGGGGAGCATTGAGGGTGTATGGGATATCGGGTACAAGTTTAGCATCAGGGTCTGTAACATCTTCCGTTCCGGCATAGAAGCGCAAGGTGTTGTTCGGATAGTTATAACTGAGCACCACTCGTGTGAAGTCGAGCATCTGATAGGGCAGCGGTTTTGAGAAGGTCATGTAAGTGCCAAGCTGCAGATACAGACGGTTGTCGGCTGTCTTGCCGAACACTACTCCTTCGCGGTTAAGTCCATGTTCGAAGAACACAACTTCGGCATCGGGCGAGGTAGGTTTGACTACCATATCGATAGAATACGAGCGTGCTTCAAGACTGCGGCTTACCTGCGTGGCGGCATACGAGTTGGGGGTGCCGTCGAAATGCACAGAGGCTTTGGTGGTGATGCCGGTCTCGTTGGTATAGCCTACAAGTTGGAAGTTGTTGTCCTCGTCAAGGTAGTTGCCGGCTATAGGCTCGTTGAAGCGAAGCTTGAGGTTCTCGCCCACGCCGAGGATGGCATTGACGGGTTCAGGCTCGCCGAAGACGCGTGGCGGACGTGTGTCTTTAGTACCGCTGATGACCGGCGAGGCTTTCGTCACGAAGCCTGAGCCGTAGCGGCAGAACGAGACGGCACGCAGGTCATATTTCTGCTCCATCGGGTCGCGCTCGCCATAGAAGCGGAACGGCACTATGCGACCGTTCTGTATCATGGCTTTGTTGCCTGTGGCAAGCCCATAGAGCGAGTCGGAAGCATAGAACGAGCATTGGTTCACCCACATCTCTTCACTTTCTGTAGAGAGTTTGTATTGGAACTCTATATGGTCGAAGTTCTTATGGTGAATATCGAATCCGTCTATTTCCACCGGCAGGTAATAGCCCACAGAATCATGCTGCGAGAGGGTGTTCATTATCCAGTTTTGTCGCGGCATTGATATAGACACATCCGATGAGACCGGCAAGAAGTGTACTGAGAATTTGAGTTGGGTAAAGGTCTTTGGGCAGTCTGCTAATGAAAGAACAAGTGTAAGGTTGTTGTAGTCATCTACCGTTCCTCGCTCCACCTCAATGGTCTTTACTACTGCCTGCCCCGGCACTAAGAACACAGGAATAGTCATTATAAGCGGTGCACCATCGACATACACTTTCGCTCCATCGGGGTTAGATTCTGCCCAGAGTGAGAGGTCAAACGATGTGCCGTTGGCGCCTAATCCCGTCTGCACCTGTCCGTTGTTCATAAGCGTTACGCGGAATGTGGCTCGTTTGTCAGGATGTACGCCGGTCTGCTCGTGGGTGTCGATTGACATTTCCGGTTTGTCAACCCACTGTGTCTCGTTGTTGAGTATCATGCCCTTGTTGTAAAATAGTGTTCTTTCCTCTTCTTCGTGCGGGCAATAACTGCTTCCGGCCACTGTATAGAATACATACGAGCCATAGAGATAGTCGGTATAGCCGTTTTGATTCACTTTATCACGGATAGGCTTTGTCCGCGTATCCCAAACGCTGTCATATTGAGCACGATAGACAGAAACAGTGATATCGCCATGGGTGTCTGCGCCAAGCGTGAAACCGCTTGATTTCTTGGTTGTCTGCTCTTGCGAGGCATTAAAATTGTTGTCGTAAGAAAATATAGGATTGTAGTTGAACGAGAATTTGGATTCATTGGATTTTGTGCCCATTTCCACCATATCCTTTTGTTCGGCTTCACCACCTTTTTTCCCTGCATGTTGAGTAGTAAGCTGTCGAATCGCATTACTAACAGTGGTACCTATTTGGTCTTGTCCTTTTGTTTGGAAGAATTCGACTATGTTCCTCATTTCTTTTAGCAGTGCCTGTCCGGCTTTCGCGCTATTACTTGCCCCGTTAGATCCCACGAGAGCCCAGCCCTGTGGCATCTCGTTGTATTGTGCTGAAGCTGTATAGTTGTCGGTATGTGATATTGTTGCACCGCTGCTTACTGACCATGTGCCTACCTGGGAACCCATCATGCGAGCAATAACTTTTTCTCTCTCGTTCTGATAGAGAATAGTTATCCACTGCATAAGCATGTTATCTAATGCCGCCACACGGTTAGTGAAAGCTCTGCTTGATTTTTGGGGTACAAACATTTCGTAAGTGTTGTATGGCAACGAGTCGATAAGACTTACATTATCTCCTGTCGAATGGTACCAATACACCGCTTCACCTGTTTGGTCGGCGTAGTCTTGTGCGGCTGCAGAATCAGGGAAGTTCATGAGCAGGTTCTGACGTTCTAATGCAAGTTTTGGGATAAGAGTGTTAAGGATATAGTATTGTGTATAAACAAACGAGCCTGCGACATGCGAGCCGAGCACCACTTTCTGACCTGTTACAAGATAGTACTGCTTGCCAACGGAATCTGTGCCTTGTGCGAGTATTTTCATCAGTCCCGCGTTGATAGCAGGCTGACGGGCGATAAACATACTGTCGTTGATGATATCGACAGTTTTGGCTTTGCCTGCAAGCTGACTGACAGTTGTGCCGAGGAACACATCAGCATTGCTGCCTACATTGTCCTTTACCTTGCCACTGCTGGTAGAGATACGTTCGGTGGTAGTAAAGGTATAATTATATTTATATCCCCATTTCCACGCGTGTGTGATAGGCAGTGTGAAACTCAATTGTCGGCCGGTTTCGAAATTCGCGCCGAGATACGTACCCATTCCTTGAGGAGCAGTTATTGCACCGATGTCCTGCGAGATGCTGACACCCCATTTTGGCATCAGTTCAACACCTATATTCCAATCATAACTGTCGGTGTAAGCGAAGTTATAAGTTGTTCCGCTTTCCACCCATGCCGATGAGCCGTTTCCTCCCGGGTCGCGGACGATATCAAGCAGCACTACTCCGCTCGGGGTAGAAGTCAATTCGCCGTTCTGTATGTCGGTTCCACTCACAAAGGCTTGGAACACATCTGTCTCTACATAGTTATCTTCTACTTGCAGCACGGTGCTGACGGTACGTAGTGCGTTCTCGCCGCTGTTCTCCGTGTCTATATCTGCCACTTCGAGCATTACAGACTTATTCTGCCCTTTGTCATCAAGAGTATAGTCTTGATATGTGGTCGCCGACTTCAAACCATTGTGTATTCTGACGCTACCGCCGCGCTGCGGCACTTCATCTACTTCGCCCGACTGCTGATTGTTGTTGTAGTAATAACGCTCAAAGGCACGGGCTATAAACTGGTACTTGCGGTTGGCAACAAAAACAGGATGACCGAGCAGATAAGTAACCGAGCCGTCATCATGTTTCTCATAAAGTCTCACTTTCTGCTTGCTGTGGAGGCTCAGGCTGTTCACTTCCATATCTTCCTCACCATCGCCGGCTTTGTCTAAACCATATAGCACTTGTTTGAGGGTAATTATTACCGGTGAGTGATAGATGCGGTCATATACAGCATTGTAGTGAATGGAATCGCCGTCCAATAGTCCCCCTTGTGATGCGATTCCGCCACTATATGGATATTTGGTTGTGGAGCCTTGCCAACTGTCTATGTCTTTCCGCTCAACCGTTATTTCTCCGGCTGTCTTATTACATTTGCCCACATACTCTGTCAGAGGCGCATTGGTAAGGTCGAAAGTCTCCGATCCTTGTCCCGAACCAAACAGTGTGGCATAGCCTGTGGCTGTCGCTTGCACAACCTTATATTTCACAGGGAACAAATCAACCGCAAACTCACCTGTAGCGGAATCAGGATGAATAGTAATTCGCTTTTTCTCAAACAGAGTGTGGGTGGTGCCGACGATGGCGGAATCAGCCATATATGGCTGATACACAACATGCGGTATGGTCTGCTGGATGGTGTCGCGAGTGAGGTCGTTGGGGTCGTGCACTATCTGTGCTGTGTTATCGCCTTCGAGTTGCAAGACGAGTTGCACATTGTCGCCGAGGTTATTTTTGCCTAAGCCAAAAGCACGAGGCAAGTCACGCTGGTCGTTACCACCTGCCACACGACCTACAAGACGAACCTTTGTCATATCATAGAAACGCACACCGTCCTGCGGTTTGTCAAGTGTGAACTCATCTTTATCTTCCTCAAGGCGCAGAATTCCATCACCCTCAAAGATATGCCCTTGCTTGAATACTTGCAAGCGGCATGGCTGACGCAGCGGCAGAATCAACTCGAAGTTGCCGTCGATACCGCTTTTGAGCGGCACATTGCCACGACGCACTGTGTCGCCGTTCAGAAGGAACATCACGCCACTGACAGGAATACTACTGTTTTTATACAATACCCTACCTGTTAGTCTTGTGGTAGAAGTGTTCATAAAGTCAATCCCCGAAGCCACGGCACTATTTGGCGACAGCGTAATGCTTGCTGTTCCGGCAGATGTGCTGTTGAACGAGAAGATGCCATACTGATGAGTCGGCATAACTACATAATTCGATTGACTGACTTCTTTACACTTACATTCTGTCTGTTCGCTCGCTGAAACCTTGAAACTATATTTGTAATTCTTACCGCTTTTCTGACGACCATAGAAGCAATCGAGGGTGACATGTCCGTTGACGGTAAAGGAGCTGATTGCATCGCCTACTTCAGTTAGGATGGATTTTACCTCTAATATCGTACCTATCGGATATTCGTAAATACCTTCATTTTTGTTGTGCCAATCTTCAAGCACATTGCCGTCGGCATTCAGCACACGGAATAGTGTTTGCCTTTCGGGTGCCCAAATACTAAAATCATAAGAATAAGTTATCTTTACCTTGGGCTTCTCACACTCTATAGCGATATATTCCAAACTGTCAAATTTAAATGCACCGCTTGCATTGGTGGTTATTGTGCGTATGACATTGTTGTTACCATCTTGCAGTGTCACTTTCACTCCTGCCATACCTGTGTTGTCAGGCATAAGTATGGTTCCGCTTATCTCGCCGTAAGGAGTACGCCAGCCTTCTGCCGTAGCAGCATTGACAGTAGTCTTACCATTGCAAGTGTAATGAGCTTCGATGGTATATTCGTAATGTGTGCTCGGCATTGCACTTCGGTCAAGATAATAATAGTCGTTGCCTTGATATATAGTATCTGCAGCGACATCACTATCCTTAGGTCTGCGCAGCAGTACATATTTGTCCACAGCGTTACTGCTTGCCACCCAGCGCAGCAACACACCCGATTTCATGTCTGTTGCTGCATCACCCTGAGTTGCTTCAAAACTTGTTATCTTAGCAGCCTCGTCAATATACAGACTCGGACCGTTTATCTGCATTGGTTTTAGCGAGGCAGAGTCTTGCACATGCAAATCCGACCTCGACTGGTCAATACGGACAGCATACTTGTAGTGCGAGCACCCTTGGTCGGCTATGTCGGTATAGGTGGCTATCCACGAACCGTCTGTCTGACGTTTGATACTGTCCTGAGGAATGATAAACTCCATTGTCTGCCCGGTCTCTTCAATAGTGCGCTGCAGAACGAGTTGTGCCGTTCTGTCCCACATGCAACGACCGTAAGAGATAGTGTTTTCACGCTGCAGCACTTTGTACAGACTATCTTTTACCGCGGGCAGATAACGCTGCAGGTTTCCGGTGAAATCATGCATCCCGTCTCCATCCTGAGTGAAATAAGCAAAGAACTCTTGCACTGCCATGCGCCACTCCGTAGCACACCGAATTTTAGAATCGGCGGCAAGCGTAAAAGTCTTAACGCCATCGTTATAAATATCTGGATCAGTATTTTTAACCTGCAGAGTAGAGCCTATTGGATATATATATACTCCGGAGCGCAGGTATGACCAATCTTGCATCACTCTACCTTCATTATCTATCACTCTGAATGCAGTCTGTCCTTCCGGATTATTGCAAAATTGACCTTGCTCAAAGAGTATCTGCAAACCTACTGAGCCTGACTTCAATATCTTATTCAAACTATAGGTAAAAGTGCATGAATCAATATTTATTTTACGCTCTCTAACCTCTGAATTCTCAATATGAAAAGTAAAATGTACTTTCCTATTGTCGGTAAAGTCATCATCCAAACTATAGGGCGATTGCATAGAGGCGAGCGGTGCCAAATAATTATGCCGTACCAAAGACGCTTTCTTGGCAAAGTCATGATCCCATCCCCACACCGACGAAGAAGCACGGCGGATACGATAATAGACCGGTACGCCGGGGATGATAACCGAATCAGCTGACAGCGATGCATCTATTTCTGCAAGAGGTTCGCCTTCATCGTCAATAATAACATAGTGGTTATCCCTCGCCTTCAGATGCATCTCTATTTCGTTATCGCGTGAGCCGGCATTACCTGTCCATGTCTCACGACCATTGTCAGAAAAGACATAATCGGTCTTTTCTTCATTACGAATCATCTGGACTACACTCAGAGTCTGCGCATCGCTAAAATCACTTTCCAAACTGCGCTGTATCTCAAAAAAGTCGTTGTCCATCAGGTCTTTCACCTGCGGATTTTTGATATACCAAGTCAAGATATTATTACCTGTGAAAGTACCTGTTGAGTCGGTTTCCTCCCGTACGGCAAAATCATATATCCTATGATATGGCGGAATATCCACGGCTGTGGATTTATGCTCTACAGTTGAGCCGGTGGTAGCCTCACGCACCACTTTGAAGGTTGCCGTCATTTGCTGTTGAACCGTATCGGTTGTCGGCACATATATAGTACCGGCACGCTCGACATCTTTGTCCACCACCTCTGTCGGATTAAACGAAGTATAGTAACTCACAGGCTCCTGAAACACCATATACGGCACTGCGGCATAGCCATAACCTGCTACACCCTTCTCGTTCAGTGTATAGAGATACGGAGTGTATAGTTGCGGACGAATAGTGTTGTTCGACCCGACAAAACCGCCTTCTTCCTTCGTGGTGCTCAACTTATTCCCATGGGTATAACTACGCTGAAACTCCGCCTGTATCTTCAACGAATACTGAATCGAATCAAGACTCTCAGGCGCATACCAATCAAACTCAAGGAAAGTAACCTGTGAGTAGCCGTCATCCTCTTTCTGCGTGACATACAACTTATTAGACCACGCATTGTTGCCATGTATCTGATAATTCACACCATTTGCCATCGAGGTTACGATGATGTCGCCCTGTCCGCTCAACAGGCGTACATACGCCGTTCCCTTGTCGGAATTTTTTTCATTCTCATCGTATGCGTCCGTCTTGTAGTAAGCAATAGTCGTCCACTCGCTGTCGCCGTTTTTCTTGTAGGCAATATAACTGCACTTGCCGTCCTCGTCGTAGGCATAGTAGTCATAACTCGCTCCGTATGCCCATACGGGAATAACGAAATGCACCTTATTCATACCTGACGCGTAAATACTGTAATGTTTTTTTTGTTCCAGATAATCGTTGGCACGAGCATCATTCGGAATGAGAAACATTGTTAAAATAGCAATGATGGCAATCGTAGCCACTCTGCTGACTGTAGGTAGTATCGTTTTCATTTGTAAAAAAAAATATTCGGTCTAACTTAATCTACTGACAAAATTACCTGTTTTTATAAATTTCGTCTGTAATCAGTTGCAAAAATACAACTTTTTTTCTATATAAACAAGTAAATGAGCGTTTTTCCAAAGAAGTTGTGTTTATTTAAGGATATAGGGAGAAAGGATTATTTCCGATATATTCAACTTCATGATTGATATATTAGACTATGCTGTCAGACAATCGAAGTGTTTTTGTCAGCAAAACTGATATGAATACCTCTCAAATTGTAGTACCTTTGCAATGTAATTAAAAACTAATTAAAAACTCCGACTTATGAAAACTATTTATGAATGTTCGCACAGCAAATCGGTGAAGTGGATTACCGCCATTTTCATCTTTGCGATGGTTCTCGGTGTATTAACCGAGATGTACCATGTCTCTAAGGGGATGAACGTCACAGGTGCTATTATCGTATCAGCAGTTCTGATTGCCGCTTGTCTCTCGTGCTTTCTCATCTTCCCTATGTATATCATTGCTGATGATGAGGGAATAGGTATTCGTACTCTTCTCAGAACTATACGAATCCCTTACGAAAACATAGACCATATAGAGCGGGTGAGTGAGGACAAGCCACTTTTAGGTGCTACCAATACTATCCGCCTGTTAGGTGTGGGAGGCGTATTTGGATATATTGGGTGGTTCCGTACAAAAGGAATTGGCACATATAGATCTTATGTTACTAATGCAAAGAAGTCATTCCTTATCTATCGCAAGAAAGGTCTGCCCATAGCTCTGAGCGTGAGCGAACCGGATGAGTTTATACCGTACTACCTCAAGGGCGGCACGTCACAAGAACCCTTTAATGCCTGATGCCTTATGAATATACTACACGATTTCTCAACTGCCATGTTGCAGGCGCGTCAGCGCAAAGGGGCGACACAGGAACAGATAGCATGGAGTCTCGGCATCTCGCATGCCACCTACAACGCGTGGGAATGCGGACATCGTATATGCCCGTACAAGCACGTCATCGCTCTTATCAATTATTTCGACGACGAACAGTTCACGCGCAGCATGCTGCGCATTCTGCTGACATTGCAGCATCAGATGGCAGGACTCAACCGTATGTCGGAGGCCGAACTTACCACATACTACATGAAACTCATCGCCCTGCTG
>JAFSTG010000067.1 GCA_017450605.1 Paludibacteraceae bacterium | reverse complement strand
AAGTTTAGAGGACTTAACAAACAAACTTTTTTAACGCATATTAAAGAGTGTGAATTTAGATATAATCATAAACAACAAAATATATACATTTTACTACTAAATAACTTTAGAAATAGACCTCTAAAGTTGTCTTGAACCTATAGTTTAATAGAAATTAGCGCGGTTGTCAACAACCTCTAATTTCTTGTCAACATACCAGTTGATGCAACGCTCCGAGAGCGAGTACATGCCATATTGCGGCAGACTGTATGCATAACGTTGGTTGAGGTTGTCTATCTCTTGCTGCTCGTTGAATGCTGTATCTTCGGTCTTGCTCTCGCGCGGCTCTATCACATATACGCCGCGGTTGCCCTGCAATGGCTCCGATATCTCACCATCTTTAAGAGCAAATGCCTTACCTACCAGAATAGGCTCCATACCTGCTGAACCAAAGTAACCCGACGAGAGACGAACACCTTCGGCAGTCATCACCTCTGCTCCTAACTTTTGTGCTAAGTCCTCAAGCGATGTGGCTCCTGCCATCTGCTCTTTCAGCACTGCTGCTTTCTTCTCGTTTAGCAACTCCTGACGCAACTCTGCCGACACGTCTGCCAACTCACGGTATTCCGACTCGTTGATGTTCTTCAAGGTTGCTACTATGATATTGCTGCCGCACTCAAAGATATCGCTTACATCGCCTTCCTTAGCCTCAAATGCCCAACGAACAACGCGGCGCGACTGTGGCAAACCGTTAACTTGCTCTTGGTTCTTCTGAAGGTTCTGAGCAGGAACAAGTGTCTTGCCTTGCTCGGCTGCTGCATTCTCAAACTTCTCCTCGGTGTTATTGGCGGTGATAAACTCGCGAGCCGTGTTGTAGATGATACCGTTAGTCTTTGTCGAAGCTTTCACCTCACGCTCGAAGATAGCTACCTTGGCTTTCGGAGTGGCTTTCGTTAAATCTGCTACCTGGAATATCTGTGCACCCATACCGGCTGCCATCGAGAATATGTCATTCTTCTTTGCCTTGAATGCCAATGCCGACAATTCACTGCCCAGATTCTCTTCTGTCATCCAACCGAAGGTCTCCTCGTCGGCCTGACCACCATAAAGAGCTACCATGTCCGCAAACTTGGCACCATGCTTCAACGCTCCTATGATACTGTCAATACGAGTCTGGTCGTTCTCCTGAAGATTGATAACACGCAACTTTATCGAGTCGGGCAACGAATATCCATTTTCTATCAAACGTGCCATCGAGTAACGCTTGTCTGCAAATTTTATCTCTGTCACATCTCCTGCTTTACCGCTGAAAGCAAAGTCCTTATATTGCTCAGGAATGGTGTTCTTCGAGTAGTTATGACCGTCGTAAAGCACATCCGAATTGGCATTTACAAGTGCAGGCAACTCGTCAACAGATATCGTCGCAAATTCCTCCTTGTAGTCGTTCATTACGCGCTCTACCTCAGCAAAATCTTCTGCCGATGGCTCAATGGGGAATACTATATAATCAATCGAACGAGAAGGAGTCTGCTTGTAATTTGTCTCTTTCTTCTTCTGGTATAACGATCGTATCTCACTGTCGCTAACCGTAACCAACGAGTCCGCTACCGAGAAATACGACTTCGTAACGTATGCCACATCCTTGCTTGTAGCACGGGCATCAAAACCGCTCTTAGCATCAAGCTTGTTGGCTACTATCGCACCGGCAAGCACACTGTTGTATTTCTGCTGCAGTTAATTCGCTCCTATCGCTGTCTCCCAGTAGTTCCAATAGTTCAAATATGACTGAAGCTGAGGATTGTTTTGTGCATCTTCCGAATGAACAGCCTGATAGAATTGCATGAAAACGCTGCGGTTGTAGTTCCCTGTCTCATCTGCAAATGCACGACGCGATGTAATAAGCGAACTCGGGTTCGAACCTATGCACTGGTCGGTAAGCTCCTTGGCTGTCAGGCGCATACCTGCTGCCTCTGCCATCGACTCGATAGCGTTCTTGCTCAAGTACTCCTGCCATACCTGCTGACGCAACTGCTGACTGAGATTCTCGTCGATGTCCTGACGACCGCTCTCTATCTTATAAACCTCCTGCAACTGATTGATCGATTTCTCAAAATCAGTAATGCTAATCTTGTTGCCGGCTATCTCGGCTACAGTCTCGCGAGAACGAGAAAAATAGGTGGCTCCCGAATTAAGGAAGTCCCCAATGATAAATGCTAACATGGCTGCACCCACTATTATAAGTACGAGCGCTCCATGACTACGAATTTTTTGTAATGTTGCCATATAATGTTTGTTTTTTTGTTATTTTCGCATTCAGCCTGCGAAATTACAAAAACTTTTCAAACCGACAAAATATATACCGCAAAAAACAACAGCCACGAGCATTTTTTTTCGTGGCTGTCGGTAAATATTTGGTTAAACCATTAGAATTTGTAGCGAACACCAAGCTGAATACCGCCCCAAAGACCACCGGTGTTAAACTTAATACCATCACTGCCTGCTACACCTATCGACGGACGCCAGTCAAGCGAAAGCTGGAACGGGAACCAGAAGTCATATTCTATTCCTACATGACCGGCTACACCGGCGTACCAACCGCCATTGTCTCCAAAAATGAATCCGCCTGAACCGCCGACACCCATATACCAGTGCCACTCACCACGGTTATTCCATGGTACGGCTGCACCAAACGGATCAATCCAATCGTAGGTTACATGACCACCTACACCTACGCCATGACCGATAGGCAAAATAACATTGGCTGCCACGTCCAACATGTTGCTGTCGCCAAAACCATGCTGATATGATAACGACGACCAAGGACCTAAGTTAACACCTACGGCACGAGGCTGTGCGTATGCCGAAGCAACGCCCAATACTACCACAAAGGCAGCTAAAAGTAAACTCTTTTTCATTGTTTCGTAATTTTTGTTGTTTTAGTTAATTTAATGTTATATAATTATTTACATTTCTTAAATAGACGATTTTTCTTTTTAACGCCCGCAAAATTAGTACATTTTTTTTTATTTGCAAACTCCGGCTACTCCTTATCACAAAAAAAGCAGCCCGAAGACTGCTTTTTTGTAATAATAGTAATCAGTTTATGAAAATTACTTAACATGCTCCGTTACGTTACCGTTGCAAACCTCTACTTCTGTGCCCTTATAGTTCTGGAGCTGACCAACTACAGTAACTACATCTCCTACTTCCAAGGCAGGATCGCTCTGGAGCCACAAATTACCCTCTTTGTATCTCATACGGAAGCACTGCAGGCGGTTGCCTTGGTCATCACCAATATAGAATGTAGCGTTACCATATCCGTTAGTCTGATTGGCTGCCTCACCGTTGTTCGGACTGAAATCTTTAACCTCTACTACCGAACCCGATATCTTGTACTGACCATCCGAATATGCACCCGATGCCAACTTGCCACCTTCAGCCAAAGCCTCAGCTATAGTAAGCTCAGGAATACTTACCTGCGAAGGATCAAAGGTGTTCGTCGTACGGGTGATATTGCCGTTCTTGAGCTCAAGAATAGGCTCTGCACCTTCAGTGCTTGCCTTGTAGTTCTGGCACTGTGCATATACTGTTACAAGGTCGCCTACCTCTACTTGAGCCGCATTAACCAACTTAACACTGTCAACGCCAAGCACGCCATATACATACAAGGTGTTAACACCATCGGTCAGGTAGAATGTGGCTGAACCATAACTCAAATTAACAGAAGGCTCCTTCGGAGTGGCAGATACCTTACCGCGTACTGTGTAATGAGCCGAAGTGGTCTTGTTCTCACCAAGCGACTTAATCTCATCCAATGCGAGGAAGTCGCTGACTGACATTTCGCCTTCCTGATAGTCAATCTCAATAGGAGTAGGAGGAGTTGATTCTCCGATTTTCGGGTTTGTGGAAGCATAGATATAAGCTGCACCCTTGCCTACTGTCTCGCATGTACCATTGTAGTTCGTCAACTCACCATAGATAACTACATAGTCGCCTTCTGCTACTTGGTCAGCAGAGGTCAACTTCTGACCATTCAAACCATATACCTGATATGCAGTGAAGTCATCGTTATCGTATGTGCCGTCAGTGTACTTGTTCTCCGACATGTAGAACTGACCATTTCCGAACGATGCTACTCCGTCAGCATGCTTGCTGTGAATCTTCTTAACCCAACCATGTACATAATATTTCGTACCCGAAGTCGCTCCACTCTGAAGACCTAAGCAAATCTCACGAGCCTTACTTACGGTTATCGCACCCTCAGGAAGCTGAATCGAAGAAGGTATCTCTACTGTGTTCGAAGGAGTAACCGTCGTAGTATCTACTTCTGGTGGATCAGGAGGATTAACAACGGGTGTTTTACACGATGCAAACGAAATTGCTGCAATCAGCATGAATGCTGAAAATAATTTGTTGATTTTCATGTTGAAAAAAGATTAGTGTTAATAAAAGTTGATAAATATTTTATTTTAAATTATTGTGCCTGACAAGCGGCAAAACTCTTTTAGGATTTACTGAAGATATCCCTTGCTTTTCACCGACGGCAAAGATAATACTTTTAATCTACCTGACCAAATATTCTTCGAAAAATTATTTTTTTTTGAAGAATTGTTTGTCATGTCGAAAAATAGTAGTAACTTTGCGCGCTTTTTTGAAAAATAGCATAACCTATTATTCACCAAACAAGGGAGGAAACAAGTTATAGCAAACCCAGTACCCTCTAACGGACCGCATAGGAACCGAGAGAAAGAGTTGCCAAACCGAATCAACGATAAGATTCGTGGCGTGCATGAAGTTCGCCTCGTGGGCGACAATGTTGAACAAGGCATCTATAGCTTCCAAGAGGCTATGCGTATTGCCGACGAACAAAATCTCGACCTCGTCGAGATATCTGCTTCTGCCAATCCACCCGTATGCCGAGTGCTCGATTATCAGAAGTTCCTCTACCAGAAGAAACGAAAAGAGAAAGAACAAAAAGCTAACTCTGCTAAAATCGTTATCAAGGAAATTCGTTTCGGACCACAAACCGATGAGCACGACTATAACTTCAAACTCAAACATGCTCAGGAATTTCTCAAAGACGGCAATAAGGTTAAAGCTTATGTATTCTTCCGCGGAAGAAGCATCATGTTCAAAGAACAAGGCGAACTACTGCTCGCGCGTTTCGCTAACGACTTGCAAGACGTTGCTAAAGTTGAACAACTCCCCAAACTTGAGGGAAAACGAATGATTCTCAACCTCGCACCAAAAAAATAAATAAGAGCGCAGGCTACTTAGGCTGCCTGACTCTTTAACTATTACAAACATAAAATAATTAAACAAAATGCCAAAAGTTAAAACTAATTCCGGTGCCAAAAAAAGATTCGCTCTTACCGGAACAGGAAAAGTT
>JAFSTG010000066.1 GCA_017450605.1 Paludibacteraceae bacterium | reverse complement strand
CCAACAACTATTTCCGTCTAAAACCTCGAATAAAATCAAGTTTTAGACAAAAAAGGCTTGTGTGTACATATTTTTTATTGTATCTTTGCAGCGTTTTATTAGGGGGGCATCTCTATTGCTCACTCAAACATAATAACGCACAACGAACTGAGAATAATATATTTACCCTCGTAATAGCACCTATAAAATTATGGAAATCATCGGCAGAGAAACAGAGAAACAGCGATTAGAGAGGCTTTACAACTCTAATTCGCCGGAGTTTTTGGTTGTATATGGAAGGCGGCGTGTGGGGAAAACATACCTCATACGACAGCATTTTGACAATCGTTTTGCTTTCATTACTACCGGCATGTATCGGCAACCTCAGCAAGTTCAGCTATCGCAGTTCGCTATGGCACTGAGCGAGTATTTCGAGATAGAAATGCCGTCGTTCAACACTTGGCTTGAGGCATTTGCAACACTTAAGAAATGTTTACAGGCATGTCCTCTCACTCGCAAAGTAGTGTTTATTGATGAGGTTTCATGGTTCGACACTACCGGTTCGGATTTTATTGCCGCCTTAGAGTGGTTTTGGAATGGTTGGGCTGCATCACAATCGGATATAATGCTTATCGTCTGTGGAAGCGCCACCTCTTGGATTACCAACCGTTTGTTGGCTGACAAAGGCGGACTTTTCAATCGAGTGACATGCCAGATGTATTTATTACCGTTTACTCTGTACGAGACTGAGCAATACCTATTGTCGAAGGGTATCAACTGGAGCAGATATGACATCACAGAGTGTTATATGCTGATGGGTGGCATTCCTTACTACCTGAAACAGTTGGATACGCATCTGAGCTATACTGCAAATATAGATGAGTTGTTTTTTAAGAAAAACGGAAGTCTGAAAGATGAATTTGAGCACCTCTATCAAACCCTTTTCGACAATTCAGCATACTACATCAAACTTGTAGAAGCTCTTTCTTCAAAGACAATAGGGCTTACACGAGAGCAGATAAGCTTAGCTGCTAATGTGGGTAATAATGGTCAACTGACAAAAGCCCTGCGCGACTTGGTTAATTGTAATATCATACGAGGTTATAATTACTTCGGAAAGAAAAAGAACGGGGTTACATATCAGCTCTCTGACTATTTCACCATGTTCTATTTTCGCTTTGTCAAGCAATACTATGGGCGTGACGAGCATTTCTGGACGCTTACTATCGACCATCCTGCACGCCGTGCATGGGCAGGTATTATGTTTGAGCAAGTATGTAAAGACCATCTCGCGCAAATAAAGCGAGCAATAGGAATAAATGGTGTGATGAGCGAGCAATCGGCATGGTATAGTAAACCTGAGAACGGTTCTACCATACGCGGAGCTCAGATTGATATGCTTATAGCCAGACGTGACCGTATCATAAATATCTGTGAGATGAAATTCTCACAAAACGAGTTCACTATAGACAACGATTACGAAATGCAACTACGCAATAAGATGGGGACGTTCCGTGAAGCAACCAAAACGCGCGATGCCCTACAACTAACGATGATAACCACGTATGGAGTAAAACAAAACAGCCATAGTGGCATTGTTCAATCGCAAGTTAAAATGGACGACCTTTTCTTGCCATAACAAGTAACGTAGTTTTTACAAGAAAGACAAACAAGCGGTAATCCGATATGCATAGCGGATTGCCGCTTTTGTTATGCTAACTATTTTATTAACAAATATTCAATTAACAAACAACACACACACAACATGAAAAAAACTTTACTTATTGCAGCCATCATGATGGCAATGGTTATGTCTGTCAGTGCCGACGAGACAAAATGCAACTTCACTCTCTACGTTGAGAGCGATGTAGAGTCTGATAACCTCAACGAGGAACTCACCTTCGATGCATGGAAGATACTGGCAGGAATCAACATCAAGTACAAAACATCTTCTCACCGCTCTGACAACGAGCAAGGTATCTTCTACGTTGGCGACGAGATACAAATCTCTGTCTATGGCTATTTCTACACTTTTGCCGGTTGGTCTGACGGCTGGACCGGCGACGATCCTAACTTCATACGCGACATCACTCTGACAGAAGATTTATACTTAGGTATAATGGTCAGTGCATTAGACCTTCAGGTGAAAGCATATAGCAGCGATGACAATCTCGGAAGCGCTATCGGTTCGTTTGCTATCAGCAACAACTCGCAGGAGACTTTCAAAGGCACCGACATGCTCTCCGACAAATGCACCTTCGCGTTTTTTGCAGAGCCTTCGGAAGGTGGCAAGTTCCTCGGCTGGGTAAGCGATGTGATGTATCAAGTGATGAAAAAAGATGCAAGTGAAACGGTTTTCAACGAATGGCTTGCTGAGACGATAAAGAATTACGAGGATTCGCAGACCGACCCTGATATCGATCCGGCCATGAAGGAATTGAACCAACTGATGCTTTCACCGTATATCGAACTCAATACTGAAGAACTAATGATTCTGAATTCCATCATTACATTCTACGATAAGAACACCGGCATCTTTGGCATGCGCGCTATATTCGGTTCAGAGCCTACCGGCTTGGAGAACGTAGAGCAAGGAGTCAATAATCAGACGTCAGCACAAAAGGTTATGCGTGAAGAATCAGTATATATTATACGCGACAACAAAACCTACAACGTGCTTGGAGCAGAAGTGAAATAAAAGCCCCCTAAAGGGGGAGCATTAAATTGGTATCACGGCATCGGGTTGCCGTGATATCTCAAAGGGAAAAAGTCGCAATACCGATATACCGGAATACCGAAATATTGGAACTTCGGAACCTCGGAACACCGATATCCAGAAATAACGAAAAAAATTTAATTAGCATCATATTTTATTAACTTAACAAACAACATTGAGTATGAAAAAGTTTTACTTTTTTCTTGCTGCCACCTTGTTGGCAACAACTGCATTTGCAACCGACTATGATATCCGCATAGCCGGTGTGCAGGTTACATCTGAAAACAAGAACTCTCTTGTGGAGGAGATACAGAAAAAAGGGTTGAGTGTTAGCGGCAACATCACTTTTGCCGAAGAAAGCAACGCTCTGATATTGGAAGACCTCATGCTTTCTAATAGTATTGACAATTCTGTTGCTGGAATCGACCTCGATTTCTCATCCATTTCTATCATTCTGAAAGGAACCAACTTAATTCATGGTGCTGGTATAGCACTGAAACTGAAAGATGCAAATACGATTATCACCGGCAGTGGAAAACTAAATCTTATCTCTTCTGCAGCTGCTCCCGTTGAGATGGAGAGAAGTTCGCTTCATATCCTAAATTCGTCGCTCGAAGTAACTTCAGACCAATCAGCTATCAAATGCAAAGATGGTGCTGACATGGCTCAAAACAGCTTACAGATAGTCAACTCTGATGTTAAAATACTATACTCTCACCCGGCAGGTAAAAACGGCTATGCCGTAGAAGGTGTTGACAAAGTGGACATCATGTTTTCTGACATCGACATTCAGCCTGTATCAGGGTCGGACGACCTAAACATGGCATTATATGTTAATCAGATGAACGTGGTAGCCGCCAAGCTCACAAACGACAATGCTCATCTATATGCTTTTGACGCACAAAAGAAGAACTACTACTATAGTGGTATAGCTGCTAAAGTGGTTACATTCAGTCGCGTGAAAGATGACGAGAACGCAAGTGTAGCTGTGAACGGTGAAGTTGCTACTTCAGGCAACTATCAGTTCAGCAATCTCAAATCAGGTAAGGCTACGTTTGTGAAAGTAGAAGGTATTGTGAATGTAGATACTTTGGTTCTGGACAATGCTGACATCTCTACAACACCCGGTACGGCAGGCATTATCGTCTTCAATCCGTTCTGCGTCATCAAGCTCATCGGTCAGAATAGTATCTCCACCAACGGAGCTGCCGGTATAGCAGCTGCATTAGGTACCACAATCTGCGGCGACGGTTCACTCCGCATAACTTCCAACTACGCTGATGCTATCAGTATCGACCAATATGGACTCTTAATAAAAGAAGAGGCTAAGATAGAGGCTTTCGGTGATTATGGTCTGAGAGTGAAGACTGAGAGCAATGACCCTGATGTGCTTCGTATATACGACTACGCCGATGCTCTGTTCTCGGGCGATGATGCTGCGATTAAGCTTAATAGTACCAACGAGAACGGAGGACTTAAATTAGGTTCAGGAGTTAAGTTGGCTTATCCGTATAACCCCGACGAACTGTCATGGGCTACGGTTGTGCGCTATGCAACACCCGAACCGATGGATATCCCGTTCACTATTGCCGGACGCGAAGTTAACTCGTTCAATTATCAAAATCTGCATGAAGCAATTGGAGCAAACGGAGTGGATGAGAGCTATTTTAATATTGAGTACTTCCCTGAAACCAAAGAGTTGGTATTCAATAATATCTCTTTCTCTGCCTCAACTATTGAGTATGGAGCAGGTGAACCTTTCCTCCGTGTTACAGGCGACTTGAATATAGCAGTAAGAGGTGGCAACATCATCAACAACTCAGGTTGGGCGAAGACCGACTTCTTACATCTGCAAAACGGCAATGTAACCATCTCGGGTCAGTACGCAGAACCGACAATCTATGTTTATGGTTCCGATGGTAGTTATGACGACTCTTTTGCAGTACTTGAGACGGGTACAACATTGTCATTCGAGTCGAATCTTGACCTTACTGCCGCCCAGTTTAAGAAAGGCGTTCATGGCGTTAGTGCCAATACAAACGCCACTGTCAAATTCAACTATACCGATGTTGCTATTGCTGCTACTGAACAGGTATATAGCAACATCGCTCAAATGGAGTTTGACCACGCTCGCATCAGTTATCCTCAGGAGGCTGCCTTCTCGGCAGAGCTTCGCGGTGTGGCTGCCAACGGGCTGTTGGTTGCCAACGACCAAGTTATAGTTGAAAGCTATTTGGAAGATGCTTTAGAGGATATTTCAGGCACCCGTGAAGGCGTGCGCAAAGAGTTGCGCGACGGTGCTGTATATATCATCCGCGGCGACAAGCGCTACAACGTGCTCGGCGCTGAGATGAAGTAGCCCCCCAGCCCCCTAAAGGGGGAGTAGAGATTGGTATCACGGCATTGTGTTGCCGTGATATCTCAAAGAAAGGAACCAGGAGCCAGAAACCGGGGACCAAGACTAAATAGTCAGATACTAACGGCATTGCGGCATTGGGTTGCCGCAATGCTTCAAGGAATTGCTCTTTGACATATTGGATTACCGATTACTTTTTTCAAATACATTTGAAAAAACGTACAATTTTAATAAAATATTCTTGTCTGTTTGAAAAAAACACACTATCTTTAATAGATTTTGTTACAACTATGAGTGACGAAAAAGTCTATTTCCAAGTAAGTTGGCAAATTGCCTCAAACAGGGAAACCGCCCAAAGAGAATATGCACCGTTACTCGCCTTAAATGATCATTATCGAAAATTTTTAGTTACACTTGACGACTACCGATTCCCGAGCAACAACGGCATAGAGCATCTATTCCCGTGGGAAATAAACAGTATCAAATAAACTTCCGAAATTTATTGTAGAATTTCAGAAAATTCAGAATCAATTGCAGATTTTCTCATTCCTAATTCTGAATTTTACAACAGCGGTAATCCAATATCAAGCGGATTACCGCCTGTTTGTTAATATCCCACAGATGATACGGATTTCTGACGGATTATACGGATAAATCCGTGGGAGATAAAGAATAACCGGTATCACGGGACGACGGGACGACGAATATCGGGACTGACGGAATCACGAAACACCGAAAAAAACAATCAAAACAATCAAAATATAATAACTTATGAAACAGAAAATCTTATTTGGGGTTGCTTTAGCAACCATGTTAGTAACCGGTAGGCTGTTCGCCGCCACTCCTTATACAAGGCTGTCTGTGTTGGGGGCATCGCTGGAACTGAAAGATGGCATTTCCAAAGTTGGTAACATCACTATCGAGCAGGATATTGCCGGAAAGGTGCTGCAAATCATCTTCGGCAGTTTCCCTAACCAGCGTCTCGATGTACCGAGTGACGTATCGCTTATCGACTTTGAGAGTAATGAATCCTATTTTGTTTTAATCGGCTTCGATGAAAGCCTTGAAATCAACCATGGTCTTGAAAACAAAAAGGCGTTGTTCCGTTTCAACGGTAAAGATGGTTCAGACCCGATGGAAGTTTACCTTGCCAACAACTGCACTAAGGAGGATTTGACGCTTACCATCAACGGAACAACGGAGACTACGAATGCGGACATTTTTAGCTTGGTAGAAACGCATTTACATCTGAATACGCTTGATTTGATGGAACTCAGCAGCAAACTGCACAAACTGAATTTCGATATCAGCCATGCTTCCAATTATATATTCTCCATGGGCTCTATGAATCCTTCGTATGTCGATTTAGGCTATGGCGATTACCATTTTGCCTTTACCAACACAGCAGAGAAAGGGGATGTTTTCGATGGCAATATTGTAGTCTCCGGTCTTGGACGCCTTGATACCTATGATGAACGCAATTATGTCACTAATCCGCAGGGGTTGGGCTTCTATTTAAATGGTGATCAGGCAGGTCTGTATAAATGTGACGCCACGCTGACATCCCCCAACCGTTATATGGGCGAGGTAACGCTTACCTATGCGCCTACCAATTGGCAGTATTTCGGACCGGGCGATTACTCATCTT
>JAFSTG010000065.1 GCA_017450605.1 Paludibacteraceae bacterium | reverse complement strand
GAGAAGATGCCCGACTTGTCGGCTCAACGCCTTGAAGAGTTGGTTGACGAAGTTTTGAACAAGTTCAAAGCAGAGGAAGCTGAGAACCAAGAAACTACTGCAAATGAGTAATTCTAACGACTATAAACAACTTCTTGATGACGCTAAGTCGTATCTGAATACCAGATACGACTTATTGCGTTTGGAACTGCTTGATAAGTTATCGACAGTAATCGGGATGTTATTGCTGTCAATCGTGCTGATTCTGCTCGTATTTGCTGTTTTGGCTTATTGCTCGGTAGCATTGGTAAGTTTGCTCGCTCAAGCACTTCCTTTGCCGGCTGCATGCTGCATAATAGCTGCGGCAATTGCAGCAATTGCAGTCGCCATCTATCTTTTGCGCGACAAAATGTTTATCAATCCGCTAATCAGATTCTTAAGTAGTGTTCTCTATAAGGAATCCGATACTGACGAGACAAAAAAGGAGGCCGACAATGGAACAAACTAAATTCAACAATCGATTAGAGATTGCCCGGCATCGCGCTACTCTACAGCAGAGACTCAACGTAGAGGAACGTCATATACAAAACGACATAAAAGCAATAGAGAAACGCTACGAGGGCATTAGGCACGCTGTAAGGTCAACGGTTTCCACCGTTAGTAATATCTACTCCACACTAAGTCGCATCGGCATACTCTCGACACTGATAATTCGTTTGTTTTCTCGACGCAAATAGTTATTACGCAAACAGTAGTATCATAAACTGAGCCGCTAAAATGCGCACAAAGGTAACCATCGGGTAAACAGTGGAATAAGCCACAGACGGTTCGTCGGTATCGCCTAAAGAATTAGCGTATGCCAAAGGAGGAGCGTTGGTATGGGCACCAGCCACCAAGCCACAAATAGTGAAAAAATTCATCTTCAGGAGTCTGCAACCTACTGCCACCAGCAATGGTGGCAGTATTGTTATTACCGCCCCGCACCCCAACCACAGCAATCCGTTCTCGGAAAACACACTCTCAACAAGTCCTTTGCCTGCCGACAGACCGACCGATGCGAGAAAAAACGACAACCCTAACTCGCGTAGCATCAGATTGGCAGACACTGTGGTGTAAGTGATAAGATGCAGTTTATAGCCGAATCTTCCAAGTAGAATGGCTATAATAAGCGGACCACCCACTATCCCTAACTTAGCGGGCATTGGCAGATGCGGAAAATAAATGGGCACACTGCCAAGCAAAATACCCAATAATATACCAACAAATATTGTAACAATAGGTGGTTCGTTAAGTTTTTTGAGAGTATTACCCAACATACCCTCTACTCGCCTGATGGAATCAAGAGGACCTACAACCATCACTCTGTCGCCTACCTGCAACACAAGATCGGGACGAGCCAAAAGGTTCACACCGGCGCGGTTGATACGCGTGATGTTTACATTAAATGCACTGCGCAGGTGTAAGTCGCCAATAGTCTTGCCGTTGATATTACTTTTCGTTACCACTATCCGGCGCGACACCAAATCTTTATCATCGTCTTTCCAATCGAAAGGTATGGTTCGTCCTAACAAGTCTCTGAGTGTTGCGACATTAGCATCGCGAGTAACTACTCTGAGAATATCACCCGTATGTAACACGGTATCGGCATGGGGAATAATTATCTTGTCGCCCGTTTGAAGACGAGTGGCTATCACCTCATGCCCAAAACGACTTTTCATTTCGGCAAGAGTAATACCGTCTATTGCGGCGTTTGATATGCGGAAGGTAAGAATATCAGGTTTATCGGCTTTGCTTATGTTACTTCTGAGTTTTTCGGCCTCTTCATTCGGATTAATACGAAATATAAGGCGTACAAGCATCATTACTAACATAGTACCCAATATCGCGAAAGGATATGCAACCGCATAACCCAAAGATATAGGCTCAATTGCCAAGTCTGATTCAGTAGCATTCATCTCACTTAGTTGCTGCAACGCCTCTTCTGCGGCACCCAAACCTGCGGTATTGGTTATTGCACCCGACATTATGCCCACCATCATTGGCATACTTACCCTCTGACGAAGCAGATAATAAAGAGCAATAGTAGTAGCAATACCAAGCACCACAATCAATGCTGCCAAACCATTTAGTTTCAACCCGCTTTTCTTAAACGATGAGAAAAAGCCCGGACCAACTTGTAATCCCACGGAAAAGATGAACAATATCAGACCGAAGTTCTTCATATAGTCGAGCACTACAGCATTGCCCGCTGTTTCGAAATGACCGGCTACGAGACCTACAAACAAAACAAAAGTTGCACCGAGGGAGATGCCCCTTATCCTTATTTTACCCAATAATGTACCCAATGCAATAATCGCACAATACACAAGCAGTGTATGTGCAACAGAACTTTGAGTTATCAATTCTATAAACCAGTTCATTTCCGACTATTGAGATGTATCTTCCGACCGACTTCAAATAGGTCATTGGGGGTAAAGGGCTGCAAAGATACAAAGAATGTTACATATAATAAGCAGATTAGTGATTTTTTTTCTCAATTAAACATAATTACTTGCGATTTTTGAATAGTTTTTGTACTTTTGCATGTTTAAAATATGGCAAGTCTTTGCAAGCAATTTCATCATGCTATAGCGCAGTTATGTTTAAGCACTAATGTATGCTAAAGAGACGTATGAGTTTAGAGAAACAAGATATGAAAGAAGATTTAACGGAGCAGATTAGCCCTAATCGGCAAGAGAACAAAATGGTGGACACGACTGCTATTACCGACACAGAGGAACTCAAAGAGAGAAAGTCGTATTTCAACACCATTGGCAATTATACCTGCGCCTATTTCATTGGTATAGGCGGTATCGGCATGAGTGCGCTTGCCCGTTATTTCACCTCATTGGGATTTACAATTGGTGGTTACGATTTACACGAGTCGTCGGTAACCAAAAAATTGGAAATTGAAGGAATCACAATTACATATAGCGACAGAGAGGAAGATATACCCGAGATTTTCAAAAACAAAACGCGTACTCTCATCATTATCACTCCTGCGATACCGGAGAGCAACATGCAATTGCAATTTTTCCGCAGCAACGGTTTTTGCATAATGAAACGCGCTGAAGCTCTCGGTATGGTAACTCGGCAGATGCGTGCTCTTTGCGTTGCCGGAACACATGGCAAGACAACAACCTCCACCATGCTTGCTCACCTACTCTATCAGTCGGATATTCATTGTAATGCTTTTCTTGGAGGAATAAGCCGTAACTATGGAACCAACCTGCTGCTTCAACCTGATAGCAACTATGTTGTGGTGGAAGCTGACGAGTACGACCATAGTTTCTTGCAACTCAAACCATATATGTCGATTATCACAAGTGTTGACCCCGATCATCTCGATATTTATGGCGACAAGCAACATTACATCGATGGATTTAACCAATATTGCCGACAAATTCAAAGCGATGGCACTTTGATTTTGAAAGATGGCATTGAACTTGACGTTCCACAAGGACTCAAGACATTCAGATACGGAGTAAAAAACGATAACAACACAAACAAAAAACTCGATTTCTTTGCCGACAACATACAAGTTAAGAACTCGCAGATATACTTCGACTTTCATACCCCGAGCGATGTTTATACAGAAATCAAACTCGGAGTACCTGTTTGGGTGAACATCGAAAATGCCGTTGCAGCAATGACAATGGCATGGCTCGTGGGAATTGAACAAAGCGAAATAAGACTGGGTATTGCTTCTTACGCCGGCGTCAATCGCCGTTTCAACATTCATATCAACACACCGGCATGCGTGTATATCGACGATTATGCTCACCACCCAACCGAAATAAAAGCCAGCCTAGAGTCAATACGTATGCTGTTTCCGGACAGGCACCTGACAGTTGTTTTCCAACCACATCTTTATAGTCGCACACGCGACTTTTACAAAGGGTTTGCCCAAGCCCTATCCGCTGCCGATGATGTTATCCTGCTACCGATATATCCCGCAAGAGAAAAGCCCATTGAGGGTATAAGCTCTGATATCATCCTCAACGACTTAACAGGTACAGGCGAACACCTCATTTGCGACAAAGAGCATCTGCTTGCAACTTTGCAAAGCAAGAGCCGCGACATCATACTCACCTTAGGGGCAGGCGATATCGATGCCTTTGTTGAACCTATAGTTCAAGCATATAAACCACAAACATACAAAGAATGAAGTTATGGCAGAAAATATTATGCACAATAGGCATTGTGGCTGTTTGCACATTTGCCTTGGTTATGTGTTTGATGCCTCGAAGAAATAATAATCTTGCCACCTGCAAACAATTAGTTGTGGTGATAACTGATAGCACACGCATCAGTTATGTTAAAGGTCAGGACATTCATAAATACATAGTTAAAGGAGGCTATAATCCTATCGGAAAAACAATGTCGGAAATCAATTATCACCAGATAGAGCAATACGTGTGCTCACATTCAATGGTGGAATCGGCTGAATGTTTTCCAACTACTAAAGGCCAGGTATATGTCAATATTGTGCAGCGCACTCCTAAATATCGCGTCGCAGGCGAAAAGAATTATTATGTTGACCATAACCGCCAAATAATGCCCGTTACATCTACAACTGCAGCATACGTGCCGGTAGCAACAGGACGAATAAGCGAAAGAATGGCAAAAGAGGAATTATTCGATTTTGTATGCTGGATAGAGGACAACGATTTCTGGAATGCACAAATAGAGCAAATATGCATCAATCAGCAATTCGAGGCAGAACTTATTCCACGTGTGGGAAGCGGCAAAATTCTGCTGGGCAAACTTACCGACGACTATGCTCAACGACTTGATAAACTGATGCACCTATACAAAGACGGATTTCAGAAAAACGGCTGGAAAGAATACCAAGAGATTGACCTACGCTTCGACGGACAAGTTATTTGCAGATAACAGACTGATTTTTAGAATAATATTACTTTAAAATATAATAAACATTTTTATAATTTTAAAAAACAACCTAATTGTCTATATTACACCAAGTTAATAGGACTTCACTCCTGTCACCTTCCTGTCACCTTCCTGTCATCTTCCTGTTACAAACTCATAATCAACAGTAATTAAAACAATTAACCTAAACATTAACAAAACTTATGTGAACTATGAAAAAAGACAAGAAAGAAAAAGCCCCTGCTCTGTCGGAGCCTCTGGTGGCTATCGACCTTGGCAGTTATAGTATCAAAGCTATAGCGGCTCAGTGTCTCTCTAACTCGCCTCTGCATATTTTGGGCTATGAAGAAAAGCCCATGAATCAGAGCATAATAAGCCACGGATTAGTTGTCAACTCATCGGAGGTAGGTTATGTCATCAGCGAAATTCTTAAGAAATTAGGCAACAGAATTGGTGCTGACAGTCCGCTAACCTCAGCTTTTATTACCATTGGTGGACGTTCGCTACGGATGGCACGTATCCCTGTAAAACGAATGCTCGGCAGAAAACTCAGTGTTTCTGAAAAGGTTATTAAAGGCATGGAAGAAGAATGTATCAACCGAATAGAACACGAGTTCAAAGGAAACGATACCATATCTTTATCGCTCGAGCCTCTCGAATTTATGCTTGATGGCGAATTGCAATACGAAACGCCTACTCCCGCACAGAAAGCACAAAAGATTGAAGCCACGTACATTGCATTTATTGGCAGCAAGTATATTCAAGAGAACACATACGCCAGTTTTGCACGGTCAAAAGTACTGCTCGAGCACCAGTGGGTACGACCCCTCGCACAACTTAAAGCAATAGTAGGCGACGACTACTCTGGAGCAGGATGTGCAATAATTGACTTCGGCGACCAGACAACAACTGTATTTATCTACAACAACAATCATATTGTATTCGCTAAAACTATCCCACTCGGCGGATTTAATATCACACGCGATATCGAACAATGTGGCATAAGCAGAAACGATGCAATGAAAATTAAGCACCTCTACGGGTATGCATCGAAAAGCTGCTACCAGAAAGATATGAGACTTAGTATCCGCTCGGTAAAGCAAGAGGGAGAGAAAGTAACACTTAGTTTCTCTGATATTTCTGACATCGTGGCTTCTCGTTTGGATGAGATTATAGACCCGATAAAGAAAGATTTAGATAAATATATCGATTATTATGAAGACATCTTTATCACAGGCGGCGGCGCACGTCTGCAAGGTATTATTCCATACCTGTCAGAACGCTTTGGCATAGAAGCCTCGTTTGGCACGCACTATGAATGGCTAACAGAAGATACGCCGGCAGAGTTCGAAGCACCTGAGTTTTCCACTCTGATAGGTACCCTTGTACTCGCCGACGATTTCCGCAACAATCCCGACAATCATCTCGACAACAATGCAGAGCGTCCCGACGGACTGTGGGGTAGATTTAAGAAAACCATCCAACAAGGTGTAATTGACTTTGTTAACAACGAATAATAAATAAAACCTAAAAAGAATAAAAGACTATGGACTTCCTTCCTTTTCAGAACATTGAATACACTCAAGACACATACATCAAAGTTGTAGGCGTTGGTGGTGGCGGTTGTAATGCTGTCAACTATCTCTATAACTTAGGTCTCAAAGACGTATCTTTTCTCGTATGCAATACCGACCGACAAGCACTTCTAAAAATGGATGTGCCCGCCAAGTTGCAACTCGGCGAAGGATTAGGAGCCGGCGGCGAACCTGAGCGCGCAGAGAAAGATGCACTGCAAAGTCAGGAACAAATAAAAGATGCCCTGTCTGATGGTACTCGTATGGTTTTCATCACAGCAGGTATGGGTGGTGGAACAGGCACTGGAGCCGCACCTATAGTTGCTAAGATAGCGCAGGAACTCGACATCCTGACTGTAGGTATTGTTACTATTCCCTTCTCTTTCGAGGGCATGCAACAGATAAAAAAGGCTATGCTCGGTCTTTCGCGTCTCGCTCAGCATACCGATGCACTCCTTGTCATCAACAACGAAAAACTCAAGCAGATATATCCCGATCTCGACCTGCCTAACGCATTCCGCAAATCAGATGAAGTGGTAAGTAATGCTGCAAAAGCAATAGCCGAAATAATAACTATACCCGGCTATATTAACACCGACTTTGCCGATGTTAAAAACACTCTCAAGGGAGGCAATATGGCAATAATGAATGTAGGTGTGGCAGAAGGAGAAGAACGTGTTACTAAAGCGATTAAAAATGCATTACACTCGCCGCTTGTCAACACTACCGACGTAAGAGGAGCAAGCAGGATACTTATCAATTTTTATTGCTCAACTCAGCATGCTCTGCTTATGCAGGAACTCGATCAGGTTGACCGTTTCCGTAGTGCTGTAGGCAATAACGTAACAGTGAAATGGGGGGCAACTTACGATGATTCACTTGACGAGAAAGTAAAAGTAACACTCATCGCCACAGGATATTCCGTAAGCGACATACCCGGATTGGAAGATGCAATCAGAGAGGCAGAAGCCGAACAGGAGTTGAAAGACAATGAGCCGCAAACTGCTACAATCAAAACTCCGAGTTTAGGTGATGCAATAAAGAAACTCTACGACATGGATTCGGTAGGTGCAGATATACCTTTCGAGATACAAACTGCACCCGACACCGAAGACCAGCCAACTGACTCACCCAACGATGCCGACATTGAAGACCTACCGGCAACTGAAGACGATGATTCCGACACCATCAATATTGATGATGATACAACTGCGGAAAAAGTCGATGCCAACATTATCGAAATTAAAGGCGAAAAAAAGAAATTTTCTACTGAGCGCTTAAACATGTTACAAGACGATGTCATTCTAATCGATGATGTATCAGATGCCGACCTCGAGCAGTTAGAGAGCATACCGGCATGGCAACGCAAAAGAAAATAAAAAACTGAAAGACACAAAAATTTTAAAGATATGAACTTATTTGATACTGTAAGCGAGGACATCAAAAAAGCGATGCTCGCAAAAGACAAAGTAGCGCTTGACGCACTACGAGGAATAAAAAAAGAGTTTCTCGAAGCCAAAACAGCCAAGGGAGGCGACGGAGAATTACACGACGAACAAGCTGTAAGAATCCTTCAGAAAATGGTAAAACAACGCAAGGAGTCGGCAGAGATGTATGCGGGGGCTAATCGTCAGGATTTAGCAGATAACGAACTTGCCCAAGTGAAAGTTATTGAGAAATATCTGCCACAGCAGATGAGCGAAGCTGAGTTGGAAGCCGCTCTTCAACAAATAATTGCCACTATCGGAGCTACCGGACCACAAGACATGGGTAAGGTAATGGGAATTGCCACCAAGCAACTTGCCGGCAAAGCTGAAGGTAGAGCAATATCTGCCAAGGTGAAAGAATTGCTCAATAAATAAGCCGACATGACAAGAAGCATCCGCATTGCAGCCTGCATGCTAATATTAGCTCTACCTTTAAGTGCCGAAACATTAACCACTGATACCACTCTGCTTCAACGAGTTGAGTATTGGTATGCCAACAACATGAACTATGGTAGCATAACGGCACTGATGGCGGTAGAGAGCAGTTTTATACCTTTCCCGAGCGAAGTGGTAATACCTCCAGCAGCGTACGTAGCAGCCGATCCTGATAGTTCGCTTAACGTGAGCGACTCATACTTTCTAAATGTTGTCGTAGTTGTTATATTCGGAACGATAGGTGCACTTTTAGGAGCCATAATAAACTATTTGTTAGCTCTTTGGTTAGGCAGGCCTATTATTTATGCTTTTGCCGACAGCCGTGTGGGACATCTGCTTTTGTTATCGTCCGACAAAATTAAAAAAGCTGAAGAGTATTTCAACGACCATGGTAAGGTTTCTACTTTCGTTGGACGTTTTATTCCTGCTATTCGTCAACTGATTAGCATACCTGCCGGATTAGCACGAATGAAGTTTGCGCCATTCTGCCTCTATACCTTCTTAGGAGCATTCATTTGGAACTCGGTATTAGCTTTATTGGGCTATATTGCCCATGGTCAGGCAGACCTTATCAACCGTTATAGCCACGAGTTGTCGATAGCGCTTATTATAATAGTCGCAATTGCTATACTTTGGCTTGTTATAAAACACGTTATTAAACGTAATAAGTAAATATGGGCATATTATAATAAAGCAGGCGTTTCAATATGAACCGCCTGCTTTATTATTGCTTATGTTGCTTATGCCTTACGCGTCAGCCAATGCCATAGTGCCGACCAATTTTCAATTAGCGCTGCCAAAAGACAACCTATCAGATAGCCTAATATCAAACCATAAATACCATATTTAAGCAAACCGTTATCTGCCTTATTATTGATAGTAAAGCCGCTGGGTACTACCACAGGCGCGGTGCACAGACTCAGTTTATGGTCAACTTGTGCCTTATGGTCGATAAGTTGCAGAATCTCGTTATGCAATAGTTTAACCTCTCGCTTACCCACAAGGAAGCTCGTAGTGGCTCGGTTATATTGCGTTTGCACATCGCCTATTCCCTGATGGAAATAGAACTCGAGTGTCAACGAGTCGAGACGTTTTATCTGCTCTTCACAGAAACGCGATTCCAACTCAAGATTCTTTTTATAAGCCAAATAAGCATTTTGCATTAACGGATTATTATTCACAAAGCTCAACACAGAGTCGGTAAACTCGCGTACTGTTTTAAGATTATGTGTAGCAAAACCGAATCCCATATAGTCGCGCATACGCATATACATTGTATCTGTCATCGAACCTGAACCACTGAAATCCACATAGTCGAAAGTTGAGTCGTTCATACAGTCAACGGCATAATAGGTTTTGAAATGAATATTGTCCATTGCCATCGAGTCGGTTATACCGAGCAGACTCTGCATGTTATATGGTGAGGGGAAATGAGGATTATGCGCCTTAACAAGCGGAGCCATCACTTCCATAGTCATCTCTGTAGTAGGTCCATTTAGCATCGCCATAGCCGACACCGAATACCATTTATTGGTTGGACGAGCCATGTAAATAAAAAACGCAAACAGAAGAATCACCACGGGTGCTACAATCCACCATTTGCGGACACTGAGTTGCAACATAGCACCCAAAAAACTAAGGCATTTCTTAAATACGTCAACTAACCAATTAAAGAACCTTAAACATAAGTCCCAAAGACTTGTTTCTTTATTTTCCATAATTATTATAGGAGTTTTGATTTATTTGTTTTTAGCGAGGTTATCAGAGGAAAAGAAGTTGCACGAGAACATACACCGGCAACAGAATGATAAGTGAGAACTTCACCATATAGCCAAAGAATGATGGCATTTTTATTCCGCTTTCCTCTGCAATAGCTTTAACCATGAAGTTAGGTCCGTTACCTATATATGTCATAGCACCGAACATCACGGCACCAAGCGAGATAGCCTTGAGCAGTATTTCGGGTATTCCTGCCACAAAGTTGACACCTTCCACCACTCCGTCGCCATGTACGAGCAGTCCGCTGGCAGCAGCTTCAAGCGATTCCGGCAGACCCGTCGCTACACCATGAAAAGCAACAGCAGTAGGGGTATTGTCGAGGAAAGAGGAGAGCAGACCTGTAGAGTAATAGAACTGCCAAGCATGAGTAAAACCAAGGTCTCCGGCATGTGCCTTCAAGAAGATAAGTGCAGGCGTCATGGTGGTGAAGATACCAAGGAAAAGGAATGCCACTTCCACTATAGGTGCCCAAGTAAACTTATTGAGGTCGAAACGCACTTCTTTCTTTGTTGTGTATAGCGAGAGGAACATCAGCGATAGTAACACTATCTCACGAAGAAACTTAAGCCACAGAGGAGCATCAGCAGCACTCATTGCGGGTATGGTACCTTCGTTGATGAATGCGACAGAGAGGACAACACCTATCAGATACAAGAAGTTGATATTGCCCTTCATCACTAATGGAGTGGCTTCGCTCTCATCGGCCGCCAACGAAGTTGCATCTTCTTTCTTGTAGTAATACATATCAAGCAAGAAATATATGAGCAGCAGTATAAGTCCGGTGAAAGCCCATTCGGGTATAAGTTTCAGGAACCAAGTAAATGAGGCTCCACGCAGGAATAGCATGAATAGTGGCGGGTCGCCAAGCGGGGTAAGCAGACCTCCACAATTGGCCACCAAAGCAATAAAGAATAATATGGTATGCACGGTGTAGCGTCTTTGTTGATTGGTAGCTATCACAGGTCGGATAAGCAGCATGGCAGCACCCGTTGTTCCCATGATAGAGGCAAGCACCCAACCTAAAGCCAAGAAGCCGGTATTGACCAACGGCTTCGCCTTCAGGTCACCTGAAAAATGTATGCCTCCGGTAATGACATACAACGAAAGTAATAAGATGATGAACGGCACATAGTCGAATATCACCTGATGTTCGAGGGCATGAACACCTTCCATGCCATACGCTACTATCAAATACACTGCTGTCGGAACACCGAGTAGCAAACTCACTATCAGTTTATTGGTGTTTCTCTCCCACCAGTGCTCTGCTACAAGAGGTCCGATAGCTATCATGAGCAGCATCAGACCGAATGGTATCATCAGCCACGCTGGTATGGCTGATATATCGTTCTGAACAAATAATAAATTGTGCATCATAATATTTTATTTTTAGGGGTTAATCGAGTTTCAACACAGCGAGGAATGCTTTTTGTGGTACTTCAACATTACCAATCTGTTTCATTCGTTTCTTTCCCCGTTTCTGTTTTTCAAGCAGTTTGCGTTTACGCGACACATCACCGCCATAACATTTGGCTGTTACGTCCTTGCGCACTTGTTTTACTGTTTCACGCGCAATTATCTTTGCTCCAATAGCTGCCTGAATAGCAATATCAAATTGCTGACGAGGCAACAGTTCCTTTAGTTTCTCGCACATCCGCCTACCGAAATCCACTGCATTCGAACGGTGAGTGAGAGTGGAAAGAGCATCCACTTGCTCGCCGTTAAGCAGGATATCGAGTTTCACCAAGTCCGACTGCCGGAAGCCGTTGGCATGATAATCAAAAGAAGCGTAACCTTTAGATATAGACTTTAGTTTATCATAGAAGTCGATTACTATCTCGCCCAAGGGTATATCGAAAAGTATCTCCATGCGGTTTCCAGAAATATACTCTTGCTTTACCAACTCGCCACGTTTCCCCAAACACAAAGTCATTATCGGACCGATAAAATTGGCTGTGGTGATGATAGACGCTCGTATATATGGTTCTTCTATATGGTCGATAAGAGTAAGGTCGGGCATACCTGCCGGATTATGTACTTCCTTTACTCCACCCTGTTTGTCGTAAACGAGATAACTAACATTGGGTACGGTAGTTATCACATCCATATCAAACTCACGGTCTAAGCGTTCCTGCACTATTTCCATGTGTAGCAATCCGAGGAAGCCGCAACGAAAGCCAAATCCTAATGCTACCGATGACTCAGGCGTGAAAGTCAGCGAAGCATCGTTGAGTTGCAGTTTCTCGAGCGAAGCACGCAGATTCTCGTAATCCTCGGCTTCTATTGGATAAACTCCTGCAAACACCATAGGCTTGACCTCTTCGAACCCTGAAATTGCCTCTATGCAAGGACGATTAACATGCGTTATAGTATCACCAACTTTCACTTCGGTAGAGGTTTTAATACCTGATATTATGTACCCTACATTACCAGCAGAAATAGAGTCGGTGGGGTGCATATCGAGTTTGAGTATTCCTATCTCATCGGCATCATACTCTTTACCTGTGTTGAAGAACTTAACCAGATCGCCGGTATGAATAGTGCCGTTTACAACTTTGAAGTAAGCAATTATACCCCTAAAGGAATTGAAGATAGAGTCGAAAATCAGGCACTGCAGCGGAGCAGTCTCGTCGCCTTCAGGCGCAGGAATACGCTCAATGATAGCATTCAAAATTTCTTCCATTCCCATGCCTGTCTTACCGCTTGCCCTTATTATCTCGTCACGACGGCAACCGAGTAGTTCCACTATCTCGTCTTCTACCATTTCAGGCATGGCAGAATCCATATCACATTTATTGATAACGGGAATAATCTCAAGGTCATGTTCAAGTGCCATATAAAGGTTAGAGATGGTCTGTGCCTGCACTCCTTGCGATGCATCCACCACAAGCAGTGCACCTTCGCATGCAGCTATCGAACGACTTACCTCATAAGAGAAGTCTACATGACCCGGGGTGTCTATCAGATTCAGCACATATTTCTCTTTCTGTCCTCGTGGAGTCCAATTCATCTGAATGGCATGACTCTTAATGGTTATGCCGCGCTCTTTCTCAAGATCCATATCATCGAGCACTTGGTTTTCAGACACGCGCCCTTCAACAGTACCGGTGAACTCAAGAAGACGGTCGGCTATGGTGGACTTGCCATGGTCGATATGTGCTATAATGCAGAAATTACGTATGTTTTTTCTTTGTAACATCAATTATTTCTATTTGTAGTATGCCTTATAATAATTTTTTTCTAAGCCATTCACTCTTCATTGCCTGACGGAAAAGCCAAGGTTCTATGGTGTAGGATAATCCTATCGTTGTAACCATACCAACGAGCGAAGCGAATCCGATAGAACGCATAGAAGGATGGACTGCAAACAGCAACGATGCCATACAAATGGTCAGTATTGTAGCAGAAATGGTAATGGCTGTCTTGTGGTAAGTGAGCAGTTTGTTGCCTTGCCCGCGGGCATTAGCAAGCAACCCCTCCATAATAAAGATACTATAATCGACACCTATACCGAATATAAACGACGATACTACTGTATTTATCAAGTTAAACGGTTGCCCTGTTATCGCCATGGCGCCGAGTACTACATACCAACTAAGAAACATTGGCAAGAAGGCTATTAAAGCCAATATGATACGGCGGAAAGAGAGCAGCAACACTACGAACACAAAAATCGACGAGATGAGCAGTATTTTATTGAAGTCGTTGTGTATCAACTCTACCAAATCGGTGGTATAGTAGAAGGGGTCGAGCACTATGCTACCGTCAACTTTTGTCAGCACAGCATTCACCTCGGCGAGTTGTTCCTCGTTCATACTCACGGGCTCGAACACCAGATAGAGGTCACCAACCTTTTCCACAAGATTACAAAGTATATTGTCCGGCAATATGCCGGCTTCAGCCAACAATTCCGGCTCTAACACGCCGGTCATCATTTCGCGAAATGGTTCGAACATTTCAGCATCGACACCATTCAACAAGCACGCTTTTTCTATTCTATCCCACACCAGTTCCACTACATCGGGAGAGAAATATTCTCGCCAGTGGTCGATACGAGTTTGTTGCTTTGCAAGCGAGGGCATGAAAGCGGAAGTGCGGGTGAACGATGATACCAATCCCTCAGATCGCAGACTGTCAGTTACCTGTTCAAAATGCTCGAGTCTGCATAATGCCTCGTCAATAGTATTACCATAGGCAGCATAGTATTGGCGGAAAGCGCCTTTGTTATGACATTCATCCCACACCCGACGCGATTCGGCGACCTCAGTTGTTGTGAAGTTGATATTCTTAAGATTATTATCGAAAGTATAACGACCGGAAAATGCTATAGTAACAGCCACATATATCACCACAAGCACCATTATCCATGCGCGGCGGTCGGGTTGATACTCATTTACTCGCTCAAGCAAGCGGAAGGCATGTTCGTTTCGACGGTTCTGTTTGCTAAAGAAGTGCGGAACAAAGACGAGTGCAGCAAAAGTTGTACCCACCATAGTGAACGAAGCGAACCATCCGAAATCGCTCAACAAAGACGAGTCGGTGAATACCAAGCCCATGAAAGCGCCTATTGTAGTAAGTGCTCCAAGAAATACCGGACGCGATTGCTCCGCCACTGTTTGCTCAGCATTACCAACATACTTATAATGAATAACCACATGCAAGCAATAACTAAGAGCCACGCCCAGCACTATCGCTCCAAGCCCGAGTGCCATAAGCGACATTCCTCCTTGCAGCAGATACATGGCAGCCAAAGCAAACACTGCACCATAGACGATAGGTAGGAGCAAAAGCCACAAATCGCGGGGTTGTGCAAGCACTAACATGAGTAGCAACAATATTACGGCAAGCGATATGCCAAGAGTAAGCAAAAGGTCTTTCTTAATGCGTGATGCATTATTTGCCGATTGCACTATAGTGCCATGATATAGCACTTTAACCTGCGGGTAGTCAGTCTCGACCTGTTTAATTGAGGCACGAAGGGCGCGGAGCAACTTATTGGCAGTACCAGAATCCATCGAACTCAAATTAGGAGTGATAAAGCCAAAACAGGTATTACCTGCAAAGAAATGGTTTGCATAAAAAGCGGAAGGCCTGCCATCGGAACCACTATCTATCCCTGAGTCAAGCCGTTTACTTAGGGCGGGGTATCTATCTGTAAGCACCGAAAGCAATATACCACACGGGTCGTACGCCACAAGGTCGTAGAAATTTTGTCCGGTTTCGGTATCAAGAAGTTCAACGTACTGTGCCACCTGCCGATTCAAATGCTGTTGCGAGACAAGTGTATCCATCTGCCGGTCGGTAAAATCGAGAAACGCGGGAGACATCTCAGCCACGCTCAAAGCAGCTTCAATAAGCATATCAGGCTCAAGCGAGTAAAGCAGAGAAAGCACGGTCGAATCCTTATCATTCTCAACGAGCAATTCCATGAGTCTGTCCATCGCCTCGGCAAGCATAAGAGCATTCACTCCTTCCTCATCATCTCCAACAAGTTGAGAATTATCGGATGGTAAAACCTGAACATAAACCTTATCTTTTACTTTCAAATCGGAAAATGCCAAATCGATAGTCAGACTACTATCTGTGGGAGGAAGTAGTTTGGCAATATTTTCTTCGAACCGGCAATTAACAGCCACAAAAGCGAACAACAAAACACTTACGGCTATTGTAAAATACAACACCCATTTATGCCCGCTCAGATAATGATATAATTTTAACATTTTGATATTAACCGAAAGTGCAATAAAATATGAGTGCAAATTTACAATAATTTTGTTAATCCGAAAAAAAAAATGTATTTTTGCACTCGCTTAAACAAGTTATCACTTCTTAAATATCACCAAGAATAATGGCAAAAATCCTTATCATTGATGACGAACGTTCTATCCGCAACACCCTCAAAGAGATACTTGAGTTCGAGGGTTACACTGTTGAAGTGGCGGAGAACGGCAAAAACGGTCTGAATATGGCAGTTAGCACCAACTACGACCTTATTTTCTCTGACATTAAGATGCCCGAAATGGATGGCATCGAGTTGCTTTCGGAATTGCAGAAAGCCGAGATAGAGTCGCCTATAATAATGATTTCGGGGCACGGCAATATAGAAACCGCTGTTGAATGCATTCGCAAAGGAGCCTTCGATTTTATCGAGAAACCTCTCGAACTCAACCGCTTGCTTGTATCAACTAAAAATGCACTCGACAAGAAAAATCTTGTTCAGCAAACCAAGGTACTCAAGAAAAAAGTATCGTCGAAAAACAACATGGTTGGTTCGAGTGCAGCCATCGAGCGTGTTCGTGCGATGATAGATAAGGTTGCTCCGACCGAAGCACGCGTACTTATTACCGGTGAAAACGGCACGGGCAAAGAGGTAGTTGCACAGCTCATACACGAGAGAAGTCAGCGCTCAACTCAGCCAATGATAGAGGTCAACTGCGCAGCCATACCGTCAGAACTTATCGAGAGCGAACTGTTCGGACACATGAAAGGCTCGTTTACAGGAGCTGTGAAAGACCGCGCAGGCAAGTTCGAGCAGGCAGATGGAGGTACACTCTTCCTCGACGAGATAGGCGACATGTCGCTCGCAGCACAAACAAAAGTGCTACGTGCACTGCAGGAAAACGAAATAACACGGGTGGGGTCTGACAAAACAATTAAGGTAAATGTCAGAGTGCTTGCAGCAACCAATAAGAACCTGTTGCAAGAGATACAAAACGGTAATTTCCGCGAAGACTTATATTACCGCCTCAACACCATTGAAATTAAGATACCTGCACTCCGCGAACGAAAGGACGATATACCGCTATTAATTGATTATTTTAACAATATAATATGCGAAGAGCAAGGCTGTGCTAAGAAGAAATGGTCGGCTGATGCTATTCGTGCTCTGCAAGAGAGAGAGTGGAGAGGGAATATCCGCGAACTGAGAAATATTGTTGAACGACTTATTATTCTATCAGGTAACCAAATAACAAAAGAAGACCTAAATATATTCACCTAAATTTTATCATTATGAACATTAAAAGTTTGTTTTTCATTATGGCAGCAGGCCTTTTGCTTTCTGCCACCGCTTGTTCCAAGTCAACTACTACCGACGAAAACTCCGAGTCGGAAAAATCTGAGACATTCACCTCGTTGCCAAAAAAGGCTAAAAAGGAAGCGCTTTCTCACCCGCCATTGAAAGAAAAGACATTGTATGTGTGCACAGCAGCATCTGTGGTTGACTCTATTCATTGTTCACATATCTGCCACCTCGTCAAGAAAGGTACACAAGTAAACATTTTGGACTACGACAAACGTAATTCTGATGGCAATATCAACCGCTATTTGATAGAGCAAGACGGGCACAAAGGATATGTGTTCGGCAAATATCTGACAGCCGACAGTGCTCTTGCTGCAAGTAATTACCGTGCTGAATACTACGACTCTGTTCACTCGTTGGTGAAGAACTTATACGGAGCAGGCGATGCCATTGGTTGCGACTTCTACCCTGTTAGCAAGCCGGCGTTGAGCAAACAGATGCCCGACCCCGTTTATGCCTTATATCTCAATATTGGTGCTGTAGGCAGAATAGATAGTTTTATCGAACTTGCAAAGCAGACCAGAATAAACGCTATCGTCATCGACATCAAAGATAACGAGTGTCCGGGTTTTCCTGCCGAGACATTTCGCAAATACTCACCCACCAACTTAAAATGGGGAGGTCAGCAACGCCGGACCAACCTTTATGAATATGCAGTGCGGCGCCTGCATGAAGAGGGCTTATGGGCTATCGGCAGAATCACCGTATTTAAAGACACTTATTTTGTGAGAGATAATCCTGATGTAGCTATCACCGAGAAAGCTACAGGGCAGCCATTCTATCACAACAAAGCTCATTGGCCAAGTGCTTTCGACCGTCGAGTTTGGCAGTTTAACGTAAGTCTTGCAAAGGAGGCGGTTGAACGTTTCGGATTCGACGAGATAAACTTCGACTATGTTCGTTTCCCCGACCGTATGCAGTCTGTAGCTGACCTTATCGACTATCACAATCGGTATAACGAGTCGATGGTGCAAGCCATCCAGCGCTTTGTGCAGTTTGCCACCGACGAGATACACGAAGCAGGAGCATACGTGTCGATTGATGTGTTCGGAGAGTCTGCCAACAAAGGCTATACTACCGCTTACGGTCAGTATTGGCCGGCCATTTCAAACTCTGCAGACGTGATATGCGCTATGCCTTACCCCGACCATTTCGCGCCCTACTCATTTGGAATACGCGATCCTTGGAATCACCCATATCAAACATTGTCCCATTGGGGCGAACGGGCAGCTGCACGACAGGCGCAGTGCCCCACCCCTGCTATAGCACGAACATGGGTGCAAGCATACCATGTGCTCAAATATGTTGACCGTAAT
>JAFSTG010000064.1 GCA_017450605.1 Paludibacteraceae bacterium | reverse complement strand
CAGATTTACTCAACAAAACTAATTTTCAAAATGACAAAGAACACCTTGATTCAAGTGAACCGTTATTGTTTGACTTTAATTTTTAATCGTCCATTTTTTAGTGGACAGTAGTGATAATATATATATAATATAGATCTATTATGTATCACCCCCATATCTTGCCCCCAAATCAATTTTTAGTTTATTTCCGATTTTTTACCCCGAATAAACAAATTTTTTACAATTTATATCCGATTTCTGAAAATTTATGTCCGATTTTATAAAATTTTCTCTGACTTATTTTGCAAAATCTCTAATAATCACGTGTAATTCCGTCTTTATTTTGTGATATTTTGTAATAATGTAATTTTAGCACCTTCTTTCCTACCTCCAACCCACAACCAACCCGCATTATTACATTATTACATTATTTCATAAAATAGAAGGGGAATAATTTCTAAATGCTGAATCCTGAATCCTGAATCCTGACTCTTATCTAATCAAACACCAGTTATACTTATCCGGAAGCTCACCCCTCATTATGCCCAATAAAGTATTATATAGCATACTGCATACCGGACCCGGAGTCTCTGAGAAGTTATAAGTAACATGTCTGTCCTCGTCGATAACCTTGCTTATCGGCGATACTACCGAAGCAGTACCGCAGGCGGCACATTCGGTAAACTCGCGCAGCTCGCTAAGCGGTACACGCCTGCGACTCACTTTCATACCCGCATCTGTCGCTATAGTCATCAGCGAGTCGTTCGTTATGCTCGGCAATATACTCAGCGAACGAGGCGTAACAAACTCGTAGCCGCTCACGTTCTTCTCATTATCCCGTTTACCTTCTGCAACCTTCAACGGCTTAATGCCAAAGAAATTGGCTGCCCCGCATTCATCGATAAACCGATGGTAACGCGAGTCGAGAAACATACTGCCGCAACCCCTCTCATGAGCAGGCTCGGTAGCACGGAATGCCGCAGCATAGTTGCCTCCAACCTTATACTGACCTGTACCATACGGGGCAGCACGGTCAACACGACGAGACAAGATAAAAGGAGTGCTGTGAAATCCGCCCTTGAAATATGTGCCGATAGGCGAGGCATATACTATAAACTCGTAGTCCCAACCCGGTCCTACTCCTAAACGCGGTGTGGTGCATATCACCATCGGACGGAAATAGAGCGATGCACCGCTTCCGTAAGGAGGCAAATATCGGATGTTTTTCTTGAGCGTAAGCAATATCGCTTCTTCGAACAACTGCTCTGGCACCGGTGCCATATATAATGCTTCGCACGAACGTGCAAGACGACGACAGTTTTCGAGCATTCTGAATATGCGCACTTTGCCATCTATACCCCTCACTGCTTTTAGCCCCTCGAAGGCTTCTTGTCCGTATTGTAAAACGGTTGCTGCGACATGCAGATTTATTTCTTTTCGGCGAGTAGCTACAAGTTTGCCCCATTCGCCATTGTGATATGAACAACGTACTATGTAATCGGTATCGGTATATTCAAAACCTAAATCATTCCAATTTATCATTTTGTATATTTATGTTTTCAATCTTCGCTTTATAATGTTAACTAATATAAATTTCTGCTTCCGTGCCCATGTTAAACAGCAAATCTACTATGCTCAAGTTAGCAGTGAATCCTTGTTTATCTGCAAATATTTGATAGTATTCACGTTGCGGTTTCGATGGAAGAAAGTATCTATCGAGGTTGGTATCGCCTTGCCAATCGGCAGTAGGTGTGTACAACAGCAAGTCGCTTTTGTTTAAGAGCCTTAGAACTACCTCATTGAAATTGGCGTTAAGGTCAACGAGGAAGCGCGTACTGACTTGATATAAAGGCTCGAAAATATCAGCAAAATAGTCGAAATATGGAGTATGACGATAAGCGCTGACCAATGCTTGCCAATGTTGGTGTTGCCAATTACTCTGATAACTGACCTGCACATCGCGCGTTAGCTGCTTGCTTTGTGCTTTGCATACCGGAACTGTAAGTGTCTGACTGCCGTTGGTTCCCGTTATCACACAGCGATTACGCATAGTGGAGCGTGGAAAACTCTCGAACACCTCTATCTGTGCCTCTTCGCTCAGATAAGCCTTATACCAACTAACAGGTGCCAAATATGAAGTAGGAAGTGTTAACATAATTACTCCCATGCCTTCATACCGATACGTTTCCAACGGATATGTCCTTTCCCCCACGGATTATCTTTCTCAATCGACAGCCAGATAAATACCGGTCGGCCTACTATATGGTCTTCAGGCACAAATCCCCAATATCGAGAATCAGCAGAGTTATGCCGATTATCACCCATCATCCAATAATAATCCATTTGGAATGTATAGGTATCGCCTATCTTTGCTGTTTGATGCTCGTAGGCCTCGATTACACGCTTATAGACGGCGAAGTTTTCGGCAGTCAGAAGAATAGAATCACCTTTTTTAGGTATATAGACGGGACCGTAGTTGTCACGTGTCCATATATTGCCTTCCACTAACGGATATACATCGCCGCCACACCAATCCGGCTCGATAGTAACCGACGACACATTACGATTATTCTCTAAACTCTTTTTCATATCGCGAGTAAGCGGCAACCTGTATGTTGGCAATGTCGGATTCAGACCTAATGCCACACATTCTTGCTGCCTTATGAGATGACGGTCGTCTTTCGAAACACCGATACGAGTAAGATAATCGTCAGGCAGATAACCGCCTGTGGTCTGAACATAATAATTATACTGAACCCAAGGCTCGTCGGCGAAAACTTGCGAGTTGATATATATCTGATTGTTAATTATCTGAAGCGTATCGCCGGGTTCTCCTACACAACGCTTCACATAATTCTCACGACGGTCAACAGGTCGGTAAACGATATCTCCGAAAAGGTCTTTACGACTCTCCACAACTTTTCTGCCTACCTGATGACAGATGCTATAGTAATCGGGGTTCTGCATCTTTAGACATACAGTATCACCTGCAGGAAAGTTAAAAACCACTATATCTTTCTTTTTCGGGTGATCCCAACCTTTCAGACGACGATACTCCCACTGTGGATTCTCGATATACGATTTTCCACCGCCGAGCCATTTTGGGAAGGTATGCTGAACCAAGGGAAAACTGAGAGGAGTATTCGGCACTCGTGCTCCGTAACTTGCCTTCGAGACAAAAAGAAAATCGCCTACTCGAAGTGTCTTTTCGAGCGAAGATGACGGTATCTGATAGTTTTGGAAGAAGTACAGATTGATAAAATATACCGCCACCAAAGCAAACACTATGGCATCTATCCACGAACAAATAGTATAGAGACGAGGTTTGGTGTCTTTAAACTTGCGCCACCAAGTCCATGGAATAAGTTTCAGAAGGAAGGCATCTAAAATAACCGGCAGAAGAAGTATCCACCACCAGTTGCCATGCCACATAAGAAACAGCACATATAACGTTCCCCATACTGCAGCCTTTATCCATTGACTGCGAGGAATCTTTGCAAACAACTCTTTAATCTTTTTCATTATCTTTTTTATTTTCTCTATTTTTATCTACTCTTTTCACCACCAACACCGACAACTCAAACAGCAGATAGACCGGCAACGCCGTTATCAGCATGGTGAAAGCATCGCCAGAAGGGGTTATCAGTGCTGCCAACACCACAATTACCACCACTGCATGCTTGCGATATTGCTTTAGCCAAGTATAGTGCAGCAAACCTAATTTTGCCAACAGGTAGCACGCAACAGGTAGTTCAAAAACTATGCCCATTAGCGACAGCAACACTAACATAGCTCCAATATACGACTCGATGGTTATCATATTACCCACCTGTGCGCTTACCTGATACGAGCCCAGAAAAAGCACTGTAAAAGGGAATATGATAAAGTAAGCCACAGCCACTCCCAAAAAGAACATCAGCACAGCCACACCTAACATCCGCCACACCACCCGCCGCTCCGACTCGTACAACGCCGGCGAAATGAAACGCAGCAGTTCAAACAAGATGTAAGGCAGAGCCAACAAGAGACCTGCCATCAGCGACATACGGATGTGCGTCATGAACTGACCGGCAAGCGAAGTGTTAATAAGTTGAAGGTTGAAGTTGGAAATCGACAACCATTTCTGAAGCAATACGAAAACAGGAAACGACGAACGAGAAGGCGCAATTACTATTTCGAATAAGAAATCGCGCAAACAAAATGCCACCACACTGCAAACAACAAATGCGATGCACATTCTGATTATACTCCCGCGCAACACATCAAGGTGTTGCCAGAAACTGAGTTCGTCGGATTGCTGCATCACTTACTTTTCGCCCTTCAACTTGGCAGAATCAGACTTGTGTCCGGCATTCTCTTTATCAGAAGCGGTATTATTCTCCGACTTTTGTTCTGCCTCGTCTTTTCCGCTCAAACCATCTTTAAAACTCTTCACGCCTTTACCCATACCACGCATAAGTTCAGGTATCTTGGCTCCGCCGAAAAGCAAAAGTACAATCAGTGCAATAAGCAGTATTTCCTGATATCCAATAGACAACAACATAATAGTTATTTAGTTAACAGTTAATATTTGTGGGTTATCTTATTTTTTTCGGCGAAGTTGCTCTGCAAGAGCATCTATTCGCCTCATTTGGCGCGGTATATCTATTCGTTGCGGACAATGCTGGCGGCATGTTGAACAACCTATGCAATGGTCTGCTTGTCGCTCGCGAGGCACCTTACGGTCGTATGCAACAAGAAACCGACGCCTTGCCGACTCGTAGTTGCTATCGGCAGTATCGGTAATTATATTTCCTTGGTTGAGACTCTTGTTATAATGAGCAAAAATAGTGGGTATGTCAATACCATACGGGCACGGCATGCAATATTGGCAACTTGTGCATGGAATCACAGGGTATGAAACATAGTTTTGCGCTATGTGTTCGAGCATGAGCAATTCGTCGTCGGAAAGCGGTTTATGCGGACAGAAACTGCGTAAGTTATCTTGCAAATGCTCCATATAAGTCATTCCGCTGAGAACGGAAAGAATCATCGGTTGATTACCGGCAAATCGCATAGCCCACGAAGCCACCGAACGCTGAGGCTCGCGCTGCTTCATCTGACTGGTAGAATAATCGTTAAGAGACGCGAGTCTGCCTCCCAACAACGGCTCCATAACAAACACCGGAATACCGTGTTCGGCAAGCTGAGTATAAAGATATTCGGAATTGGTATTTCGCGGATTAACCTCTTTTGCATGACTCCAATCAACGTAATTATGCTGAATAAGAACAAAATCCCATTTATATTTATCGTTATTTGCAAGCATATAATCGAAGCAACCGACATCTCCGTGATATGAGAAGCCAAGGTTACGAATATGTCCTTTTTCACGTTCTTCAAGAAGGAAATCGAGCACGCCATTTTCAATATAGCGCTTTTGTAACTGCTCCATTCCTCCCATTCCAATACCATGCAGCAAATAGAAATCGATAGTGTCAACCTGCAGACTCTCAAACGAGCGGTGATACATAGCAACACTCTCTTTATAACTCCACAGGTCGGGGGAGAAGTTGCTCAGCTTGGTAGAAATATAAAACGACTCGCGCGGATGACGTTTGAGAGCTATACCTGTCGCCCTTTCGGAAAACCCTTTGCAATATGCGGGCGAAGTGTCGAACAAGTTAACTCCGTGTTCTATCGCATAATCAACCAGACGGTTAACTTCTTCTTGGTCGATGTCGCTATCGGTGTCGCGCGCAGAAGTACCTGCCACAGTCGGCCAACGCATGCAGCCATAGCCAAGCAGCGACACCCGCTCGCCATGCTTACCGGTGCGATAGGTCATACTATCGGTAGGTATCTCGCCAAGCGAAGCACTGCTATCGTCGGTAGAAGTAGTTTCAGTCTTGCAACCAACTAAGCCTGCAGTTGTCAGGAGTGCTCCACCTGAAAATAATTTTAAAAATTTGCGTCTATCCATATTGTATGTGAAAGCTTGAATAGTCTTTATTCCGCACATCGGCGGATGATTACTTGAAGTTTAGAAAGTAGAAAAAAGTTTGTATGCAATTAGCGACTGGAAATTCAGTTTAAATTGTTTTATGCTGCTCGTAGCCTTCTACGTAAATAGCAGAAAAAGGACGTGAAGGACACAAGTATTCACACTTACCGCAACCTATACATTTCGATTCATCTACTGCCGGAATCTCGTGTCCAAATCCATCGTCAACCATCATAATAGCATGCACCGGGCAATGGCGAGCGCAATTGCCGCAACTTACGCCATCAGTTATCACTACGCAATTCTGACGAATCCAGACGGCATGGCCAACTTGTGTTACTAAACGCTCATCGGCGTTAATCTTTTCTATTGCACCTGCCGGACAAACCTCCGAGCAACGGGTGCAATCCTCAGCACAATAGCCACGCTCGAATGACATCTCGGGTTGCATCAGTGTTTTAATATCGTCAGAGGGGCGCAACACCTTGCCAGGACATGCCGACACACAAAGTTGACATGCCGTGCAATGCTCGCCGAAACGTTTTATCGAACCTGCACCGGCAGGCTTAATCTGAACAGAACGAGCGGGAACACGCTTCTGCTCTATAACTGCCAGACCGCCATCAGTGGTCTTATGTTGGGCAGATAATGCACCTGATGCAGCAATAGTTGCAGTGGTGGTGAGAAATCGACGACGCGAAGCGTCAACCTCTGCATCAGCCGACTGAGGCTCAACGGCCTTGACAGCACGACTACGCAACTTATAACCTATAGCACCAAACTTGCAGTTTTCCAAACAGTTCATGCAATCAACGCAACGCGAAGAATCAACAGAATGTTCTTTTATATTGATGCACTCCGACTTACAATTACGCTCGCATGAACGACAATTAGTGCATTTATCTTTGTCGATAGAAATAGCAAACAGACTATATCTCGACACCAAACTAAGCAGTCCGCCGACAGGACAGATAGTGTTGCACCATAGGCGCCCACGGAAAAACGCAAGTGCTCCGATACCTACAAAAGTAATTGCCGATACCACCAACGCTGAAACCGAACGCAACCACACGTCGGCAGAATAGAATGCATAACTTCCGTAATGCCCAGCCATCGAAGCGAACAGATTGTTTATCAGTGCATAGATGGGAGCAAACAACGAATTTACAATCCTGCCGTAAGCACTATAAGGTGCTATAAGCAGGGCTATCGATTGCAAACCCAAAACAAGCAACAGAACAAATACTGCTAATACAATATAACGTAAAATATTTTGAGGTTTATGATAACTGAACCTATGTTTCTTGCGCCATGAACCTACATGAGAGAATATATCCTGCAAAACACCCATCGGACAGATAACAGAACAATACACCCTGCCAAACAAAAATGTTAACAACAACAACGCAATCACTACCACAACATTAACCGATAGTATTGCCGGCAGTAACTGCAATTTAGCCATCCATGACAGATAGGGGTGAAGTGTGTTAGTAAAATCAAGGAAAAGAAGAGTTAACCCCGCAAAAAACAATGCGGCAAATACTACTCTTGTCAACTTCAATACATTATGTTTTATTTTTGATTTACTCATACCTAAAAGTATTACTATGTAAAAACGTGCAAAGTTATAAAAAAAAATTATGATAACAAAATCCTGTAAGTATTAAAGCCGGTTCTTCGCATTCAAGCAGATAGGCTTTCGAATAAAAAATTTGTAAGATTGACATTTTTTTTATAATTTTGCGAGTTATAAATGAAACGTTCAGTCCGCATATTATTAATAGTGGCTGCTGTGATTGTAACTATTGCAGCATCTATATCTGTAGTACTTAATAGCTCGACTGTTCAAACCAAGATAGTGCAGGCTCTAACAGGTTATCTGTCAGAGCACTTATCTACTGAAGTAGAAATAGCACATTTTGAGTACGAGTTCCCCGGTTATCTTCATTTAGACGACATCTATATTGCAGACCAACGGCAAGACACACTGATATATATCGAACACGTAGTGGTTCGATTCCGACTTTTCGACTTCTTCAAGCAAAATATCACTGTCAATAATGTCGAACTGCGCAACGCACGAGGTAATATCTATCGAGATATTGACGGTGAGATGAACTACGCATTTCTTGCCTCAGCCTTCGAGAGCAACTCAGAATCGGAATCTACCCCGCCCATTGTACAAGTGAAAAATGTATGGCTCAACAACTTACAATTTGCTTATAACGACTACGAAATACAAAACGATTCGTTAAAAAGCGGCATAGGGATGTTCGATGCCAAGCATATATATATCGATTCTATCGACACTAAGTTAGCCCTTAACTATATGTCGGTTGACTCTATAAACGCAGAAATACAAAGTTTCTTTTTGAGAGAGAAGTCAGGGTTACAAATCGATAACATCGAGGCGGCACTCATCGTAACCAACCGCGAAGCGTATATGCCAAAGATGAGTATCCGACTTCCTCATTCCGAGATTGCAACGAGTGTAGTACATGCCTACTTCCCAGAAGACGACACCATCTATGTTGGTGATATACGCACCAATCTGCGTATCGACAATGCATATCTCGTTATGCGCGACCTTGCGCCACTACTTCCCGCTTTAGGAAAATTAGACACCCCTATTCGCATGCAAGCGCAAGTAGAAGGTGCCATCGATAGCGTTAAAGCCACCAACCTTAAACTCTCTTATGGCAACTACACCCTTCTCAGCGGAAACATAAGCACACACGGACTGCCCGACCTCGACTCGACCTTCATATCCGCCACTCTGCAAGACCTTAACATCAGTCATGCCGCGCTTCAAGACTTCATCAGCGATATGAATGACAGACCATATATCGCACCGGATTTACTCAAACGATTAGGGAAAGTACATTATCACGGGCAATTAAGAGGTATGACAAACAATATGAAGCTGGTTGGAGCACTTACCACGCAATTAGGTAAGGTTACGACCAACGGCTTGCTTGATATTAAAACTAAAAATCTGCTGTCGCAAGTCAAATTGGAAGATAACGAACACATAACCGACACTATCAAACTGCACGACTTTGCTTTCAACGGAGAAGTAACAACCAACGAATTCAAACTCGGCGAGTTACTTGCCGACGACCAATTGGGCGACATTGCTTTTCATGTTAATCTGAACGGCAACTACTCAGAGCAGCACAAAGAGTTGGAGGGCGAAGTGGATGCCATGATTCACAACATCGAATACCGACAATATAACTACGAGAATATCAACATCAAAGGGTTCTATGGTGAAGATGGTTTTCGCGGCAAACTCAATATCAACGACCCGCACGTTGGTCTCAAATTCGATGGTCTGGCTGATTTTAACGCCGCTATTCCAACCTTCAATGGTACAATCGACCTCACGAGGTTGCACCTCGACCAAATAAACCTTGCTCCAACGCTTGTTGATGCCGACCTACGCTTTCATACAGACATCAACTTCGAGGCATCTACGCTCGATAATGCTAACGGCAGCATATCTATCGACACGCTGACATTCTGCAACATAGGCAAAGAGTTAAAGATGAGAAGTCTGATATTCACTGCCTCAACTCCTGATAAATCGACCAACGGGAAACGTCAACTCAAACTCAACTCCGACTATATCAATGCAGGGTGCACCGGCGATTTCAGTTTCCAAACTCTTGCAGCCTCTGTAAAGCACTTAGTGGCAGAGCACTTGCCCGGCATTCTCAATATTGAGGACAGCAGCAAGAAAATAAACAACAATTATTCCAACCAACTCGACTTTTATCTTTACACACACAACATCAACCAAATAACCGATGTTCTCGACTTCGACATGCATGTCGATGAGATGTCGGCTGTTAAAGCTTCGCTTAACGATAGTGCACACATCATCAATCTTCAGGCATATATTCCGCACCTTAGATACAAAAACAATCTTATAACAGATATTGCCTTTAATGCTGACAACCTAAACGACCAACTTACTGCCAAACTATATGCCTACAAGCACGAGGGCAAGTCGCCTGCGGCACAAGCATTAGGCAATCTGCACCTCAACCTCAACACTTTTGCAAAGAACGATAGTTTGTGGCTCGATTTCCTATGGGAGAATAGAGATAACGGGCGTAATAAAGGCAAACTAAGTACAGCTTCAACCATCACAACCGACCATAACGACGTCGTTTATAACCTCTCATTCCTACCATCCGACATTCTGCTCAACGATTCGCTATGGAGCATGACCCAGTCGCATGTTAGTTTTAATCCAAAGAAACAAGTTCTTGATATCGAGCACTTCAGCCTTGGTACAGTCTTTCAGGGAATAGCAGCCGATGGTAGAGCAAGCCGACAAAACAGCGACTCGCTTTATGTGGCACTGAGCAACCTGAATCTCGACTACTTGTTATTGTTTACCGATGTTGGAGAAACGATATCGTTTGGCGGAGATATCGACGGATGGGCAAAGGTATATTCTCTGTTCTCATCGCCTATGTTTGAAGCCGATGTGGTAATGGATAGTGCACTCATCAATAGTTCATTGCTCGGCGATGTGCACGCCACCGCTACACTCGACCGAGAGAAACAGACGATAATAATAGATGGCAATGTGGTGGAAAACAACCGACGAGTAGCACATGTTGACGGAGAGGTTGTGCCAGCCACAGAATATTGGGGAATAGATATCGACGTGGATTCCGCAAACCTCGCTTTTATTAACTATTGGACGAAAGACATACTGAGCGACATCAAAGGACGAGGATTCGGTCATATAAAAGTTTATGGCGAAGGACCTATAACCTATGTTGTGGGCAAGGCATTAGGCAAGGACGCACAACTTGGTATCCCGATGATAGGTGCCCATTTCACATTTACCGACTCAGTGATAATGGAGAAAACGGCTATTCGTTTCCCAAACATAACGTTGCGCGACGATGAAGGAAATCCGATGACACTCAACGGAACACTTACGCATTTCAACTTCAAAGATTTCAAATACGACCTGCAAGCGCAAGTTATGGGAACACATGCCGTGCATCTTCCCGCATCGAATAAAGAACTATTCTACGGCGACGCATACGCTAACGGCACTATCAGTATTCTGGGGGACGAACAACAATGTAACATAAGCGTAAGAGCACAGACGCAACCTAAAACCGACTTCACGCTGTCGGTCGTTACGGCTACCACTGCTACCGACAATTCCTTTGTACATTTCGTTTCCGACATACCTGTCACCACTAAAAAAGACAATAAAATAGTAATTACCGGACCCACCGACACACGAATCAACCTCACTCTTGAGGCAGAAGTGGATGACGATGCGTTATTTAACTTGCTCGTTACAAAATCCGGCGACATGCTAAAAGCAAGAGGTAACGGTGCTTTGCAAGTTAACTATGACAGTCAGAACGACGAAGCGCGCGTATTCGGCACCTATGTTATCTCATCCGGTACATTCGACTTCACCCTGCAAAACCTCATACATCGCTCGTTCTCTTTCCGACAAGGCAGTCAGATTGTGTTCAATGGCGACCCCGAGAATCCGCAAATCAACGCTACCGCCGTCTATTCAACGACAGCATCACTGCGCGACTTGTTTGGTAGCGACTACACTAATGTGGCAACATCGCGAACTTCTATTCCCGTCAACTGCCTGCTTACAATGACAGGCAACCTCAACAACCCGACAATAAAATTCGGCATCGAACTACCACAATCCGACGAGTCAGTAGCAAGTCAAGTATCATCGATTATCAACACCGAAGAGATACTTATGAGGGAGATAATGTATCTGCTTGCGTTCAACCGATTCTATACTCCCGATTTTATGCAATCTACTACCACAGTCGGACTAAACGAAACATACTCGCTACTCACAAGCACCGTTACCGGACAAATCAACAACTGGATATCGAAACTCACCGACAATTTCACTGTAGGATTTAATATCCGCACCGATGGAGAGGGAAGTTCGGCACAACAAGAGTACGAGACACAGTTCCAAATCCAACCGACCACCCGACTACTTATCAACGGCAACGTAGGATACCGATACAACGACTTCACTAACCGACCCGTATTCGGGAACCTCGACGTTGAATATATGCTCACACAATCAGGACAATGGCGTGCTAAGGCATATACACATACCGTTGACCGCTACTCGCTTCGAGAAGCTACAACAATACAAGGTGTAGGTCTGAAATTCCAACAAGACTTCAACCAAGGAGATGCCAAGAAAAACAGGGAAGCACGACGCAAACGACGAGAGGAACGTAAATCAGAACCAAAAAAGAAAAATACTAATATCAATATGCACAAAGGCAGATAGCAAAGTGCGCCTATACCAAAGACTATTCAACCATTCAACTTTAACTTCCAACGCCATGTTAGTAAAGACTTACGGAGCAGCTCTTCAAGGCATTGATGCCACACTTATCACAATCGAGGTTCACGAGCAATCAGGCGTGGGCAATTTCTCGATGGTGGGTCTGCCTGATAATGCAGTGAAAGAAAGCCGCGACCGCATTCACTCAGCCATACAGGTCAACGGCTATAGTTTTCCCCGCAGGAACATAGTTATTAACCTTGCTCCCGCCGATATACGCAAAGAAGGAGCAGCCTACGACCTCCCCCTCGCTATCGGACTACTTGCTGCCGACGAGCAAATTCCCACCACATTTCTTGATAGGTATATGCTAATGGGTGAACTTTCTCTCGATGGCACCTTGCAACCGATAAGAGGTAGTTTGCCGATAGCTTTAAAGGCTAAAGAGTTGGGATTGAAAGGTATTATTTTGCCTCAGGCAAATGCCAAAGAAGCAGCTGTCGTGCAAGGGTTGGAGGTGTATGGAATGGAGAATCTTAGAGATGTGGTACGTTTCCTTTGCGGTGAGTATCAGTGCGAACCCCAAACTATTGATATCAACACTTTGTTCGATGCCGACTACAAGCATATCAACGACTTTGCCGATGTACGAGGACAAGAGAACATTAAACGCGCGATGGAAGTGGCAGCAGCAGGTGGGCACAACATCCTTATGGTAGGTCCCCCTGGCGCTGGAAAAAGCATGATAGCCAAACGACTTCCTGGCATACTGCCACCACTGACCTTATCTGAAGCATTAGAAACAACGAAGATCCATTCGGTAGCAGGAGTGAAAGCACAAAACACCTCACTCATCACCACTCGCCCATTCCGCTCGCCCCATCACACTATTTCAGATGTTGCACTTGTAGGCGGTGGTGCAAACGCCATGCCCGGAGAGATAAGTTTAGCACACAATGGGGTACTGTTTCTCGACGAACTACCCGAATATAAACGCTCGGTTCTTGAGGTAATGCGTCAGCCGCTTGAAGATAGAAAAATATGTGTGTCGCGCGCAAAACTAACCGTTGAATACCCCTCATCGTTTATGCTCGTGGCAGCTATGAACCCTTGTCCTTGCGGGCATTACAACGACCCCACACACGAGTGTACTTGTCCACCGGGCGCTGTGCACCGATATTTAAGCCGTATCTCAGGTCCGCTACTCGACCGCATAGATATACAAGTGGAGATTACACCTGTACCATTCAGCGACCTACACCGGCACGAACAAAGTGAGAGCAGTGCCTCCATTAGAGAGCGTGTTATAGCTGCCCGTAAGCGGCAAGAAGACAGGTTCGCCATCACCAACGACCTGACAACAAGACGCATAGAGACTCACTGCAATGCACAGATGTCGCCCGAACAACTACGCCGCTACTGCCGTCTCGACGACCAATGCAGCCGTATGATACGTTTTGCAATGGAACGACTTGGTCTGTCGGCAAGAGCCTATGACAGGATACTGAAAGTGGCACGCACCATAGCCGACCTCGAAGGTTGCGAAGCAATCAACACCCAGCACCTTAGCGAAGCCATCTCATACCGTGCCCTCGACCGCTCCGATTGGGCTGGATGAGAGTAGGTAGTAGGTCGAAAGTCGTAGGTATCAGGTCGAAAGTCGAGGGTTGCAGGGGTACGCCGGTTTGAAACCGACAAGCAAAGAAATAGTTAAAGAAGACATACTAACAAATGACAGCTGAAATTAGCAAGCATATAGCAGGCTTAGAGAGCGATTTCTCTTGCCACGATTATAATGGTCGGGGCAAGAGAGACTATGTTATTCAAGAAGGCAGCATACCCATTATGATTTCTGCTCCACACGCAACCAACACTATGCGTAACGGAACCATAAAATGCTGTGACCAACTTACAGGAGCAATCTGCAAATACCTGCATCTGACAACCAACTGCCATGTCATCTACACCTCAAGATGTCCGAACTACGACCCTAATTACCAACCAAATGAGTTTGGAGAGAACGCATATCAAACAGAATTAGCCGATTACATAAACCGACATAACATTCAGTTTCTAATCGACCTGCATGGTGCTAAAGACCGCGATTATGCTATCGAAATAGGTACTGCCCCTACCGAATCAGACTATAATTATTCTCTCAAAGGATATATGTTTCTGCTTGACCTTATCAAATACACCTTCGAGTATCAACTACAAGATGTGGAGTTGCCGGCAAGCAAAAAAACAGTATGTCAAAATAAAATTTTCGGAGGCGGGAAACAAAATACCATAACCAAATACATAGCCACCAACACACATGCTTCTTGTTGCCAATTAGAGGTTAATAGCCTTTATCGGTCGCTTGCCTCAGAGAATTTACTTTCTAAACTGATTGAAGCACTCACAGGAATAATCAACACTCTTAGCTGTATTGAATGGAATGCTCGGCAGATACGGGTATTCCGACTGCAACGGTCGGCTACACACAAACCTCAAGACAAGGTTGAACTTGAGCAGTCGGTTGCCGCAACAATCAACAAGAATAACACGGCCTTCTTCATTTGTTCGGTAGCAGGACAACGAGAACTTGCGAAATTACATTCCTTACCTTCTGCTAACAGTTCTTCTGCCAACGCTACTCCTGATGATGAATATATCTATCTTACCAACCGACTTATAGAACAGGTGTGCGGCAGGTCGTGGATAGAGGGTAACGAGCAAAAACCTGCTCTCAGAAACGCACCTATAGTGCTGTGCGTGAGCGAACCGGAAAGATACGATATCGGTCTGCCCAAGGCTAATCAGGTTGACGAGATAAAACTATCTACAGCCCTTTACAACGACAAAGCAAAACTTAGCAACGACTATCTATTTGCCGTTTATAACCGCTATACCGACTCGCGAATATATCTCGATTTTGCCAAAGCAGATTATCAAGACCATGGTCGTGTTAGCGACAAAAACGGCAATCCACAGAAAAAAATAATGATTCCCCGTTATTATCGCCGACTCCTCGATTTGCTATATCTGCCATTCTCAATTGTAAGAAGCGAAGGATTAGAGGCACTTCGCTCGCAGGCGAAAGACGATGAAAGGTTGCTCTTAGAGACATGCTACGAGCGGATCTCGGGAGAGGACTTCTATAAACTGAAAACCGAACTCACAATAGAACAACGCCGAGCATTGGCTGATATACAACGCACTTTAGGAGCGATAGATACTGTTGAGTTGCTGCAGATACCTCGGCAACATAACAAAAACCAAAGTATCATAAAACGCGTCTGTTCTTTCTGCAAACAAAAGATAACAGATATTGTTAATCGTTTCCTCGAAATGTTCATTGGTAAAGCTGAATATACGCTAAAGACCACATGGACAAGCGAAACCGACGACAAGAATGAGGTTGCCCGACTAAGCGAAAGCACAATGAATCTGCTTGGCATCGAAGAAAACGACAAGATAACGGTAGTATTCGGCGAACAAAAACAAACATTGCGAGTGCTAAAGAGCAACGACATCTCCGACTACGACATCGGCATACCTGCTCCCGCCCGCAAACGATTAGGAATGAACAGCATCAATGATATAGTTGTGGTAAGCAGAGACATGCAACACATATTCAATAGAAACTCGCAAGCACAAATAATAACTTTGCTCGGTACATTTTTTGCCGTACTGCAACTATTCGACAATAGGATACTCGGCATTATAACATGTCTGGTTCTTGTTCCACTACTATGGTATTGGGTGCTTAACAAAGAAAGAATAAAAATCAAATAACAACACGGCTGTTGGTCGTTTGGCGAAATATATGTAACTTTGCAGGCTGATAACACGACTGCTATCAACAGAAAATGGCAATTTGACTTTTCCGTCGGTTGGCGGAATAAATAATGTAACTAATAAAACAAAAATAATATGGCAACACAAGAAGAAGTATTTAAAAACCTCGTTTCACATTGCAAGGAATATGGCTTTGTATTCCCTTCAAGCGAAATTTACGACGGACTCGGAGCCGTTTACGACTACGGACAAAATGGCGTTGAACTGAAGAACAACATCAAGCAATATTGGTGGGCAGCAATGACCAAGCTGCACGAAAACATCGTGGGCATAGATGCCGCTATCTTTATGCACCCTACCACATGGAAAGCATCAGGACATGTTGACGCTTTCAACGACCCGCTTATAGACAACCGCGACTCGAAAAAACGCTACCGCGCCGATGTGCTCATCGAAGACCAAATAGCCAAATACGACGAGAAGATACAGAAAGAAGTGGATAAAGCACACAAACGCTTCGGAGATAGTTTCGACGAGCAGATGTTTCGCCAAACCAACCCTCGGGTTCTCGAACATCAGCAGAAACGCGACGCGCTTCACGAACGCTACTCGAAGGCAATGAATGATAATAACCTCGACGAACTCAAACAGATAATACTCGATGAAGGCATCGTTTGCCCTATCAGTGGTACGCGCAACTGGACAGATGTTCGTCAGTTCAACCTTATGTTCTCAACCGAAATGGGCTCTACCGCTGACGGAGCAATGAAAATTTATCTCCGCCCCGAAACAGCTCAAGGCATTTTCGTTAACTACCTCAACGTACAGAAAACCGGTCGCATGAAGGTACCTTTCGGTATAGCACAGATTGGCAAGGCTTTCCGCAACGAGATAGTAGCACGTCAATTCGTTTTCCGCATGCGTGAGTTCGAACAGATGGAAATGCAATTCTTTGTTCGCCCCGGAGAGGAAATGAAATGGTTCGAATACTGGAAACAATTCCGACTCAAATGGCACAAAGCACTCGGACTCGGCGACGAGAAATACCGTTTCCACGACCATGAGAAACTTGCACACTATGCTAATGCCGCTACCGACATCGAGTTCCTTATGCCTTTCGGATTCAAAGAAGTGGAAGGTATCCACTCACGTACTAACTTCGACCTCTCACAACATGCCAAATATTCGGGAAAGAAAATCGAATATTTCGACCCCGAACTGAACACGTCTTATACGCCATACGTCATCGAAACATCTATCGGCGTTGACCGTATGTTCCTCAGCGTGATGTGCTCAGCATATAAAGAAGAACAACTCGAAGGTGGCGACACACGAGTTGTATTAGCGCTTCCTGCAGTACTCGCACCTGTGAAGGCCTGCATCATGCCTCTCGTCAAGAAAGACGGACTACCCGAGAAGGCACGCGAGGTGATGAACCTGCTGCGTTTCGACTTCAACATCCAATACGACGAGAAGGACTCTATCGGCAAACGCTATCGCCGTCAGGACGCTATAGGAACACCCTTCTGCATCACTATCGACCACGACACACTCAACGATAACTGCGTTACCGTACGCTCGCGCGACACAATGCAGCAAGTACGTATTCCTATCGACGAACTGCACGAGATGATACGCAAAGAAGTGGATATGACTAACCTACTTCGCAAACTCATATAACTACCATGAAAAAGATATTTCCTTTTCTATTGTTTGCTGCTTTGGTTTGTACGGCTTGCAACAACAAGCAAAAAGAGCCGGAGATAGATAACAGCTACCTGCCTCGACTCT
>JAFSTG010000006.1 GCA_017450605.1 Paludibacteraceae bacterium | reverse complement strand
ATCACGAATGAGCAGAAAGAAACATATAAATCAGTGCTGCGTGACAGATTGAAAAGATTGCTATAAATTTTCGGAAAATAGGCAAGCCTTTCCCAAAATCAGATAATTGCATATTAAATAATAGTCATACCTTTGCACCCGCAAACTTGAAACATCTAAAACGTATCTACACATACATGAAACGTATTCTCTTTTTTCTTGCGACGGTGTGCCTGTCCGCTGCGGCGAGTAGCAAGACCCTTGTGGCGTACTACAGCTACACCGGCGACTGCGAAGCGATTGTCACCGAACTGACCCGACAAATCTCTGCCGACGTGGTGGAGATCGAACCGGCCGAGAAAGGGCTCCGATACGAGGCGAACGGTTACGCCCTCGGCACGCAGTTGCTCAACGCCATCAAAGCTGCTCCGAACGATGCCGCTTCCTATCCGGCGATAGACCCGGTGAACGTCCCGCTGAGCGAGTACTCGACCGTCATCATCGTTACGCCCCTTTGGTGGAGCCAGATGGCAGCCATTATGCAGAGTTACTTATTTCATGTTGGCTCGCAATTGACCGATAAGAAAGTAGGACTGATTGTTTCCTCTGCTTCTTCAAGCATCAGCGGTGTAGTGGCTGACTGCAAAAGGTTAGTACCGGATGCGGAGTACCTGAGCGAGAACCTATGGATTAACAACTCTAACCGCTCTCAAACTTCTGCACTTCTTGCGAACTGGATAGAAACATGCAAACTGAACCAAACCGAGAAGACATCTATGCAAATCAACATCACCATTGGCAACCACATTTTTGCTGCTACACTTGCAGATAACGAAACAGGCAGAGCATTTGCAGAGATGCTTCCGCTGACAATAGAGATGAACGAGTTGAATGGTAACGAGAAATATCATTATTTAGACACTTCTCTACCCACCGATTCGTACAAGCCCGGTACTATCAATACGGGCGATTTGTTACTCTACGGTAACAATTGTATTGTATTATTCTACAAAACTTTCAGTAGCAGCTATTTCTACACTCGAATCGGCAAAATCGATAACCCGACAGGTTTGGCAGATATGGTTGGTTCTGGTAATGTAAACGTACGCTTTGAAGTACCATCTCAAACCACAGAAATAGATTATTCCACCTTTGATATTGAAGATAAAGGAGAACTAATCTTACACAACGGACAAGTGTATGTTAAGCATGGAGACAAGACCTACACCCTCACAGGAATCAATGTAAAATAACTGCATTTATTTAGTTTACTGAATTGACAGATTTTGTAGCAATAGATTTTGAAACCGCCAATGGTAAACCTTCCAGTATCTGCTCAGTTGGCGTAGTTATTGTGCAAAATGGCGAGATGATAGATTCATTCTACTCGTTAGTAAAGCCATATCCAAATTATTATGCTTGGTTTTGCCGACAAGTGCATGGTCTTGGATATTTCGACACCGTCGATGCCAAAACCTTCCCTGAGGTATGGGAGCAACTACAAGTGAAGATTCACACTTATTTTCCATATATAGAAGATGGTGAAGTACCCTTCGTTGCGCATAACGCCCGCTTTGACGAGGGATGTCTGCGAGCCGCTTTTTCTGCTTATGAAATAGCATATCCCAACTACGAACTTAAAGACACTCTGCTTGCTTCCCGTCGCTATTTTGGCGGCTCTTTAGCTAATCACCAACTACAAACTGTGTCGGCTGCTTGCGGCTATGATTTAACTAACCATCATCATGCACTTGCCGATGCCGAGGCATGTGCATGGATAGCAAGAGAAATATTGTGAATAAGAATTTCATATTCAAGATAAAAAACACCCCCCTAAAGAATCATTTTTAGGGGGTGTTTTTCAATTATTATATCTGATGCTGTACAATGATAGGTACTTACATAAATATAATCACTATTATTTTGTTAGTTCGAGTGTATCGGAGGCTATCATCAACTCTTCATCGGTAGGAATGATGCAAACGCGAACATGGCTTTGCGATGTTGAAATCTCTATCTCTTTGCCTCTTGTTCCTGCATTGCGCTGATAATCGACATCAACGCCCAAGTAAGTAAGACCCTTGCAAATTTCTTGTCGTATATAGGCATCGTTCTCACCTATACCGCCTGTAAATACAAGAATATCGATACCATTCATTGCAGCAGCATAGGCACCTATATATTTCTTTACTCGATATATAAACATACGGCGAGCGAGGTCAGCACGCTTGTTGCCTTGCTCTATAGCCGCAGCTATATCACGAGCATCGGAACTTACACCACTTACACCTAACAGACCTGATTTCTTATTGACAAGATTAGAGAACTCAGCAGTGCTCAGATGTTCTTTATCCATTATGTACGTAGCAGCCCCAAGGTCGAGGTCGCCTGCACGAGTACCCATCACGAGTCCCTCAACCGGAGTAAGACCCATAGAAGTGTCAACCGACTTGCCATCAAGCACAGCAGCGCATGAGCCACCATTACCTATATGAGCAGTAACCACTTTCAAACCTTTATTTTCTAAACCGAGGAAATCGCATACCCGCTGCGAAACATATCGATGGGATGTGCCATGGAAGCCATAGCGACGAATAGCATATTTCTCATATAGTTCGTAAGGCAGTGCATACATATAAGCCTCATCAGGCATAGTCTGATGGAATGCAGTGTCGAACACAGCCACCTGAGGAACTTCAGGTAGAGTCTTACTGATAGCATCTATACCTTTGAGGTTGGCCGGATTGTGCAAAGGAGCGAGGTCGGCACATGCTTCAATCTGAGAATAAACCTCCGGTGTTATGAGCACCGACTTATTAAAACGTTCTCCTCCGTGTACCACTCGATGACCTACAGCATTTATCTCGCGCAGGTCTTTTATGCAGCCAAGTTTCGAATCAATAAGAGTATTCAAAATCAACTCTATGCCAACGGTGTGCTCTGGCATCTCCTTATTGATTTGTATTTTTTCACCCGATGGCAGTTTTACCAGAAGAAATGAGTCTTTCAAACCTATTTTTTCGACACCACCTTGGGCGATAACTTCTTTGGTGTTCATCTCAAAAAGTTTATACTTAATAGACGAACTGCCACAATTAAGAACGAGAATTTTCATTGTATTGCTTGATTTGCGGTTATTATTATCATTTGAATAATATCATCTACCTTACATCCGCGACTAAGGTCGTTTACCGGAGCGGCTATTCCTTGCAAAATAGGGCCAATAGCATTGGCACCCGAAAAACGTTCAACCAACTTATAGCCGATGTTACCTGCTTGCAGGTCCGGAAATACGAGCACATTTGCCTTACCTGCAACCTGGCTTTGTGGAGCTTTCAGTTTGCCTACTTTTTCAATTAGAGCTGCATCGGCTTGCAATTCACCATCGAGAAGCAGGTCGGGAGCCAGTTCATGAGCTATACGCGTTGCTTCTGTTACCTTGTCGATTAGTTCGTGCTTAGCGCTACCCTTTGTGGAAAACGAGAGCATAGCCACACGCGGCTCTATCTGTGCAAGCGTACGGGCAGTGTCTGCTGTAGAAATTGCTATCTGTGCCAACTCCTGAGCATTCGGACAGGGATTAACAGCACAATCGGCAAAAACGAGAAAGCCTTCTTCACCTAATTGCTTTGCCGGAGTAAACATAAGGAAAGCACCACTGACGATGCCTACTCCGGGTTTTGTCTTGAGAATCTGAAATGCAGGACGAATAGTATCGGCAGTTGTACCACGTGCCCCCGCAAGTTCTCCATCAGCATCACCGGCTTTTATCATAAGGCAACCTAAATATAGAGGATCTTTCGCCTTCTTGCGTGCCTCTTCTTCGCTCATCCCTTTGTTTTTGCGAAGTTCATAAAGCAGATGAGCATACTGCTCCATCTTTGGATGAGTAAGAGGGTTGACAATTTGAGCATACTTGATAAAATCATAATGTTGCTTTGCGGCTGCATCGAGAATGAGCTTTTCATCGCCAATAAGAATCACATCAGCAATCTTTTCTTGCAAAACATAGTTAGCAGCTTCTAATGTACGAGGTTCGTCACCCTCGGGAAGTACTATGCGCCGTTTGTTTTGCTGGGCGCGCTCGCGCATTTTTTCTAAGATATTCATAGGCAATAGTTTGTTGTTATTATATAATATATTTTATCTTAGCGGCAAAGATAATTATTTTAACTCATTTAAGCAATATTTTTTCTTAAAAAATATCTAAATCTTAAGTTTGATATACGAAGATTACGGAAAGTTCTTACAAGAAAGTTGGAAGTTTGCAAAATAATTTCTATCTTTGCAGACTGATTTATTCGGTTAAAAAAATTTGCTCTGTAACCTAAATACATTTTTAGTTATGAAGAGAACCGGGATTGCAATATTATTGTTGACCATGATTGTGCAAATTTCTATTGCTCAATCAGACATTGATGATATGTTAACTGACTCTATTGAGAGGCTATCTAATCGTTTTGAGGACGACCGGCATGGGGCACATCCATGGAAACCTTCTGATAAATTAGCAGAAAAATATGCTCGTTGGTCGCTGTCGGTGGATGCCGGATTCGATTTTTTCAGCGGAGATATGCGCCATCAAGGAGTTGACATCATATCATCTTCTCGAGTACGCCCTTATGGTGGATTTTTCATAAACTGTGACTTTACTCCCGTTTTAGGTTTAGGAATCGGTTATACGTATGCCAATTATGGTGCCAAACGCACTATTGACGACTGGCTGGTTTATGGTCATCTTCATTCTCTTGAGGCTGTATTCACCGTTGATTTGGTTGACGCCTGGAACTTCAGGAGAGAGACAACTGTTTGTTCGTGGTATTTGCTGGCAGGAGGTGGAGCAGGATACTATGCTTCTACATTTAATGACGGAGTGAATCCACCCATAACATCTGCTCCCGACGGAGCATATTCATGGTGCGGTTTTGCCACAGTAGGTACTCTGCTCGAATTTAATGTATCGCGGTCGATAGCATTAGGTCTAAAAGCCGAATATCATATCAATATGACCGACAACCTCGATGCTAAAGTATATGGCAGCACTAACGACCACATGCTTTTAGGTTCTTTGCAACTCCGCTGGAAAATCGGCGCTGCAAGACGTAATCACATGCGCAACATCTCAACTTCTACGCAGCATTACCTCGAAGGCGACAAGGCAAGGGGCAGACGTGGCGGTTCAGGCGGAGCTGATTCCCTGTCGAACAGAGACACACTTGTTGTAACAGGAACCGACACCTTGTATCTCACCCGAGAAACAGAAAGAATAATTGAACGTCATCGCATAGAATCGATTAAACTGATAAATAACAAGTCGGCTGCTTACGACCAGCGATTTAACGTCTATTTCGCTCCTGACAAAGATAATCTCGACAGATTCGCACTGCAGGAGATTCAGAAGGTGGCATCTATTCTTGAGGAAGATAATCAGTTGTGCGTAACCATTACCGGATACAGCGACAATACTGCCTCGCAAGGACATAACGCGGCGCTAAGCAAACGCAGAGCAAACAAGGTGCGCAATGAACTTGTGAATGTTTACAAAATATCACAGGAGAGGGTCGTGTCGATGGGACTTGGTATAATCAGAAACACCAGTGCATCGTACAGCCCTAACAGACGTGTAGAACTGCGTATTGTATCGCAAGATGATTTAGGAAAGATACAGTCGCAAAAAGACTCGCTTGAGAATCTCTACAACACGCAAGAAGTTGAGAAAACTCCTATAATCAAGAACTCTAAACGCAACGACGATATCTTGCCAAAACTTACAGATATCTCAATGGAAGAGAAAGTTGACACGCTGCTTGAAAAGAAGGTTGAAACTATAACACCTCAAGTTAAAACCACTCCGAAGAGCAATGCGACAGCCGTTAAGCCATTGGCCAGGATTACGGTTGATGATACCACTACACTTATCCAACTTGCTAAAACCTACTATGATGATGGAGATTATTGGCCATTTATTTACGAAGCGAACAAATCGCTTATTACATATCCTACACGACTTAAAAAAGGCACAATACTAACTATTCCGCGACTTACTGAACGACAGAAGAAGATGTCGAAAAAGTCATTGGAGCAACTTGCCAACAAATATCTCCAATGAAAAAATCAAGGAAATTTGCATAATTAAAAATATTGTTGTACTTTTGCAGCCGAATTCAGAAAAACTTGGTGGAAACATCGGTTTTACACATAAAGTCTGAAGAGTTTATTCTCTGTAGCTTTTAGGTCTCTTAGCTCAGTTGGTTAGTAGCACCTGACTCATAATCAGGGGGTCCAAGGTTCAAGTCCTTGAGGGACCACGTACATTCATAATGTACAAAAATGATTTTTTTCATAATGTAATTTAATGGTTAGTATTTATGGTGGAGCTTGCACGCGAGTGTCGGCTCCACTTTTTTATTTTACACCTTTTATTCCCTATTGCAGGTGCAACAGGGGATAAAGGTAGATGCGATATGCGCAAAATTTACTCTGTACAGTTGTTACAAATAGAGATTGACTGCCTGTCGGTGAGAATACGCCGACGAAAGGCAAGAGCCATAGGTGAAAACCAGCAGTTGCTAAAAGTGAAATCTGCTGAGAGTTGACCGAAAACGAAATGTGAAGACTTGTCGAAGCAACACGGAAGAACTTCGCCGCTAACATTTATAACGCACCCCGACCAGAGACGAAAACAACGATTGTGTAATTGCTTCTTTCGTCGAATTGCGCCGTCATTACCTTTAATATAGCGTGAGTATCTACTATCAAGAGGTAATAGTGAATAATCATCGGAGCCATCAGAAATATCTACTTGAGCAGTCTTAAACTCCAACTTATCAGCGCCTAATAATTTGTATTTATTCTTCAGTTCGTTCCACTCATGCTCGTTAGTACTTAGCCGCAAACATTGCAAAACAATATCTATATCTGCGCCAAACTTGTCTTTAGCATTCCTTAAATACTTAACGGCGTCGAACACCCGCTGTATTTTTCCTCCGACACGATATTGTTCATACGATTCCTGCGTAATACCATCAAGAGAAATAATAATTCTGTTCAAGCCTGCCTCAACAATTTTCTCGGCATACATGGCATCTATGCATTGAGCATTTGTAGAAAGAATACTTACCACACGATATTTGCTACACACGCGGACTAAATCAGGTAAAAAATGATTTAGTGTAGGCTCACCTTGAAAATACAATTGCACTGTATGAATATATTTACCTGTTTGCTGCAAGACTTGCTCTAACAATTCCGGCTGCATAATGGCTTTTTCGGAAGCCGGGCGCTGCCTTGTGCCTATATAACACTCCTTACAATGCAGTTGGCACCAGTTAGCCGGCTCAATAGATATAAAAGCCGGAAAATGGCTAAAAAAAGCGACCCTTCTCCGGCTGAACAAGAAACTGATACTACAAAGTGCGAGATTACAGAGCTTTTGCAGTGTAAGCGTTTTAATATATGCTTTGAGGAGAGACAAGTTAGTGAACAGGTATCTTATTTACTCGTCTTTCGTGTCTGCCACCTTCAAAATCGGTAGTAAAAAATATATCTACCATTTTTAAGGCCAATTCAGTACTTACAAAATTAGCAGGTATGCCAAGAACATTAGCGTTATTATGCTGGCGCGCCAACTCTGCTATACGCTCCTGCCAACAGAGAGCAGCTCTTATTCCCTGATGCTTGTTAGCTGTCATACAAATTCCGTTGCCGGTAGAGCAAATAGTAATTCCAAAGTCGTAATCGCCGTTTTCAACAGAAACAGCAAGTGGATGAGCAAAATCAGGATAATCGCAACTTTCGGTTGAAAAACATCCGAAATCATGAGTTTCCGCTCCTTTAGAAATCAGCCATTCGTTTACTATTAATTTCAGATTATAGCCTGCATGGTCGGAGGCTAATGCAATACGTAATTCTGATAGTGGATTCATAATTTAATTCTTTTTAGCCAATCTATGTAATAGTTTTAGTTTTTTTCTATGAGAACTGTTATTCCAATCATCTTTCGTCATAGCCAACAATTCAGCATTAGCTTTCAAATCGTCACAACTTGTTTCTTTCAAACTCTGGTTGCACGGACAAACCAACTGACAATTATCGCAACCATATAGCCGATTTTCAAGCAGATTATTATATTTAGCATCGAGTGGTTCTTTACGTTCGATGGTTAGATAAGAGACGCATTTCCTCGCATCAAACAAATCATCGCGCAATGCACCTGTGGGGCAGTTATTGATACATTTCCGGCAACCGGCACATGGATTGAAATTGACCCACTTGCTTGACCTGTCGTCATAAATATCAATTGGTAACATTAATATACCTATGTGTACATACGAACCGAGTAGCGGATGTATAAAAAGGTGATTTTTTCCTATAATTCCTAATCCGGCTTCACATGCCAATCGCCTTTCAAACACCGGCGCCGAATCGCAAAAAACATGTTGCGGTTCAAGCCAAGCGGAACTAATCTGCTCACCACATTCACTGATTATCATCTGTTCGAGTTGGTTTAGCCTATTCTTCATAACTATATGATAGTCGTTCCGACTCAAACCACTGATTGAGATATAGGGTGCTCCTTTAACTTGCCTATCTTTTTTATAGTAACTCAACAAACACACCAATATGGATTTGCAATACGGGTAGAGTTTTTGCGGGTCGGTTCGTTTATCAAGGTTCTGCTCCATATATGTCATCGAACCATTATAGCCTTTTTGAAGCCATTGGGTCAAATAGCGAGCATCGTCATCTAAAAGATGTGGAACAGTAACAGCGCAATCGTCGATTCCAACCGACGAACACAACTCACGTATCCTGCTTAGCGTAAACATTTCTCAATAGATTCACGCAGGTCTCTGAAACTGCCATATCGACCGACAGGATTACCTTTTTTATCCAACAAGAACAGCGTTGGCAACATCTGTACATTATAAGAAATGAAACAATCATCGTATAAGCCAGTTTCACTTCTTACGGTTGTCCACGGCAGATTCTTCGCCGACTGCTGCCACAACAGGCGATTATTATCGGCTGATACCTGATAGATATCTACTCCTTTACTATGATATTTATTGTAGATTTCTTTGAGTTGAAAAATGTATGCTGTTGAACCTTCCATTGCAATAGCCGAAAAATCTAACACCACAAACTTACCCTTATGATCGGAAAGTTTACGAATTTCACCGTTTTCATCGGGAAGACTAATCTCAAGGAAAGCATTTTCGCTCTCTGATATAAGTTGGCGAATCTGAGCATTAGCAATTTCAGTTTTTTGCGCATTTATAATTGAGAGCACCTGCCCATACAAAGCCTTGCTGCGATAATAGTTAGGCATGAAGGTGTTAAAGGCTGTTGCTACGGCTCTATAATAAACCATGTCATCTTGGTTGTAAGGCGATAGCAAGTAGGTTCCATTTTTTGTCTGATGCAGAGCGAAATACGCCACAATACTCTTGGGATTAGCAAGAATAATCTGTTTCTGCAACTCGCGGTGCTGTTCTGCCGAATTCTCAACAAGCGAACGGCGTAGTTCGACAATCTGACGAGTTGCATCAGAACCCTCAACATCATTTATCTTAGATAGATTAGCCACATCGCCACGAATTGTGATATGCTCGGTCGTATCAATACAAAAAACAAAACGGCTACTACCTATTCTCAGGTGATAAATATCAGGATACTCCGGCGATTTATGCTTAAAAGAAAATGTTCCCCTCTTACTTAGCTTTGCCGAATCAAGCACAATATCACCGGACAGAGACGTTTGCTCAAGAAATATCTTTTCTTCTGCCCCATTGGTTAACTCACCATCAATAGTGAACTTTGAAGTCTTGCTGCAAGAAAGCAAAGACGTAAGAACAAAAAGCACAAGCGCCCAATTATAAACCGCTCTTCTCATATTAATAAGAGATTACATACTTATTAAACTACCCAAGTTATCTGTGAACAATTTAACGGCAATTGCCATCAGTACCACACCGAAAAACTTACGAATAATATAAATTCCGGTATCGCCCAGGACCTTATGAACCCATTTAGTTGTTTTCAATTCAACGTAAAGGAAAACCATTATCAAGAACAAACTTGCAATGATTTCGACAGAGGTATATTCAACTTGCAATGCCACTATAGCAGCAAAAGCTCCCGGACCGGCAAACAAAGGAAATGCCAAAGGAACGATTGAGGACGAACCTTGAGGACCGTTATCCTTGAAAATAACTATATCGCAGACCATTTCGAGCGCCATAAGAAAAAGGATGATGGCTCCGGCTGCAGCAAACGACTCTTTACTCACACCGAGAAATTGCAGAACCAATTCTCCTCCGAATTGGAATATCATGAGAATAATGAAAGATACTATTACAACTTTTCCTGCTTGAATCTTTTCACCTTTACTCTCAAGATTAAGTATAATAGGCAGCGAACCTAATGGGTCAATAATAGGAAAAAATACAATAAAGGCGCTGATAATCTTCAGCCAACTAAATTCTAAATTCATGATGTTGTAAAAAAATAAGATTTTGTCGATAATAGTAAAAAAACACGTTATGTTTAAAATCAACCTAAATATTAAGAGTGATATTATCTACTCAGCCATAGATTGGCTGCAAAGTTAGGTAAAAAAAATAACCTATGCAAATAAATTAGCACACATGAATTTGCGTAGTTGAATTATTATTATTAACTTTGCAGCGTTTAAACGGACATAATATGTTGAATTAAAAAGATAAAATTTATGATTAACTCGCAAGACATTAAAAACGGCGTATGCATCCGCATGGATGGTCGTCTTTATTTCGTTATTGAATTTCTCCATGTTAAACCCGGTAAAGGTAACACCATTATGCGCGTTAAATTTAAAGATGTTGTTGACGGCAGAGTTTTAGAGCGCAGATTTAATATAGGAGAGAAGTTGGAAGATGTACGCGTGGAGCGTCGTCCGTACCAATATCTGTACCAGGAAGGTGCCGATTATATTTTTATGAATCAGGAAACTTTCGAACAGATTCCTATTGCTCATGATCTGATTACAGGCGTTGATTTTCTCAAAGAAGGATTTATTGTGGATGTTGTGAGCGACGCATCAACAGACACCGTTCTCTTTGCCGAGTTGCCTACTAAGGTTGAATTGACTGTAGCTTATACAGAGCCGGGACTGAAGGGCGATACTGCCACCAACACTCTTAAACCCGCCAAACTCGAAACAGGCGCAGAAATCAGAGTTCCTCTTTTTATTAACGAAGGTGAAACTATTCGTGTAGATACTCGCGACGGAAGCTACTGTGAAAGAGTAAGATAATAAATCGTTCTACAAAATAAGGCTGCCTGCTTACAGATTTTTCTGAAGCAAGCAGCTTTTTTTATTTGAGACTCGCTATTTTTTTTGTAACTTTGTGCGCATTTAGAAGATATCATAAGTGTTTAATCTTACAACGTAACAATAATGATTGACCGACAAACAATAACAAGGGTCTATGATACAGCAAATATTGTTGACATCATATCCGATTATGTCTCGTTGCGGAAACGAGGGGTCAATTATATAGGTTTATGCCCTTTCCACACCGAAAAAACCGGTTCGTTCACCGTTTCACCGGGAAAAGGAATTTTCAAATGTTTTGGTTGCGGCGAGGCAGGAAACGCTGTCTCTTTTATCCAAAAAATAGAGCGTTGCAGTTTCCCTGAAGCTATAAAAATGCTTGCCAGGAAATACAACATCGAAGTTGTAGAAACAGAACTTACAGAAGAGGAGAAGAAGAAAGAACAAGAGCGCGAAGAGATGTTCCTTGCAAATGAGTTTGCACTTAAATGGTTCGAAGATCAGCTTTGGAATACCGACGAGGGGCTCTCTGTCGGGTTAGGCTATCTCCATCAAAGAGGTCTGCAAGACGATATTATCCGCAAATTCAGAATCGGATATGCTCCAAACAAGAATTTGCTATACAAAGATGCAGAGAGTAGCGGTATGTCGGTTGACACACTCGTTGAAGCCAACTTATGCGGAAAATCAGAGCGTGACACCGGTGACAAGTACTACGATATATTCAGAGACAGAGTAATTTTCCCATGGTTCACGTTGTCGAATAAAGTGGTGGCTTTCAACGGGAGAATACTTCATGCGAGAGAGAATACCGGCAAGTATTACAACTCGCCCGAGAAAACAGGATTTTTTGAAAAACGGCGTGAGTTATTCGGATTAAATTTTGCACGCAAAGCCATACAAGATGAAAAATTCTGCTACCTTATGGAGGGGCAGATGGATGTTATCTCGATGGTACAGGCGGGAATACAGAATGCCGTAGCTTCGTCAGGTACTGCACTTACCCAACAGCATGTATCTATACTTAAGCGTTTTACCTCGGCCGCAACTCTTATTTATGATAGCGACCAAGCCGGCATTAACGCGGCTTCGAAAGCAACGAAATTATTGTTCGAATCCGACTTCAATGTCAAACTCATTCTATTGCCAGAAGGTGAAGACCCTGATTCGCTATCGCACAAAATGAATGCATCAGACTTTATAGAGTTACTACAGCGCGAACAAGTCGATTTCATCGAATATAAAATAAAAGTCAGCAAGCAACAGTTAGAAGATGATCCTCTTGCCTTAACCCCACTGCTTGAAGATATCTGCGAAACCATCTCTGCTATTGTAGATCCCATAAAACGAGAGGTTTATATCAAGCGCGCAAGTCAGTTGCTAAACATTGATTATAATGCCATTAAGACAAAAGTTGGTTTGTTGATACGCGACAAGATAATTCAAAAAGAAAAAGATGAGTTACGGCAACAAACAAGAGAGCTACGAGACAAAGAGCAAGTAGCAGATTCTTCATCAGAAGAAACTGGCAAAACCTCCACCATACAAGTGAGCAGTAAGGTGCCCGATGTTCCATTAACACGCCGTCAATCGTTAGAACGCGATATACTCATATCGCTGATTAAAGACGGACGAAAGCCAATAATGACATACGATGATGGCAGTTCTCTCACAATGGCAAGTTTTGTATTCGACGAACTAAGAAAAGATGGACTAACGTTTTCTTTACCTGTTCATCAGCGTTTTGCCAAGGAATATGAGACAAAAATGAACGAAGAAGATTTTAACGCCGAACATTACTTCTCAACACATATCGACCCGGAACTTGCTGCGCTTGCAAGCGACCTGCTTATTGAAAAATATCAAGTCAGCAAAATTTTCGATAGCACTGTTACTTCCGAAAAAGAAGAAAAAATAAGCGAGGAGAAACTAAAACGACTCAGAGAACAGGAAACTGAAAATTTGTATCGACATATTGTCAAACTCATTATCCAGCTTAAAATAGCCGCAGCAGAGGAATTGTTCGAACAACTAAACGAAAAAATAAAAGAGGCTAAAGCATCAAATTCATTAGATTTACAAAAAAATTTGGAGATTCATCAAGTTAAACTCTTGAAATACAAACAAGATTTACAAAAGGCTCTTAGATAACCTGACTTAAAATTAATAACTAAAATGTAAACAGCCTATGATATTATTCAACGAGATAGCATACGGTCCGATTCATTCACGCCGACTCGGTCTGTCGCTTGGATTGAACACAATGCCAACCGATGCCAAATTATGCACTTTTGATTGCGTATATTGCGAATGCGGTTTCTCACGCCCATGCCTCCACCCTAAACTGCCAGCAGTAGAAGAATTTAAATCAGCATTAGAAACGAAACTCAACGCACTAAAGGCAGAACACCTTACACCCGATGTTCTCACCTTCTCTGGCAATGGAGAACCAACCCTACATCCCGAGTTTTTGGCAATAATAAAAACTACAATATCTCTTCGCAACAAGTATTGCCCAGAAGCAAAAGTCTCGGTACTAAGCAATTCCACACAACTTTACCGCGACGACGTGAGAGAAGCCCTTCTTATGGTTGATAATAGGATTCTCAAACTTGATTCAGCAATAGATTCTACTATGCAACTCATCGACAGGCCCGTAAACAAGCAACTGACAGTAAGTAAAATAGTGGATTATCTCAAAACTTTCAATGGCAATTTTATTCTCCAAACATGCTTTCTTCGTGGCAGTTATGAAGGACAGACATTCGACAACACAACAAAAAGAGAACTTGACGCATGGTACTCAATAGTCGAATTGTTGCAACCCAAAGAAGTTATGATCTATGTTATCGACAGAGAAACACCTGTTAAAAATTTAGAGAAGATAACAAGAAAAGAAATGGAAGATATAGCTGAAGTATTACGCCGAAAGCATATTAAAGTCATGGTAACAGCATGACTTGCAGTTAGATTTTGGTAATATGAAAAAAAATATTAACTTTGCGACCACGATACAGCAATATGAAAACACTTGTTTTTGCGACTAATAACGCTCATAAACTTGATGAGGCGCGCAGAATACTTACAGACTACCAAATACTGAGTTTGCTTGACATTGGTTTTACCCAAGATATTATAGAAGATGGCGACACTTTAGAGGCTAACTCTGCTATTAAAGCTCGTACTATATATGAGTTTTGCCATACCGATTGTTTTGCTGATGATACAGGGTTAGAGGTTGAAGCACTACATGGCGCACCGGGCGTGAAGACTGCACGCTATGCGTCCCCCGGACATGATAATGCTGCAAATCGCAAGAAACTCCTTACAAAACTTGTTGAAGTTTCCAATCGCAGTGCAAGATTTCGAACCGTAGTAACACTTATTACCGACTCATACGAGCGTCAGTTCGAGGGCATTGTAAACGGAACAATAACAGCAGAAGAAAAGGGCAACAACGGGTTTGGATACGACCCTATCTTTGTTCCTGAAGGGTATGATCACACTTTTGCCGAACTGAAAGCAGAGGTTAAAAACAGCATTAGTCATCGTGCTCGTGCATTACAAAAAATGAATGATTTTCTACAAAATAACATAGAACACAAGCAATAACTTCTCGCATTTTGCGACCAATAAACATAGGGCAATGAAAAAAAGATTATTCCTATTAGTAACACTCGTTTTACTTGTTACCTCAGTTAAGCCACAACTGCCAATGGGAACATGGCAAGTACATTTTGCATATAATGCAGTAGGACAGATAGCACAGTCAGCCGAAAAGGTATATGCACTGAGCGAAGGTTCACTTTTCTCTGTTGACAAATACGACCAAACCATAGAATTCTACAGCAAACTATCAGGACTTAACGGTACTAATATTTCATATATCGACTACGACTCGGAAACATCCACACTGCTTATTATCTATAAAAATGGCGTCATCGACTTACTACGTTCTGCAGGTGTAGAGAACATAAGCGACTTGTATCAGAAACAGATGAACTCCACAAAGGGAATTAATGATGTATTCTTCTCTGCCGGAAAAGCTTACTTAGCCACCGACTTTGGTATAGTACTTCTTAATCTTAAGAAGAACGAAATTGAAAACACTTTCTTTATAGGTGAGAATGCTTCAGAGGTGAAGTTGCTATCGGTAGTTATTGTCGGCACAACAATCTATGCATCCTCGTCCACTGATATTTATTACGCCGATGTCAAACGTGATAATTTAGTTGATTACTCATTTTGGAAACACATGCCACTACCGTCATCAACGGTTACTTCGCTTGGTATGTTCAATGGAACATTATGTGCCCTCGCTGACGGCAAGATATACGAATACAGTGGTTCGGGGTGGAGTGAAAAGTTTTCTCAACGATACCTCACAGGATTTTCTACTTCAGAAAATCAGATATTCGGTTACACATCTGACAAAGTTTGCATAATAAATTCCAACTACTCTTTTTCCGAGATACCTGTATTCGCAGGAGCAAAACAAGTGCTTGCTGACGAGAGCAATAATAAACTTTGGTTTGCCGCAAACAATAACGGACTTACCACATATAATCTCTCAACCCAGGTAGTGGAAGCATTTTTACCAAACGGGCCGGCCTCGAATAGCTCTTTCCGTATGAAATACGACAATGGCAGAATAATTTCAGTACCTGGTTCAAGATGGGCAGACCGGGCAGCCAAACCCGCATATATAATGATATACGAAAACGGAGTATGGACTAACACATCATACGACGACCTCGTAACTTTTGCAGGACAACCGATATATGATTTCATGAATGTAGCAGTTGATCCTCAAGACAAAGACCACCTCTTTGCTACAAGTTACGGATGCGGGATGATAGAATATAAGAACATGCATCCAGTAAAACATTATAATATAAGCAATTCTTCGTTCACTTCGGCGGCACCTAACAACCCCGATTTCTACACTCGGACAGATGGTGCAGTGTTTGATAGCGAGCGCAATCTTTGGGTACTTACTACCGGCCCCTATGGTCCGAACATTAATATCCTTACTCCAAATGGCAACTGGCTTACAACAGATGTTGTATCGAACGGACAAAGAGTAGTATATAACACCCCGCAGGAGATTGTGATAGACAAAAACAGGCCATCATACAAATGGATTGCCTCAGGGCGTGATATTCCGGGGTTAGGACTCATCGATGATAATGGCACACCTACCGACTTTTCCGACGACCGCTCCATATTCCGTTCGTCTCTGCACGACCAGAATAACAACGATGTGTCTATCGACTTAGTATTTTCGTGTGTTCAAGATAAAAACGGGGATATTTGGTTAGGAACACTATCAGGTCCGCTTCGCATACCTGCATCTTCAGATTTCTTCAAATCAGATGCGTGCCAACGGGTAATGATTGCACGCACTGATGGTTCCGGGTTGGCTGATTATCTTCTTGATGGCGAACGGATAAACGCAATAGCAGTGGATGGAGCAGGCAGAAAATGGATGGGTACCCAAAATTCAGGTGTATTTCTCCTCTCGGAGGATTGTGTGGAAACAATTTATCATTTCACCACCGACAACTCTCCTCTTCCATCCAACTCAATTCAGTCGATTGCTATCAATCCGCTGACAGGAGAAGTATTCTTTGGGACTGATGCAGGATTGGTTTCATATCAAAGTGATGCAACCGATGGAAACGCAGATTTTGGAAATGTGTATGCATATCCTAATCCTGTACGCCCAGATTATACAGGTATGATAACTATAGTCGGCTTGATTGAAAACACTCAGATTCGCATAACAGATATAGCAGGTAACCTACTCTATCAAACGGTAAGCAATGGAGGAATGGCAACATGGGATGCCAATGATGGTTTCGCCCGCAGAGTTCCTACCGGAATATATTTGATTCAGGGAGTAGATGCCGACGGCAAAAGTCATGTGCTGACTAAAATTCTCATACTAAATTGATTTAACCTCAATACTTATTTATATGAACAAACCTTTTATTATCTTTGCAATAGCTATGACTTTTATTGCATGTAACTCGAAGGATGAAAATCCATTATTATCGACTGAAACTACTCCTTACGGTGTTCCCGCCTTCGATAAGATAAAAGTAGAACATTACGCTCCTGCTTTCGAAGAGGCACTGCGCTTGGCAAAAGAAGAGGTCAATGCCATTGCCGACAATGCAGAAGAGCCCACGTTTGATAATACTATAGTAGCACTCGATCGCGCAGGAGGACTACTCGACAAGGTTTCGTCAGCATTCTTTAATGTTCTCGAAGCCGATGGTAACGATGAAATGAACGAAGTGGCTGAATATGTAAGTCCATTGCTTACCGAACATTCCGACCAAATATTGCTGAACGAAAAACTCTTTAACCGTATTAAAGCAATATATAATAAGCGCGAAACACTCAATCTTTCGCCAGAAGACATGCGTTTACTTACAGAGACTTACAAATCGTTTGTGCGTAACGGAGCCAATCTTGACGATGCATCGAAGAAGCGTCTCTCGGAGATTAACAAAGAATTAGCTATCCTCTCGTTGCGTTTTGCACAGAATGTTCAAAGCGAGACCAATAATTATGAACTATTCATTACCGACGAAAACGAGTTGTCAGGCCTTCCTGAAGATGTAAAACAAGCAGCAAAAGAATTAGCTGTTGATGCAGGGCGCCCCGAATCGTGGAAGTTCTACCCTACCCGCACAAGTTTCATACCGGTGCTACAGTATGCTGACAACCGCGAACTGCGCCGTGAATTGCTGCTTGCTTATACCACTCGCGGCAATCATGACAACGAATTCGATAATAAAGAGATTATCAAACAGACAATGCACTTACGAGTTGAAAAAGCTCACCTGTTTGGATTTAGCAATCCTGCAGATTATATACTCGACGACTGCATGGCGCATAACTCTGCCACTGTCGATGCCTTTCTGCAATCGGTATGGCAACCATCCCTTGCAAAAGCTAAAGTAGAAGCTGCTGAACTTCAAGCTATGCTTCAGAAAGACATACCAGGCGCTACACTCGAACCTTGGGACTGGTGGTATTACGCTGAGAAATTAAGGAAAAGCAAATACGACCTTGACGAAGAACAAATAAAACCTTATTTTGAATTATCGAATGTACGTCGGGGTGCTTTCGGTGTAGCTCATAAGTTATACGGCCTCAATTTCGAACAGATTAACGACATGCCTGTTTATAACAAAGACGTTGAAGTATTTCGTGCAACTGATGCCAACGGCAATTTAGTAGGTATTCTCTACACCGATTACTTCCCACGTGCCGGCAAGCGTCCCGGTGCTTGGATGAATAACATTTGTTCGCAATATGTTGATGCCAAGGGGGTTGATCATCGCCCCGTAATAATAAACGTTGGTAATTTCACCAAACCGACAGCCAATAAACCATCTTTACTGTCGATGGATGATGTTGAAACATTGTTTCATGAGTTCGGACATGCTCTTCACGGGTTATTGTCGGAAAGCAACTATAAGACACTTTCAGGTACTAACGTGCCGCGCGACTTTGTAGAACTTCCTTCACAATTTATGGAAAACTACTGCTATGAGCCTGAGGTACTGCAAACCTACGCCTTCCATTATCAGACCGGTGAGATAATACCCGACGAACTAATTAAGAAAATTAACAATGCTTCAAAATTCAACCAAGGATTTGTTGAAACAGAGCTATTGTCGGCATCGATACTTGATATGGATTACCACAAGATAACTACTACTGACGATTTCGATGTTAACGAATTTGAAGAAAAAAGTATGCAGAAAATGCAAATGATACCGCAGATTATCGTACGCTATCGTTCAACTTTCTTCAATCATATTTTCATGACAGGTTACGAAGCCGGATACTATAGTTACACATGGTCGGCAGTACTCGATTCGGACGCCTTCTATGCCTTTAAAGAGACCGGTGACATATTCAACGCAAAAGTAGCCGCCAAATTCAAGAATTTGCTCAAACAGGGTGGTACAAAAGACCCACAAGAGCTTTATATGGAATTTAGAGGTAAACAGGCTGACCCTAAATATCTGTTACAAAAGAAAGGATTGGTTGACTAAACACGATACTGACAAGCAGATGGTGCAGCAATTACTATATAATGAAGTATTTCTTACAACATATAGTAACTAACTTCAAATGGCCGATAGCCATCATGCTATTGGCTGTTTGCATAGTTTTTTGGATTCCGGCATTTTCTATCTCATGGAAAAACGCTCTTCCTTCTCTGCTACTATGCATTTTTAATGCAGTACTACTCTCGCGGATATGCTTTCAGGTTAATATAACACGCAATTTTTCCTTACTCCCTGCCATAATATGTTTTCTGCCATTTAGCGTTTTGCCGCAAATTACGTCAATGTGGCAGACACAATTACTTGGTTTAGCAATGCTATTAGTATCTATGCAACTTTTAGATATTTACAGAGCAGATGCCGCAGTCAATGAAGTTTTTGTTGCAACAGTCATATTCTCTCTTTCTGCACTAATTACTCCGGAAACATTACTGCTAATTGCAGTGTTGATTTTATATATGATAATTCAGCAATCATTCAATATTAAAGTACTTTTAGCTATTTGCATCGCCATTGCATTATGTGCAGTTTATTACTTTCTGCAACAACATTTACTTTCATCGCCATTAACCATCAATTGGGAAGTTTTTATTGAACGTAAATTTATCAACATTCAAAGCGGAGTAACACAATTTGTGTTCACAATAACCATTGCTGCACTATATGTTATATTTGATATTGTTTTGTTTATTGGCTTTTCATCTTATAATATCCATTCTCAGTCGTTCTTAGTGTATTTTTCGCTTCCTGTATTTATTCTTTTACCGCTCATATTGTACAAATCGGAAGATATTTCACCCATAATTGGAATGTTGATTGCGTCAATGGGGGCATTAGCATCGCAGTTTTTTTACAGAAAGCAAAGCATTGCTACAGGTGTAGTATTACTTCTTTATTTATCTGTTTTTATTGGCCTTGGAGTATTTAATATCATTTATACAAATTTTAATTTTTAAGTTAGCAAAACTACTATGAAAAAAATACTGATTACCGGTTGTCTGCTTTGTAGTATTTCTCTTTCTGCGCAGGAGGCACGTGATGCATTTCTTGATTTCACACCCAAAAAGGAGAAATATCAATATACTTTCAGTTATGATTGGCGAGTGATGGCAGGATATGTTCAAGACTGGCAACATAGTCCTACTACCACCTATCCTGACACCTATCTACATGGCGCTTCAGTAGGTGCGACTGTTGACTTCAACTTGCCATACAACTTGTCGATACAAACAGGACTTGTCTATGCACTTACCTATGGAGTAACAAATCAACATTGGCGCTCGGTTAGCACCGAAGCCACTCAAGTGGAAATACTTAAGCATAAAGTAATGAAGCACAGTTTAGATATTCCCATCCATCTTTACTACAGACAGAAACTCTGGCGTGAACTGGCTCTTGTATTCTATGGTGGACCAAAACTTCAAGCAGGAATATGGCAACAGGATAATATTGAAGAACATCTAACACCTGCAACTCTCAACTGGCTGAAGACAAATAATATTCAGTGTGAACCTTATAATAAATATAAGACAGAGTTACTACCTTTCAACTTACAAATTTCGTTAGGAGGAGGAATAGAATGGGGACCTTATCGGTTGCAGGCAGGCTACGACTTCGGACTTTTAAATCTTGTCAGGAACTACCCTGCAGCAGATTCCGCATATAAGGCATATATGCGGGAATGGAGTTGGAATGTGATATTTGCCTATCGTTTCTAATGCTTTCACGTACAAGGGCAATAGTACTTCATTTGTCGAAACACACCGACAAAACCTCAATTGCACATTTATACACGCGCCGTTATGGTCGTGTCAACTGTGTGGTGTATGGCATAGGAAGCAGCAGGGGCAAGCAGAAAAGAGGGATTTTCCGGCCGTTAACAATTATTGAAACAGATGCCGACTTCGAACAACAAAGCAAAATGCCGGTGCTCGCGCTCGGTGCTATAACAGTAGTAACTGCTATTCAGCATGACGATATTATACATAACTCAGTGGTTTTGTTTCTCGCGGAAGTGTTATATAAAAGTTTGCAGCATCCTTTAAGCGACATAGTATTGTTCGACTGGCTTGAAGAAGAGATTAAAGCACTTGACGCTTCAGAGTTATCGCCCAATCAGCACATTCGCTTTCTTATCAATTATGCCAAATATCTTGGTATCATGCCTGATATCGAAAACAACGCAGCAATAGAGATTGATAGTGTTTTAGACGAACAGACCCATACAAAGCTTTTCTCAAAAAAAGAGACAGAAGTACTTAGCAAATTAATTAGAAACGATGATGTTATCTCACGCCGTCAACGCCAAATACTACTTGATAAGTTATGCAAATATTATATGGTCAATATTGATGGATTCACCTATCCAAAATCGATTGACATGCTAACTGAAATTTTTAACACTAACAACTAATATTAATATTATGCTTAAACTTATTAAATCTAATCCTTATCTTGCTCCTTACAGTGGTGCAATTGAAGGACGCTACAACTACTTCCGACAAGTAGAAAAAAATTTGGCCGGCAATGGTAAATTATCGGATTTTGCCAATGGTCATTTATATTACGGACTCCATAGTTATCTTGATGAGCAGACCGGCACACAACATTGGGTTATGCGCGAGTGGGCGCCCAACGCAACAGCCATATATATATTAGGCGACTTCAATGGTTGGAAGAAATCAGAACAATATCGCCTGATGTCTACCCAAAACGGAAATTGGGAAGGAATATTCAACGAGGATGCACTACAACATGGCCAACATTACAAACTTCTTGTTGAGTGGCAGGGCGGCTATGGCGAACGCATTCCCTCGTATGCTACAAGGGTGGTACAAGACAACTATACGAAAATCTTCTCTGCTCAAGTTTGGAAGCCGGAAAAAGAGTATAAATGGAAGATTAAACGTTTCCGTCCGAAAACCGACCCGCTTTTCATCTACGAGTGTCACATAGGAATGTCATCCTCAGAAGAAAAAGTGTCAACCTATGAAGAATTTCGAACACAAGTGCTGCCCCGAGTATATGCCGATGGCTACAACTGCTTGCAGATAATGGCTATCCAGGAACATCCTCATTATGGCTCGTTCGGCTATCATGTTTCTAATTTCTTTGCTGCCTCCTCGCGATTTGGAACTCCGGAGGAGCTCAAGCACCTCATTGACGATGCCCATAAGTTAGGTATAGCAGTAATTATGGATCTCGTTCATTCACACGCAGTGAAAAACGAACTTGAAGGACTCGGGAACTTCGATGGTACACCGTATCAGTATTTCCATTCAGGTGCACGACGCGAACATCCTGCATGGGATAGTCTCTGTTTCGACTATCAAAAACCGCAGGTTCTGCATTTCCTACTTTCAAACTGTAAGTTCTGGCTCGAAGAATATCACTTCGACGGATTCCGATTCGATGGCGTTACCTCAATGATTTACAAATCGCACGGATTAGGCGAAGATTTCACAAGTTATGCTGACTACTACAACCTCAATCAGGACGGAGACGCTATTTGCTATCTTACGCTGGCCAACCGACTGATACATCAGGTCAACCCGCATGCTATCACTATCGCCGAAGAAATGTCAGGTATGCCGGGATTAGCCGTACCAGTTAAAGATGGTGGTATGGGTTTCGACTACCGTCTGGCGATGGGAATTCCTGATTTCTGGATAAAAATGATAAAGGAAATAAAAGACGAAGACTGGAAAGCGGGACATATTCTCTATGAGATGACCAACCGCCGACAAGATGAGAAAACTATCTCATACGCAGAAAGTCATGACCAAGCACTCGTTGGCGACAAAACCATTATCTTCCGGCTTATCGATGCCGAGATGTATTGGCACATGGAGCACGGCCACAACACATATATGGTTGACAGGGGTTTGGCTCTACATAAGATGATACGGCTTATAACATGCTCAACAATAAACGGAGGATATCTGAACTTTATGGGGAATGAATTTGGTCATCCTGAATGGATTGACTTCCCAAGAGAAGGCAATGGATGGAGTTATAAATACGCTCGTCGTCAATGGGAATTAGTAGATAATCCTAACTTATATTACCACGAATTAGGTGAATTCGACAAAGCAATGATACATCTGATAGGAAATATAAAAGATTTCGAGAAACTGCCGGTTGTAAGTATCTGGGAGAACGAAGGAGACCAGATGGTAGCATTTGCACGCGGAGAATACATATTCGTATTTAATTGGAATGGTCAAAAATCATTCCCCGACTATGGTTTTCTTGCTCCAAGCGGCAAATACGAAGTAGTTCTTAATACCGACGCCACACAGTTTGCAGGCTTTGGAATCTCAAACGATTCGGTTGAGCACTTCACACAAGCCGACCCTATATACGAAAAGGATGGCAAAGGTTGGCTGAAAATATATCTGCCAGCTCGTTCGGCACAAGTATTGAAGAAAGTGGATTAACCTGCTATTCGGAATACAAAGCTGATGTTGACTCATAGCAAAATGCTATGGGTCAACATTTGTGTATATTCTAACCGAAGCAAAGCGCCTATCAGCATTTATCAACTCTATTTGACTTTCAATTAGCCGTTTCCCTTTTGCTATAGGTTCGTTGCTTGCAAACTTAAGAACTATTTGACGTAAGAAACGATTTTTAACTCTTCCCACTGCCGGTTCTACTACATTTGAACAACGATGTGTGAAAATAGTCTGCAGGCGTAACCGCATTTCATCTGCTGCACTATTAACTTTCATAGCATCAGTATCGCTCAATATTATATAGAGTAAACGATAATAAGGGGGATAACGAAATAGTTTGCGCTCTACTATTTGACTGTTGTAGAAACCAACATAGTCGTGATTGATAATATATTGCAATATTTCATTTCTGGGATTTGAAGTCTGAATGATAACTTCACCCTGACTATTTTTTCTTCCTGCACGACCACTTACCTGCTCAAGCATCTGAAATAAGCGTTCCGAACTATGATAATCTGGTTGCGCCGACAAGGAATCAGCATTAAGAACAGCAACCAATCCGACATTATCGAAGTCAAGACCTTTACTTATCATTTGCGTACCGACAAGAATATCAGTCGCCCCTTCTGCAAAGTTATCAATTATTTGCTGAAGGTTGTTTTTTTTGCGGGTCGTATCGGCATCCATTCTATCAATTTTTACATCAGCAAATAGACCAGCCAACTCATCCTCCACTCTCTCAGTACCAATTCCCCTGTCGGACAACTGATTAGAAGCACATATCGGACAGGCTGAAGGTTTAAAAATTGTATAACCGCAATAATGGCAAGTAAGGATATTACGTAGTCTGTGATATGTTAGACTAACATCACAGTTAACACACTTAGGAATATATCCACAAGACTTGCATTCAATATACGGGGCATAACCGCGAAGGTTCTGAAATACTATTATTTGCTTCTTTTCATCGTATATCACATGTCGCATTTTGTCGATGAGTACCTCACTTACATGCCCCACCATCTCACGCCTATGATAAAGATACTTTGTGTCCAAAATATTAATTTTAGGCAATTCCAAACCTCCATAGCGGCATGTTAGTTCTACAAGACCATATTTCCCTGTTTTTGCATTGAAATAAGTTTCAACCGATGGTGTTGCACTACCTAAAAGAATATTAGCGCCATGCTCATGAGCTAACATTATAGCTGCATTACGGGCATGATAACGCGGAGCAGGGTCGGCTTGCTTATAAGAAGGCTCGTGCTCTTCGTCAACTATTACTAATCCAAGATTATTTATCGGCATAAAAACCGAAGAACGAACACCGAGTAGCAATATTCCCTGTTTGCATTTGCGAGTGTTATTGTAAATCTCGTAACGCTCGCCATCAGAGAAACGCGAGTGATAGACGAGCATCCTGTCGCCAAACACTGCAGCTAAGCGTTCGGTAAGTTGAGTCGTAAGCGCTATCTCCGGCACTAAATATAGTATGCTCTTACCTTTATTCAGGTACTTGTTTATTAGATGAATATAGATATCGGTCTTTCCGCTGCCAGTTACACCTCTTAGCAACACTACTTGTTTCTGCATAAAAAGTTCCTGTATATTTTCGAATGCCACCTGTTGCTCAGTAGTCAGCAAATGGGGCTTTTCACGCACTTGCAGTTCAGAAAGACGACTTACCGCAACTTTCTGTTCGATAAGAATGTTCTTATTTTTAAGTTCTTTTATAGCTCCTTGATTAAGCAATTTACGCTCTATCCGAGTAATCTTACCCTGGGTGAGTTCAAAATACCTTAGAAGAGTATTATATTGCTGCGGAGCCTTACTTAGTGAATCTAAGACCTGATTTATAGGCAGAGCATCATTAAATACTACATACGACTTGAACTTTTCCTTATAAGGTTGATTAACCTTCTCTTCGGTAGTAAGAACACCAGCCTCAATCAACTTGTTTATTGCCGGCATTATATTTTTTTTCCCTAACACCTTGCTCAGTTCATCAACATTACATGGTTTTTTGTCACTTAAGGCTTCTACTATTTCTGCCTGAAGACCAAACAATTCATTATTTCCCTCAAGGTTATCGGCAAGTCTGATTAGTGTTTCGCTTTCTATTTTTAAGGCGGAAGGCAGTGCTGCTCGCATAACCTCACCCAGTGTGCACATATAATAAGAAGCAATCCAGTTCCACAAGGCTAATTGGTGCTCGTCAACTATTGGTTGCTCGTCGAGAAAACAAATCACATCTTTTAGTTTCTGTTCTTCAACTTCTTCATCATGAATACTCCAAACCACACCTGTTAGTATCTTGTGCTTACCCCAAGGTACTAACACGCGCTTACCGCGTTGCAGATCATTTCTGAGATCATCAGGCAATCGGTAAGTAAAAAGACTGTTAATAGGTAAAGGAAGAATGACGTCAATCAGTATCATTTTTGTGAAGTTCCCGCTCGTAGCATTTCCTGCATAACGGTTCGTATTTCTCTGTTTCCCCTAAAAGAACTCTTTTGTCGCTTTCCACCAAACGGTGAGACACATAGGCAAGATCACCACAATGTACGCAGATAGCATGAGTTTTATATACATCCTCAGCTATTGCAAGCAGTGCAGGCATCGGACCAAATGGTACACCCTTATAATCCATATCGAGACCGGCAACTATAACACGTATGCCACGGTTTGCTAATTGCGTACACACATCAACTATACCCATGTCGAAGAATTGCGCCTCATCAATGCCAACCACGTCCACATCGTTGGCAAGCAAAAGAATACT
>JAFSTG010000063.1 GCA_017450605.1 Paludibacteraceae bacterium | reverse complement strand
ATGAGTTTAAAGAAGAGTCGCTAAAGACTCTAAATACTAAACTCTAAACTCTAAACTCAAGCCTCTAAAACTAACTTATATTAAGGTGGTTATATTGCTGAGGTCCCACCCCTTCCCATTCCGAACAGGGTCGTTAAGCTCAGCTAAGCCGATGGTACTGCGTAAGTGGGAGAGTAGGTAGCCGCCAACTTTTCGGAAGCCTTCAGTCAAACGACTGAGGGCTTCTTTGTTTTTGGTGTCAAGTCTCATGTATCAAGTCTCAGGTAACATGTATTAAGTCTCAGGTAACAGGTGGGTACGTCGGTTTGTAACCGGCTGTATTGCGTCGAAAGTATAATGTATCAGGAACATAGAAAATAACCGCATAAAAAATCAGCCTGCAAAATGACCTATATGCCTAAAATTAAGTAAAGTATGCTTTATTACGATTGATTGGTATTATAAAGATAAATAAGCAATCCCAAGCATTATTACTTTGCTTATGGTTGCTTATTTATTTTAATATCCACCTTCTGCAATACTTCATGAAATGTACAGAAGAGGGTTCCCACGCTCAAGCGGAATGAGTAAATAGTTGATGTTGTATTTTATAATTGAACTGATTTTAGATACCTTTCTGCTTCGATGGCAGCTTTGCAACCTGAGGCAGCCGCAGTGATAGCTTGGCGGTAGTGCGGGTCGGCAACGTCGCCTGCTGCAAAGACTCCCGCTATATTGGTTATAGGAGTACCTGCCTTGGTTACGACATATCCCTGCTCGTCGAGTTGCAGATATTCTTTGAATATATCTGTGTTGGGTTTATGACCTATAGCAAGGAAGAATCCGTCGATGTCGATATGTACAGTTTTTTCGTCGGCTTCACCTTTTCTGAACACGAGGTCGGCACCTTGAACTTTGTTGTCGCCAGTTAGCCGAAGAGTGTTATGTTCGAACATCACTTCGATATTTGGAGTGTTCATCACTCGCTGTTGCATTATCTGTGATGCACGAAGATAGGGTTTGCGCACGATGAGATACACTTTCCTGCATAATCCGGCAAGGTAAGTGGCTTCTTCGCAGGCTGTGTCGCCTCCTCCTACCACTGCTACGGTTTTCTTTCGATAGAAGAATCCGTCGCATGTAGCACAAGCAGATACCCCTTTCCCAGCATATTCTTTTTCTGAAGGCAAGCCCAAGTATTTGGCGCTTGCTCCGGTGGCTATTATCACAGTGTCGGCTTCGATAAGTTCTGTGTCTTCAACCCATATTTTCTTAGGAGAGCACGTGAAATCCACTTTAGTAACCATTCCCGTGCGGATATCGGCTCCAAATCGTTGTGCTTGACGTTTCATATCGTCCATCATGGTATAGGGGTCAACCCCATCGGTGTAGCCGGGGAAGTTCTCAACCTCAGTTGTTGTAGTTAGTTGTCCGCCCGGCTGCATACCTTCATATAGAATAGGCGACAAATTGGCGCGTGAAGCATAGATGGCTGCAGTATATCCGGCAGGACCTGAGCCAATGATTAAGCATTTTGTGTGTTCCATATTGTTATTCCATTTTTTTTAGCTGTCAGCTTTCGGCTTTCAGCGTTTAATTTTAAGAGTTTTGCCGATTTGTATGTTGGTACCTTTCAGTCCGTTCCATTTTTGCAGTTGAGCTACTGTGCAGTGATACCGTTTGGCAATACCGCTCAGTGTGTCGCCTTTCCTTATCTTATAGTAGGTGATATTACCGTTTCTGTAAGAGCCGTCAACATTGGTTTTCTGTGCGAGTTCGATAGCGGCTCGTCGGTTGTTGATCAGACTATCTGCTTTATAGGCAAGTATAGTATCCTGTAAAGTGATAAATCCTCCGGTTTTGTCGAGTGGCAGTACAAGAGAGTATGATTTGCCTCCCGGGAGTACGTCTTTGGTGTATTGTGGGTTTAGGCGACGAAGATAGGGCAGAGGTATATTCAGTATTTCGCTAACTTGCATCAGGTGAAGTCGAGTTGTGGTATGAACCGTGTCGGTTGGTTGCGTCATCTCGTTGAGTGGTGCGGTACAGATATTATGTTCGTCGGCGTAGTTGAGTGCGTAGTTGGCAGCCACGAATATGGGCACATACGAGCGTGTTTCGCGGGGCAGATATTCAAATATATCCCAAAAATCACGTTTACCGCCTGAACGGTGCATAGCCTTGTTGACGTTACCCGGTCCGCAGTTATATGCAGCTATCACTAATGTCCAATCGTGGTAGATAGAGTAGAGTGATTTGAGAAAACGGCATGCAGCCTCTGTTGCTTTGTATGGGTCGTATCGTTCGTCAACAAGTGAGTTGACTTCGAGTCCGCAGAGCTTTCCTGTGGCTACCATAAACTGCCATAGCCCTGCTGCTCCCATACGGGAATGGGCATTGACGTTAAGGGCTGATTCTATGATAGGCAGATATTTAAGTTCATTGGGTAGTCCATGCCGATGAAGTGCATCTTCGAAGATTGGAAAGTAGTAGGTACTTAGTCGCCTGAGCATTGCCAGTTGCTTTGGGCTGCGACGGGTATAGCGTTCTATCTGAGTTCTTACATAGCGGTTGTAGGTCATTTCCATCTCGCGGGGGAGTGAACTCAGACGGTTGATATATACTGAATCGGGAATAAAGGTGGTGTCAACCTGCGACGTGCAAGTGGTGGTATCTAACCAAGAGAGCGACCATTCCACTAATTTGAGGTCGTATTCGGAAGGAGTAAAAAGTGATTCTTCTGCCTGACTATCTTCGATTGTTGTCAGACTATCAAGAAATTCAGCAGGTATGATGTCTTCTGTGGTGTCGATAGGTTGTTCTATCGGAGTAACCGTTATTATTTGGCAGAATATTGCAAGAATGGAAGCAAGCATGGCTTAGAAAGTAATGGCGAGGCTCAACTCTGTTGAGCGTCGGTGTTCATAGAGGGGATCGATGTAGATTTGTGGTTGTACGTTAACTGATAGTTCGTCGGAGATATCGAAGTCGTAGAGTTGAGCATCGACGTAAGCATCTATCAGCGAAAGTGTATAAACCACTACTGTAGCAACGATGCTTATATCCCGATAGCGGCGGAAAGAGTTTTGGCGGTTCTGAAGATATCGTGTATATGATGCTCTACCTCCCATTCTGTCGATGGTATAACCATTAGGCAACATGGCATTGTAAGAGCGGGAGGGGTCGGAAGATAGAACCTCGTCGGTGCTTATGTCGCGGAATGCGTCTTTATAGTCGGAATATTTGCCGTTGGTCCATGTGATGGCATATATACATCCCATAAAGCCTCCATATACTATGGGGAGTTTCCAATAACTACAATTATATATCTGCCCGTATCCGGGAATTATCACTCCCATCCAAACAGCACGCAGAGGGTCGGGACGCCATCCTACCACAGTATCGCGGCTAACGGGTATGGAGTCGGCTGATATTTGTGCGAGTGTGGAACCACAACTTATTATCAGCATCAGAATAATATTAAATAGCAGTTTCTTCAGTTTTGAGCGCTACTTTTATTTGATTAGTCTATGAAGCAGTTGCGATAAGTGCTCTTCAGAATTGTATGATATAAGTATTTTACCCTTCCCTTTGCTTTTGCTGTTGATGTTTACTTCTGTCTCGAGATATCCCGACAATGATTGCTCAATGGCTTGTATATGCTCGTCTTTTTTCTGTTGTTGAGGTTTTCTCTCTTTTTGAGGAATATCTGTTGATGGAGCGATATTGCTTTGATTTACTAATTCTTCTACACGGCGTACCGACAATCCTTCGTCGAGTATTTGCTTGTAGATAGCCAACTGTTCTGTGGGCGATGGTGAACCGAGTATGGCACGAGCATGACCCATATCGATGCGTTTCTCTTTGAGTCCTAACTGAATCTCAGCCGGCAATTTGAGCAGACGCAAATAGTTGGCTACTGTGGCACGTTTTTTACCTACACGTTGAGCCAATTGGTCTTGCGTGAGTTTGTAGTCCTCAATCAGTCGTTGATATGCGAGAGCAATCTCAATGGCGTCGAGGTCTTCTCGTTGAATATTCTCGATTATCGACATCTCTAACACCTGCTCGTCTTTAGCGGTGCGAATATATGCAGGGATGGTGGTCAGTCCGACCTGCTTGGCAGCGCGGAAACGCCGTTCGCCGGCAATGATAAGGTATGTATTGCCGGTGTTTTTCTTGAGAGTTATGGGAGATATAACGCCATGCTCTTTTATGGATTCTGCTAATTCGTTGAGTGCATCCTCGTCGAAAGTGCGACGAGGTTGGTCGGGATTAGGCATTATCAAGGACAAGTCAACCTCGCTAATAGAAGAAGAACCGTTAGTGTTGATATGTGTGGTGTCTATAAGAGCATCAAGCCCTCGTCCAAGTCCGTTAGTTTTCATAATTGATATTTCTAATTTCAGATTTCAAAATTTTAATATGTCTTTTTACTTTTGACTCATTCTATAGTCTATCGCAGGTCGTTAATAAAAGGAGACTCTTTACCCTCTATATCAGTGGGGATAGTGGTAACTGGAGGAAGTTCGCTCCATTGTTGGTCTTGAAAAATAATATTGGTATGTGTATTCGTTTCTCTGAGAGAAATACGTTGTGGCAGTAGGTCGGTCTTGCCTAATTGAATGGTGATGCCTTGTATTTGAGAACCTGCTAATTTGGGTATGAGTTCTATTATGGTGATGCCTTGTGGTTGTTGTGAGGCAAAACGAGCGTTATACAATTCGAGCATTGCTTTGGCATATAATAGCGGATTGCCTTGTTGCAGTTCTTCTTCTGTTGGGGCGGATAATGTAAGTTCGTTTGTATCGCCGTTGTAACTTGCAAGTGTTACGCCATCGAATGCCAATTCCATATCCCATATCCGAACATGAAACACCTCTCCTCTAATTTCGGCAAATCCGTTTTGCGTCATCGGGTTCAGTCCTTTTGAGTCAGTTATAGTGGCAGAGAATCGGCTAACGAGAGTTTCGTGCTCAAGTCTGCCGAAGAAATGTTTAATTATTTCGTCAGCTGTTTGAGCATTTAGCAGTATTGTGCTAAAGAAAAGCAGTAGTGTGGTATATACGACCTTTTGCATGGTAATTTTTTTAGAAGTAGTTACAAGCCTAAGCTTTCCAAAATCTGTGCCAATTGTGCCATATCTTGCACGAGAACGTCTCTTCCTTTTGGTCCCTTGTTCGGGCCTACTATGCCTGCGGCTTCTAATTGGTCGCTGAGTTTACCTGCCTTGTTATATCCTATTTCGAATGCGCGTTGCAGTTTGCTTGTTGAGCCTTCCTGACGTGAAACGACATAGGTGGCAACATCTTTAAACATAGGATCGAGTCGTTTAAGGTCAACGCTACCCGGAGCCAATGCCTCTCCCTCTTCGCCTTCGGGTATGTATTCAGGCAATTGATATGGCGCGGGGAAGTGTTGTTGCGTGCTTATATGTTTTACTATTTCTTCCACTTCGGGGGTATCGACAAAGGCACATTGGATACGTGTTAACTCCGTTCCGCCTGAGTAGAGCATATCTCCCTTGCCCACTAATCCTTCGGCACCCTTGGTGTCGAGCACTGTACGAGAGTCGATTACCGACTGCGTGCGGAATGCGATACGGGTAGGGATGTTGGCTTTTATTACACCTGTTACAATATTTACCGACGGGCGCTGTGTGGCAAGAATCATGTGCATACCCACGGCGCGGGCTTTTTGTGTGATACGGGCAATAGGTGTCTCTACCTGCTTGCCGGCCTGCATAATAAAGTCGCCGTACTCGTCGATAATGATGACTAAATATGGTAGGAAGCGGTGATGCTGTGTACCGCCATGACTATTTTTAACATCTTTTGCCGTGTTGAGACGGCGGTTGACGATTTTCTCGTTGTAGTCCTCAAGATTACGAACGCGAGCATCCATGAGAAGCATATAGCGGTCTTCCATCTCGATAACAAGCGAATTAAGGGTGTTGATAACCTTTTGGCAGTCGGTAATAATTATCTCTTCTTGGTCTGGCATGGCAGCAATATAATGCCTAACCAGAGGTTCGAATAAGGTGAACTCTACCATCTTAGGGTCAACAAGTACAAGTTTCAGTTCGGTAGGATGTTTCTTGTATAGAAGCGAGGTAATGATAGCGTTCAAACCAACCGATTTACCCTGACCGGTTGCACCGGCAACGAGCAGGTGAGGTGTTTTTGCCAAGTCGAACATAAACACTTCGTTGGTAATAGTCTTACCCATAGCAACCGGCAAACGCATTTTTTTCTCCTCTTGGAATCTCCTTGAGGCTACTACAGAGTGCATCGATACAACTTGCGGATTCTTGTTAGGAACTTCAATACCCACAGTGCCTTTGCCCGGAATAGGAGCAATGATACGTATTCCGTTGGCACTTAGCGATAACATAATATCTTTCTCAAGCGTCTGAATACGGTTGATTCGTGTACCTTCTTTCGGAACTATCTCGTAGAGAGTGACGGTAGGTCCGATAGTGGCTTTAATATTTACAATCTCGATATTGAAACTCTTGAATGTGCGAACTATAAGTTGCTTGTTCGAAAGTTGCTCGTCCTTGTCGATGATAGGAGTACTCTCGTTAGGGTAGGTTTTCAGTAACGACAACGATGGGAACTCGTATTTGCTAAGTTCAAGGTGAGGGTCGAACGGACCATATTTCTTTAGCAGATAATCGGGGTCTCTCTTGAGCATCTCCTCGACATTAACTTCGATAGTCATGCCTATGTCGTCGTTATTCTCATCTTCGCCTTTATGTATGGCAATGGCTTGGTTGTCGTCGTTTTCTTTCCCCTCACCTTCTTCATCTTTCTCATCTTCAACTATATTTTCATTTTCATCGTCTTCTTTATCGGTCTCAGTATTGAGGTCGGCATTATCGTCGTCTGTCGGTAGAGACTCATTTTCAGAGCTATCGGTTATAGTAAAGGTAACATCGCTATCGTCTTTGTTATCGTCGTTGTCGTCGATAATAATTATATCATCGTCGTCGCTTTTTACAATAATGGTATTATCGTTATCGCTATCTATACCATCGTTTTCTTCTTGGTCGTTCTCATTTTCGTTGTTTGCGCCTGTAAGGTCGTTGTCCTTGTCTTTCCCATCATCATCGGTTGTTTGCTCTTGTTTCAGTTTGCGACGCAGGCGACGGGCTTCGATAGAAGCCTTTATCTTGTCGCGCATTGCTTTCAAACGAGGGATGGTGTTCTTGTCGATTGCGATAAGAAAGACTATAAGAATAGCGAGAAGTAAGATGATGGTTCCCCATAAATGAATATATGAGATTAGTCCCTTGCTGAGGAATAAACCATATTCTCCGCCTAATGAATACGACAAGATGAGAGGAGTAGGGAGCATAGCAAGAACAATGCTACCCCATAAAATCCAAAACGAGCATGCAAAAAATGCTCTTATAAGGTTTGTTCTATAAATATTCAGCAAGTGCAGCGATAACAGCAATGCATAGAATACAATTCCTAATGATCCCCAACCAAATGTCTTTGCAATAAGAAGATATGCAATGTCAGCACCAATTATACCCATAGTATTTTTAATGGCTGTACGATGAGCAAATCGGTATTTGAGCGATTCAGATAATATAGAACTGTCGGCATTACCGGTGAATGCAAAACTTATTATAGCAATAAGTGTGAACAACGTGAAAAGTAAAAGTAGCACTCCGCATATTATGCGAAATTGCTTGCTCTTCAACACTTCGTTGGTTTTATGCATGAAATCGGAAAACGACAATTCGTCTTTTTCGCTGCTTGACTTCGAGTTGTCGATGGGTTTTGGGGTTGTGGAACGACGTTTAGCCATAGGAAAATAAAATTAAGTTAAGGTTTGTGTTGTCTTTCAAATGAAAGATTCATATAAAAAAGCCTGCAGGTAGCTGCATTAACTTATAATATCAGGCGGCAAAGTTAATGATTTTTTTGCATTTGAGCAATAGCGTTTTTTTATTCTGTCTCAAAAGTGTTTGTATATTGTGTATGTTGCGAAAAATTTATAATTTTGCTACTCGTAAAAATAAACAACAAATGGCAAATCAAATAAGTCATACGGGAATAGTAGAATCTGTTTCTGCCGGTAAGGTAATCGTCGTTATCGAGCAGCAGTCGGCATGTGCTGCATGCGATGTGAAGACTCATTGTGCGGCAGCCGAGAGTAAGGAGAAACATATTGAGGCAGTAGCTTTACAGCCGCTTGCGAAAGGCGATAGAGTGGAATTGTCTGGTTCGAGTGCTATGGCATGGGAAGCAGTGGCACTCGCATATATTATTCCTTTTGTTATTCTTATAGGAATGGCGTTTTTTCTTTCGGTATTCATTGATAACGAGGCTGTGGTAGGAACAGTTTCGATAGCAGCATTGATTCCCTATTTCATAATTCTTCATTTCCTATCGCCACGGTTTAGTCGCCGAATGGTTTTTTATGCAAAAAAGCAAGACTCTAACCTCGGTTAAAGTCTTGCTTTTTTTCTGAATAAAGCTTTCTTACACTGTTTTTTCCACATTCCATGTAAAAGCTCTTACTCCCACTTCAGGGTTGCGCAAGTCGAGTTTCTCTACCGACTCGAGTAGCGTGGCTACTTTCCCGTCGTCAACTATGGTGATGACGGCCGAGTTCATTTCCGGCCAAGTGTGAGTTCCACGACGAGGTTCTCCGCCATTGGTGCCTCTTCCCTGAACTTGTTCGAAGAAAGTGAAACCTTTAATATCCAGTGTGTCGAGCATGTACTCAACACGCTCGGTGTTAGCTTGGTTGAATATAATAAATACTGCTTTCATGTTTTTATTTTTCGTTGGTTACTCTTGTTTGTCCTTAACTTTCAGGTTCATGAAAATGAACTTCTCGCGCAGTTTACGTTGTTTGTCGCGCTCACCGCGTTTCGACATTGCTCCGTAGAGCACAGGTACAACATAAAGGGTAAGGAATGTTGATACTGTCAGACCTCCGATAACCACTATTCCGAGTGGTTGCCACATCTCAGCACCTTCACCTGAACTGACTGCCATAGGAATCATACCGAGAATGGTGGTGAATGCAGTCATAAGCACCGGTCGGATACGGCTTTCGCCCGACATCTGTATAGCATCGTTGAGAGCATAACCGCGCTCGCGCATGAGGTTGATATAGTCAACAAGCACAATACCGTTCTTAACCACAATACCAACGAGAAGAACCAAACCAAGTGCACCAATCATATCGAGTGAACGCCCTGTAATCCATAGTGCTATGATAACGCCTGAGAGGGCAAATGGCACCGTGAACATGATGATGAACGGTTTAAGTAGCGATTCGAACTGCGAAGCCATGGTTATGAATACAAGTAAGATGATAAGTGCACCGAGCAGAATCATATCGCGGAAGGTGTCTTGCTGTGTTTCGTAATTTCCTCCGATATGTGTTGAGTAACCTACCGGAAGGTCGAGTTGTGGAATTACTTGAGCTTGAATGGATTGTGCCAATTCTCCAAGCGAAGTCTCGTGAGGTGTTACTTTCACTGTTACGATACGTTGGCGTGATTTACGTTCGATGGTTGGCGGAGCCCAATACTCTCCTACTTCTGCCACTTCAGAGAGTTTTATAGTCTTGCCCGTTGCTGTAGGAATACTAAGGTCTAAAATGTCGGAAATAGAATTACGGTCGTCCTCCATCAGTCGAACAATGATATCGTATTCTGAGCCGTCGTCCTTAAGATAACCGCAAGTCATACCGCTTACACGGTTGCGCAGGTAGGTGGACAATGTCGCCGACGACAAACCAAGGCGCGAAGCTTTTTCTTTATCAACTGTTATTTTGATATCGGGTCGGTCGTCTTCGCGTGAGATATTGACGTCGCGTGCACCGGGGAGGTCTTTGATGAGTTGACGTGCCTGTTCTGCCAACTGCGAGGTGCGGTCGAAGTCGTAACCATAAATCTCGAGGTCAACGGTATTACTACCACCGCCCATACCGCCTGCGACGTTACATTGATACTCGATTATTTCAGGATATTTTGCCATTTCCTGGCGAAGTATCTCGGCTATCTCCCATATTGTCTTGTTGCGTTCCCATTTCTTAGGCAAACGAACAATCATTGATATCTTGTTGTTCATTGTAGATGAGAACATTGCCGAGATAGAAGCATCGTCGTTAGAGCCTGCCGAAGTGTTGATAAGTTGAATCTCTGGTACAAGTTCTACAAATCGGCGTTCGAGTGTGCGTGCAGTCTTAAGCGTCTCTTCAATACGTGTGCCTCGTTGCAGTTTTACAGAAATCGACAATCGGCCATTGTCTTGTTGTTGCATAAAGTCGGTACCAATCTTCCCTGTGAATACAGGAATAAGTGTTGCCACAAAGAATGCTATAAGGATAGTGAAGGTGGCTAATTTATGTCTCAAACACCATCCGAGCGATTTGGCGTAGTAGTGGTCAACAATATCGAGGAAACGCACAACGGTGCGGTCGTACCACGATTTCTTGCCTGCTTCGTCTTCCACTAAGTTACCTTCAGCATCGACATGTACCTTCTTTGCTTTCAGCAGTTTCGACGAAAGCATAGGTGTGAGCGAGATAGCAACAGCAGTTGATGTACAGCATACAACTGTAACAATCCATCCTAACTCATGGAACATTATTCCTGCCATACCGGTAAGCATTGTCAGAGGTACGAACACCGCAACGAGCACTAAGGTGGTGGCAATAACCGATACCCAAACCTCATTGGTTGCGTATATGGCTGCTTCGTGCGGATCTTCGCCTCGTTCAACATGTCGAGTGATATTTTCGAGCACTACTATGGCATCGTCAACCACCATACCGATAGCAATGGTTAGCGAACAGAGCGATATGATGTTGATTGACGAGTCCGCCATCTTCAGGTAGATAAATGCTACGATAAGGGCTATAGGGATGGTTATACCGATGATGATGGTAGCACGCCATTTGCCGAGGAAGAACAGCACCACAAGTACAACGAAGAGCAGAGCGTATAGTACCGATTCTTCGAGCGAATTAATGGAGTTCTGTATGTTCTCCGACGAGTCGTAAATTTTTTCGATTTTCACATCGGTTGGCAATTGCTTCTGAATCTGTGCAAGTTCTTTTCTCACATCAGCGCAGACTTTAACGGTGTTGGCACCGGTTTGCTTGGCAATAACAAGACGCACGGCTTCCCTGCCGTTGGTTTTTTCGTCGAGCGAGAGGTCTTTGATGGTATCTTTAACTGTTGCGATATCGCGAACGAACACTTGCTGACCCATCGGAGTCATGGCAACCATCAGATTCTCTATCTCCGACGATTCGATATACTCAGAGCGCACTTGCATCTGATATTGCTCTTGCGGCATCTTCACCGTACCAGACGAGAGGTTGAGGTTGTTGGCAGTTATCACTTGCCCTACCTGCTCGAGTGTAAGTCCGTAAGCATCGAGTTTCTGCTGGTCGATGTCGATATAGACATGCCGGTCTGGCGAGCCTGAAAGAGAAATGTTACCTATGCCATCAATATGGTTGAGTTGAGGCACCACTTCATCGTTGAGAATTTTGTCGAGTCCGGCGTATGTCTCGTCTGCCGTAATGGAGTATTGGCAGATAGGCATTGCCGATGTCGAAAGTTTAAAGATGATAGGTGTGTTGCAATTGTCGGGCAATGAGTTACGCGTCATATCGACGAAACTTCGCACATCGTTGACAGCCTCGTCGATATTAGAGCCCCATTCAAGTTCAAGGGTAACCATCGACATGTTATCCTTCGATTGGGAAGTTATATGCTTAAGGTGGTCAACAGAGTTGAGTGCATTTTCCATCACTTTGGTTACATTAGTCTCCATCTCAGATGCCGAAGCACCCGGATAAGTGGTCATAACGGTGATGTAGGGCGGGTCCATTTCCGGGAACTGGTCGATAGGTAGTTGCAGATAGCAAAAGACACCTATCACGATAACTGCTACGAAGATAAGTGCAGTGGTTACCGGTTTTTCTATTGCTGATTTGTAGATAGCCATGAGTGAAGTTTAGTGTTTAGAGTTTGATGATTAGAGATTATTCGACAACATTCACTTTCACGCCGTCAACCAATTTGTGTTGACCTACGCTTACGTAGTGTACTCCAGCCTTTATCTCAGGTGCGATTATTTCTACATCTTGGTCGAAGCGTTGGCCCAGTGTTACTGCTACTCGTTTGGCGCGTCCGTCTTCTACGATGAATACGTAGCGGTCGTTGGCACCTACAAGTTTCTCAACCGATTGGTAAGGTACTGCTATCACGTTGTCTTTGCCAAGTCCGAGGGTAGTGGTAACATACATGCCGGGGCGAAGCAATTCCTTGCTGTTTGGAATCACTATCTTACATTGGAAGGTATGACTCGATGCATCGATTGTGGGATATACTACTTCGACTGTTGCGGGGAACACCTTATCGGGATAGATAGAAGAGGTGAGAGTGAGCGACATCCCTTTCTTAACAAGCGGGAAATAAGTTTCAGGCACGGCAACAAGTGCTTTAAGTTTGTCGATTTGTGTAAGAACAACAATAGGTTGACCTGAATACAACTCGCCGTCTTCGTATGTCTTTGCCGAGATAACTCCTGCAAAAGGTGCTTTGACGTAGGTGTTTTGTTCGAGAAACTCGAGTTGCTCTTTTGTTTGGTTATATTGCACAGTTATCTGGTCGTATTGTTGCTGTGTAGCAGAACCGCTACGGAGTAGCTGCTCAATACGGTTTTTCTCTATTTCGAGATTACCCATGGTAAGTTTTGTTGTTTTATACTGGGTTTGATCCATACGTACGAGCATATCTCCTGAGTGTTTGCGGTCGCCTACTTCGCAATAGATATGTTCTATTTTTCCTGTAAGCGATGGAGCTACATTCTGTGTCAGATAGCCTTGCAGGTTGGTGGAAACGCTTATCTCGCGTTGAATCTCGCGTGGTTGAAGCACTATGGTACGCACTTGTTCCACACGCTCATCGGAAGCAGTGGCGGTAGTAGTGCCTTTGTCAGTTGTTTTTGAGCAACTTGCCATAGTGAAAATGGCAAGCGCGAAAATCATAATCTTCTTCATATCTTAAATCTGTTTATTTATTATTCAAAAATTCTTCTAATTCAACTTGTGCGTTCACTAATGTCAACACCGCTTCTACGTAGGTTGATTGAGCGGTGATAAGGTCGTTAGATGCGTTGGTGAGTTCGAGGTTACTTGCAGCTCCCCATTGGAACTTGTTGGTAGTAGAATGGAAAACGCGTTCTGTAACTTCTATGTTATCTTTTTCGTTTTGATAGGTCTCGTAGGCATTACTTAGGTTGTAACGCAGTTGCTGATACTGGATACCGAGTTGGTCGGTAGTCTCGGCAAGAGTGTTTTTAGCCTCTTCGTAGGCAATCTTTTTCTCGACCACTCCTGCTGCACGTTTTCCGCTCGACCACAGAGGCATACGCACGCTTACTTGCACTAAGTTAGGCGGTGTCATACGCATTCCGCCTTCGCCATAGTATTGTTGGTTGCTATAGTTATAAGCCAAACTGATTGTCGGACCATACGCCCATGCTGCCATGTGCACGTTCTTTTCAGCCAACTCGGTGCTTTTCTTGAGCATTTGGTAATTGAGATTACGATTGATGTCGAAATCTTCGCTAAGTAAATTAAGTACAGTTTCAGCTGAGAGCAAGTCGCCAACCTTCTGTGTCAGAATAAGTTCAGTTTCGGCAGGTACAGCTAATAATGCTCGCAGTGTATTGTTTGCCAATTCGATATTCCGCTTGGTGGTGTTGATGTTGTTTTTCAGCGTATTTACGCGTACTTTTATTTGGTCGGCGGTTGTCTGTTCGGCAGCACCGGCATCAACGGTTTTCTGAGTCATCCGGGCAAGTGCTTCGATATTACTGAGCGAACTATCAAGCAGTTGGTGAATATCGTTCATGATAAGAAGCGATACGTATGAAGTTGTTATACTCGAGCGCAGTGCTGTTTCAGTCTGCTCGAGTGCCAGCTTCTTCATGTCAATTGCAATGTTGTTGAGCAATGCTCCTACAATGCCCTGACCTGTTATGCCTATCGAAGCGGTAAGTCCTAAGGCTCCGACGTTAGGCATTTTTATTTCAACATTGTTTCCTGCCATCGACAATGTTGCGCTATATCCGCAGTAGTTACTATAACTATAACTTCCGTCAACAGAGGGTAACATTGCTGCTATTGTTTGCCAACGTTGAGCGTATGCTTCTTGCACAGCGAGTGAGGCGTTTTTGAGTGTGCGATTTTCACGCAGGGCATAGTCTTGTGCTTCTTTGAGCGACAAACTGAGCGATGCAGGAGCCTTCTGAGGCTCTTCATGGTGAGTTGCCGACATTACGTGGTCTTCTGCTGAAAGATAAAGAGTTGAAAAGCAGAAGAGAGAGATGATAAGAATCTTTTTCATACTTTAAACCTTATAATTCGAATTGTTTTTGTTCTACTTGAAATTGCTTTTTACCTTCCTCCGATACTATTGAGCGGATGAACGATTCCATAGTGAATTGCAGCAGTCGCTTGGCACTGACAGAACGTATTTCATCCTGATTGCGAATAAATGCCTGCTGAATGAGCGAATACATAACCGCACAAGTTTCAATATCAAGGTCTTTGCGATATATTCCCTCTTCTACTCCCTGACTGAGGTGCTGCATGAGGATATGTTTCGTACTTCTAAGTATGTTGCGTATATGTTCCTTATAAAGAGCAGGGTAGTATTTCCTTAGATCGTGTACAAACGACGATTCTTTATAAACATCGCCTACTTTCTTGGGCATATCAAGCAGCATTGATACACACTTAAGAGCCGATTTACCTTTCATGTAGTTCTCTGAGGCAATACGAATATTCTCGTTGATTTGCGTCAATGCAGCAGCCACAAGCTCGTCCTTTCCGGGAAAATACTGATAGAAAGTCTTTTTCGACATACCCATCAGCCGGCTTATGTCGTCAACCGACACGCTTTTTATGCCATATTGCTTGAACTGCTCGAGAGCCTTGTTGATAATAAGTTGTTTCTGTTCTTCCATGATTAGAATAACCTCATGATAGTATATTCTTGCCGTGTTATTGCGGTAATCATTGTTTTACATGCACAAAATATTTGCGCAAAAACGGCTGCAAAGATAATGCCAAAATAAAAAATAAACAAGAAACTCGGAAACTTTTTTTATTTTTTTAGTTTCCGAGTGGCAAAATGAAATGCGTATATTACAAAATCTATGTTATGTGAGTATTTAAAGGGAATCTAAGGGTATAATAACTGCTAAAATCTATAACATTTCCACAGCATCTTTGAGGTGAAGTCGTTGATAAGTGCATGGTGTTTGTGCTGAAGGTTGCCAGTCGGTGAGCCAGAGTTGGTCGATGCCGGCATTGATAGCTCCCTGTATGTCTGAGGGGTAACTATCGCCTATCATAAGTGCATCCTGTGGCTGGCATTTGTTGAGCAGAAGAGCATATCTGAAGATTTCAGGATTCGGCTTTTGTGCTCCCACCTCTTCGGACAGAACAATGTGGCTGAAACATGATTGCAAGCCTGAAAGGTTTACTTTCTCGTATTGTACTTCTACAAAGCCGTTGCTCACTATGGTTAGCGGATATTTAGATGCTAAATAGCGTATGGCATCCTCTGCTCCGTCGAGAAGTCGGAAATGAACTGATGTAAGATGCAGGAAATCGCTTCCCATTGCTATTGCCATTTGCTGAATATCATGGCGGACACGGGTCGGCATATCAGCCGTGGCAACTGACAGGGGGTAGTAGAACCTATCGAAATGCAGCAGTGTTTTGCTGATTTGCTGTTTTTCGTATTTCTCCCAAAGTGAGAGGTTGTGCTCGTGATATACAGAGTAGTAGGAGTCGTAGTCGGGGAAAAAACGATTCAACCGATGCAATACGTACATTTCACGGAGTGCTTTGTCGGCAGCATATCGGAAATCGCCGATGGTGTCGTCCCAGTCGAGGAAAATTGTTTTGTATTGCTTCATTGGTTGAAAATAAGAATGCCCAAGCTTTCGCACAAAGATAATCACTCAGCCATAAATTGTTATTAGGCAAGCATTTATATTTTAGATTGAGTGTGAATTCTAAGTGCCTATAATATAATGGATTACTTGTTCTTAACAGGTAGATGACAGGTACATGACAGGAAGATGACAGGAGTGAGGTCTTGCTAACTCGATGTCATATAGATAATTAGGTTGAATTTTAAAGTTGCAAAAAAATTGGCAATAATATCAATAAAAATGGAACCTTTTGAATTGTTTTTCTTGTACTTAGACGCTTTTCACTTTTTTGCATCAAGGCAAATAACAATCTCCCCTTTAGGCGGATTTTCTCTATAGTGCCGTACGAGCATTTCTAATGTTCCGCGTTGTGTGTCTTCGTGCAATTTGCTTATTTCTCTGCTTACTGTTGCCTGCCTTTGGCTGCCGCAAACTTCGGCGAGTTGTTCAAGAGTTTTGAGCAGTCGGAATGGTGATTCGTAAATAACCACAGTATGTTCGAGTTGTGCTATTTGTTGCAGGCGTGTTTGCCGTCCTTTTTTCTGAGGCAGAAAGCCTTCGAAGAAAAAGCGGTCGTTAGGCAGTGCAGAATCGACAAGTGCGGGGACAAAGGCCGTTGCTCCGGGTAGGCACTGAACCTCGATGTCGGCTTGCACCGCTTCTCTGACGAGAAAGAAGCCGGGGTCGGAAATTGCCGGGGTTCCGGCATCACTGATAAGTGCTATTTGGCGTCCGGCTTTAAGTTCGCTCACTATAGATGCTGTGGTATCGTGTTCATTGAACTTATGGTGCGAGCGAAGAGGGGTGTGGATGTCGTAATGTTTAAGTAGAACACTACTCGTGCGCGTATCCTCGGCGAGGATGAGGTCAACCTCTTTGAGGACACGAAGTGCACGAAGTGTGATATCTTCTAAGTTGCCTATCGGTGTGGGAACAATATAAAGCATATTCTTTAGACTCAGTTGTTTGGAAAGCGTCGTTTTAGAATATTGACAAATATCTCGTATGCCTGACTCTCTTTATCCCAGCGGAAACGCTTATCAATATATGCCATTGCTTGCTCGAATGAGGTAAGATTATTAAGTGCTTCGATGGTTTTGTTCATCAGTTCGCCATCGGTTGCAAATAATTCGCGTTGGAAGAGGAAGCGGTCGCCCACCGACATTGCTTCGCGAATATTGCTAACAGGGGGAAGGGTAACACCGGTTTTTGTGTTACTCTCGCCGTTATCAGTACCTCCATACCAAGGTTGCTGTTCTTTTGTAGGCAGTTGCACTGTAGGCTGCTGCGCCTCAACAATAACAGGTTCAGAGGGTGTCTCAGTTGCCTCTACAGCATCAACCTCACTCTCAGCTTCATTGTCAACTTCATTCTCAACCTCATTGTCAACCTCATTCTCTATTGGGTCGAGAACTATTTCTTCGTTGTGTGAATCGGTTGTTGTTGGTTCATTGCAGGAAACAAGTGTTGTAGGCTCAGAAGATGCAAAATCGGTGTTCTCGAGTTCTTGCCTGCACTCAGCAAGCAGTGCCCGCAACTGCTCGACCCTGCGTTGTGCAAGGTCGAGTTGTTGTTCGAGCGCATCTATTTCGCTTTGTAAGATTTTATGTATCATCGTAGTTTATTTTGTTGATTCTTCAAGACGCTTCATCATAACAAACATAAACACGGCGGACAGCAGGCACAATGCAACGAATACTGACCAAACTGCCCACAGAGGCAGTCCACCCCAGAGGAATCCGCCAACGGAAACGAGGAAGTTGCCAAGTGCTGTGGCAACAAACCATCCGCCCATCATCATTCCTTTGTATTTAGGAGGTGCCACTTTGCTGACAAACGAGATACCCATCGGACTGAGAAGCAACTCACCGAAAGTAAGTATCAGATAAGTGCCTATAAGCAGATTGGCATTAGCATAAGTAGGGTTCCCTGATTCAATAGCAAGTTTCTGAGCGTCGGGTGAATTAAGTCCGATGCAGCCTAATGCCATTACAACGTAGGCTAAAGCAGCCACCAACATGCCGTATGCTATTTTACGCGGCGCCGACGGTTCTTTGCCCTTGCGAGCTAAAGAGCTGAATATTGCCATGCTCACAGGTGTAAGTGCTACTACGTAGAACGGATTGAAATGTTGGAAGATAGGAGCCGAAACATCAACGCCGTTGGGGCTTATCTTTGTGTATTTCCAAACAAGAACACCACAAGAAAGAATTATCACTGCCGCTGAAATAATGCGTGCTTGTGCGGTCTTGGATTGGAAAATTGCAAACAATGCATATACAATGAATACTATCATCAACAGATTAACGATGTCGAATGCCATAGACTGTATTCCTGTAGAAACGGGGTTGACAAACTCGTTAGCAAAATAGGTGAGAGTAAGTCCGTTTTGGTGGAATGCCATCCAGAAGAAAATAACTACGGCAAACACAAGGCTCAGAGCAATGATGCGTTTTTTTGTTTGCTCCGGAGTAAGTTCTTCTACTGTTTGTCCGGCGGCAGCTTGTTGCTTGGCAGTGTTTTCAACATGCTTGAACCAGGGTCGGCAAGCGTAATAAATAACAATCGACAGAATAAGAGAGGCGCAAGCTACCATGAACGCGAAATGGTATGAATCGTTTACCGAATATCCGAGCGAATGTTGCGCCCATTCCATTATTTTGACGGCAGCGGTAGGAGCAAACATGGCTCCGATGTTGATTGCCATGTAGAAAATTGAGAAAGCAGCATCCCGTTTTGACGCGTATTTGGGGTCGTCATAGAGATTACCTACCATAACCTGCAGGTTGCCTTTGAACAGCCCTGTACCGAACGAAATAAGCACGAGCGCAATTATCATGGCGGTCATGGGCAGTGCGGTGTTTCCATTGTCGATTCCTCCGAGCGGGATAGCCAAAAGCAGGTATCCGAGGAACATAATGATAATACCGATTGTTACCATTTTGCCATATCCGAACTTGTCGGCGAGAATACCTCCAACGAGCGGGAGGAAATAGACAAATGCAAGAAATGCTGAATAAATAGCTCCTGCAGCACCTGCTTCAAGACCGAAATTGGCACGTAAAAACAGCGCAAAAACGGCAAGCATAGTGTAGTAGCCGAAGCGCTCGCCAGTATTGGCAAGAGCCAGGGCAAATAGTCCTTTGGGTTGATTTTCAAACATATTTGTATGGTTTTGATTAAAAAATCGAAGTGTTAATGCTCCTTAGTGCACAAAACAAGCGCAAAGTTACGAAAAAAAAATGAATCGTCAAAATGATAATCCGGTAGAGGAGTAAAGAAAAAAAATTATATTTGTCCAAAGAAAAATCAAACTTAATGTTGCATTTTTAAGAAAAAATAACTACTTTTGCACCGCATAGTGTAGTTTTCTATGAAAAATCAATCCTAAATATAAACCAAAAACTTATTATTAACTTAATTGAAGGCTTATGAAGAGATTGTTTCTCAGTGTATTGGTGGTGATGGTTGCTTTACTGCCAATCCGAATTGCCGCTCAACAGTTTGTTCTGCAAGAGGGCTTTGAAAATGGTATTCCTGCCGATTGGACTCAGACCAATGAGACTTCAGCCGTTGGTTTGTGGCAAACGGAGAGTGACCCCGGACTATTATATCCGTCGGGCGTCTATTCAGGAAAGTCGCGCGCCGTGTTGCGCAATACTACAGGTGAGACACAAGGTTACAAGACTCGCTTGATAACCCCGATGCTCGACCTTGACACTATCTACCAGCCTCTGTTGCGATTTGCACATGCGCAGGTGAAGTGGACTGCCGATTTCGACACTCTGCGTGTGTTCTACAAGAACTCTACCGACGAGCGTGCTACATGGAAATTGTTGGCTGAATACACGTATGCCATGCCGTTCTGGACGCGCGAAGAGATATCGTTGCCTGATGTGAGTTCCACCTATTGGATTGCTTTCGAAGGTTCCGACAACTTGGGTCGCGGTATTGTTCTTGACTCGGTTGTTGTTCGTTCGAAGCCCGACTGCACCACTCCTCACCACTTGTCAACATCTGCCATGTATGATGGAGGTGTAGATATTTCTTGGTTAGGTTCGTACGATGCCAACGGGTTCGAAATTATATATTCACAAGGTGATGCATTGAGTCTTGATACCGTTGATATTGACGACCCCACTTACATTAAGGGGCGTTTTGAGGTCGGTAGTGGTATATTCCGTTATCGTCTGAAAGGTTTGGAGAGTCAGACTAAATACACGGCATATATCCGCTCTTTGTGCGACAACGAGGTGTCGATGTGGAGCGAGATAGAGTTCGTTATGCAAGACACAAAAGCAGTGCCTTACTATGAGAGTTTCGATTTGCCCCGCAAAGGTGGTTATCTTGATCGCTTGAAAGGCTGGAGCTATGGCACCAATACCGGTTTCTATAGTCCGTGTATCAACACCAACCAGACAAATGCACAGGCTAAACCGTACGTAATGTCGGGTACTGCATTGTGCTTTACCAGCAGGAACTCGATTGGTGAAACCTTGCTTGATGCCAATTCACTGCCGACCTGGCTTAAGGGTGGTCAGTGGGCTTATGCTGCTACACCTGAGTTGTATTGCGACTCGACCTTCAGTTTGAAAGATTGCCAAGTCAGATTCTTCGCTTCGCTCGGTAACAATGGTTGCTTGAGCACAGAAGAGCGCGCAATTATCGTAGGTGTGATGACCGACCCTGAAGATATTACCACATTTACTTCTGTGGATACCGTAAGAATGTGGAAGTATGCATGCTACGAGGAGTATGAAGTAAGTTTGGAGAAATATCAAGGAGATGGTAAGTATGTGGCATTCTTGAGTCGTTTCGACAAGCCGAATATGATTTATATCGATGATATGAACATCGAAAAACGTCCTGCCGTACAGAAAGCTTCAGGCGTAAAACTTGTGTTAGAGAATAATGTTCCAACTCTCACATGGAACAATCTCTCAACAAGTTACAAGGTAATAGTTGCCTCTGTTCTGACATACGACGTGGATAATATCAATCCTGATTATGTGCTTGCCACCTACACTCCTTCTGTTAACAAACAAGCCATCGGTGATATGGAAGAAGGTGTTCTGGCATACGCCTATGTAAGAGGTGAGGGCGCAGAGAATGGTTTGTGGTCGAATGGTTACGAGTTTTATGTTCCAATCCATGCTACCGCTCCTTGGCATTTAGGCTTCGAGCCTGGTGAAGGAGAGACTCAGCGCATGAATCAGCGTAACAACAAGACTTATATCTATCCCAATAGTTTGCAGATATTTTCAACTGACCCCGAGTTGCCTCATATCGATAAAACAGGCAATAACAGAGGTACGAGTCGCGGGCACCTTGAACTTACGATGGATCGCGACCGCGAAGCATGGGTTGTTTTGCCTATCATAGATAACTTCAAAGATCTTGAAATCGAATTCTATATCCGTACAACCAACGAGAAAAGCTACGGGCAGGTGAGTGTAGGTGTTATGACCGACCCGCAAGACATGACAACCTTCGAGAAAGTGGCTACATTCTATAGTAACCAGACTTCCTACGAGCGTTGTTTGGCCGTGTTCGACCAATACAAAGGTAATGGTAAGTATATAGCTATTCGTTGGGAGCAGTCGGAGCAAAATTTAGGTCAAGATGTCGTGTTAATCGATGATATATCAGTTCGTGAGAAAGGCGAATGTAGTGTTCCGATGAATGTACGTGCCGAGAATCTTCAACCGCACTCGTTTGTTATCAACTGGGACGAGAGTGGTGCTTCTGACTATGACGTGGTAGTGGCATTGACCAATATAGAGGAAGAAGTACTTAATGCCTTCGAGGTTGTTGACCAAAACTTATTCGTTTACACGGGTAAGAGTGTTAAACCTTTTATACCGATGAACGATCTTAAATGGGGCATTCAGTTCCATATTTACGTTCGCTCGGTATGCGATAGAGAGCGTGAGGGTGGCATGAGCGATTGGGCTCATGGTTCGGTTATCACTCCGCTTCCAGAAAGAATACCTCTGCCTTATAGCGAGAATTTCGATGAATTAGATGTTACCGGCGAAGGTACCCGTCCTTTCGGTTGGATACAGCTTGTCAACGAGAAAAACCCGTATATATACGCTGTAGCGGCTTATTCGCACACGAAGCCCAACTGCTTGTATCTTCAAAATTATGCTACTGCATCTTCCTTGAATGGTGCCGGTTACCTGGTTTTGCCGCGAATGGAAATCGATAACATACAAGATTTGTTGTTCTCGTTCTACGCTCGGGCAATGAATCCGCCTACCGAGTACAAGAAATCGGTAACACACTATGTTGATACTCTGTATATCGGATTTATGACCGACCCCAACGATTTGGGTACATATCAGAAATATAAGGACGTTCAGGTTGCATCTACCTCTCCTATTCCCTATAATGTTACTTTCGAGGACTGGGAACCTTCTTTGGGCGAATATATAGTGCTGACCACTCGTCGTCCTTACACCACTAACGATAGAGGTATAACAAGTATCTATAACTCTTTATACTTAGACGATTTCTATTTCAGTTCAATGGACGAAGCTCGTCCGTTTAATTTCGTGACAGATACTATTTCTTCTTCGAATGCAGTGATAAGATGGAGCGGTCGTGCTTCGAAAGGCTGGCAGATGATAGTATCTGACATGTCAATTCCATTGGATAGTCTGAGCAAGACTGCTTATATGACTTCTATCAGTTCTCATATTCTTGAGAACAAGGAAGTAACTGAACTGCCGGTTGAAATACTTAACTTGCAGCCTCAAGTCACCTATTATATATATGTAAGGCCTGTGGCTGCTCCAGCAAACGTTTGGGGCGAGCATGCTATTTCTACTCCATGTTTGAATGTTAAGCCAGGTAAGGGCTACTTCGAAGGTTTCGAAATGGGGCGCGATACTATTATGCCGAGTGGAACAGGTATTCAAACCTTATATACGCCAATGTGTTGGACTGCATACAATACCAATCCGTATGCCGGAACATCTTATATTCCGGGAATCTATTGGTATTCGCTAACTGCTAATATCAATAATAACTCTTTCTGCCATGGTGGTAGAGCAGCTATGATGATAAGCAGTGCAAACAATAATGTACAAGGAGGTCTGTCGTATTTGGTAAGTCCGTTTATCGATGTTGCCGACATGAAGACTCTGACTATCACCTTCTGGGCAAAGGCACAGTCCGCCGGTTCGAAGATAGCATTAGGTGTGATGACAGACCCTACGGATACAGCCACATGCGTGCCATTGGCAGAGGCCGTAGCCGGTGATAACGGCTGGCATAAATATACTATTGAACTCCTTGACTCGGATTATAAGCAAGGACAGGGTAACTACTTGTATTTCACTCCTGCCTTGGCTCCTAATACTTTCCAAAAATGGTATATCGACGATGTTAAGATTTCAGAAAATATATGTGCCAACCCACGTATTGTTTATAGCGGTGTTTCTCATAGCAGCATAACTGTTATGACCAGTCTGCCAAGAAACCTTACCGTTGAAATGTTGCTCGTTGATATGGAGAGTATCGACGAAGAGAGAATCAACAATGCCGACTCGTCGTGGTATATCCCTGCAATAAAGACTAAGATAGTTGAGCGTAAGATTCTTGAGAACTCGCGTGCCGTTACTTTGACCGGTCTGAAGGCTGACAATAAATATACGATAGCCATGCGTAATATATGCGAGACGGAAAGTTCTACATGGGTAGTTAGTAGCTTCAGAACTCTATGTACGCCTATTACTCCTGAGGCTTTAGGTACAATTGACTTTGAGGACTATGAGTCGAGTACTGCTACACCGGTTAGTACAACGACAAACATTCCGTGCTTCATAGTTGGTAACAAGACAAGCGAAACCTCTTATATACCTTATGTATTTAAGGGTACATGTGCCCCTGCCGGAGCGCAGTCGCTCAGAATGAAGAGTTCGTCGTTGGTTAATGGTGCATACGCTATCTCACCTCGTCTTGATATCGACGATATAACAAAATACGAGTTGCACTTCAAAGGTCGCGCAAATGCACAAGATGCTCAGACACTGACATATCTTACCACTTCTTACGAAGGTGGTATCATAGTTGGTGTGGTTACCGACCCGAGCGACATGTCAACTTTCATAGCCGTTGACACTATAAGCGATGGCGACATTCTCGTTCACGACTACATAGTAAGTTTCTCGTCGTATATAGGAGATGCCGACGGTGAGAAAGGTAAGCATTTCGCATTCCTCTCTGAGTTCTCTCGCGACAACTTGTATTATATTGATGATGTAAGTTTGCATCTTGCCGACGAGTTCCAAGCTCCGAATGCTATTCGCTGCAACACTACAGAGAAAGAGGCAGACATAACATGGCGTTCTACTGCTTCGAAATTCAAAGTATGCATATCAAACGAGCTTGTTCCCGAAGGAGGCCGTTTAGGTTATGGCGATTATGTATATTCAGCCGACGTTACAGGAAAGAAAGTTCATGTAACTGGTTTGAAGGGTGCTCATCACTACTATGTATATGTTGGAGCAGTGAAGGGCGATGAGGTGGTATGGAATACATCACCTGTTAAATTCATGACCGACTGTCCGGAGTATCTTGAGGCTCCTTACTACGAAAACTTCGATACTTATCGCAGTGGCTCTTATTGTCATCCTGCTTGTTGGACAACTTTCTACAATGCAATGAAGGACGATGAGGCTCAGTTCCCCTACACCATGGCAAGTGCTAACTTGGCAGGTCCGACCGAAGGTACAGGTCTCTACATGTATGTTGCTTCAAATACCAACACGCCGGCTCTGCGTTCTACCGTGGCTCTGCCAAAACTCAAAGATAACATCAAGAACTTGATGATAGCTTTCGATTATAAGGCAAATAATGCTAATAACGATGGTGGCTTGATTATTGGTTTGGCTTCCGATATCTCCAATATAGACTCGCTGATTAGCACATTTGTTGGTATTGATACTTTGTTCGACCGCAATAATACGGAGTGGAAACACTATTCGGGACATTACGAGAATTATTCTTACGAGAATATGTACATGGTTATGGCTTCGTATATGCCTACGAGTACGAACAACCCGTTCTATATTGATAACTTCGTAATTGATATTCTTCCTACATGTTTCCAACCAGCCGGACCGACTGTTGAGAATGTGAAAGAAGAGACAGCTACTATTAGTTTCAAACCGTATATTAACACTGATACTCATTGGGATATTCAGATTATAACCGAAGATGGTAAAGACACCATCTTTACTGAGTATTACGACAAGACCACCTTGGAGGTTAACACCTTGAAGCCCGGAACCGATTATGTTGTCAGTCTGCGTACGAATTGCGGTAACGGCGATGTTTCGAGTTGGTCAACTGCTACTAAGTTCTCAACCAAGAATGTGATTACCGGCAATGCTTTCTACGGCTTTGAGTTATCGGAACGTATGACTCGTCATGAAGGTTCAGGGACTGCTGCCAACTACCAGTATCCTACCGACTTCGAAGTAGGTAATATAGGTCTTTCGATGACTGTTGAATACACCATGAAGCCGTCTGCTTACCAGAATGCAGGAAGTACCTTCCATGCTAAGACCGGTAGCGGTGCGTTGCGATTCTACAACAAGCCTCCTTACAAGAATGCATACGCTATTCTTCCGTACATAGAAAATGCTTCAAGCAAGCAGATTAGTTTCGATATGCGCCCCGGTCAGATTGAGATGCGTGGCTCCGGCGGTATATCCGACTCAGGCAGTGCCGACAAGCCTACCTTAGATCTCAACGGCAAGGGTGTTATAGATGATGCAAGGATGTATAAGTCTGATATGGAAATAGGTTATGTTGAGCGCGACAAGGGAATAACCACTTTCGTTAAACTTACAGAGTTTAAACCTTCTATGCCTCAGGCAGGTGATAGTACCTTTGCCCGTAACTACGATTTCTGGACGCATATAGTAATGCAGTTGCCTGATTTGGAAGGCAAGCAGTTGGCTTTCCGTTTGAAGAACAATTTCAACGAGTGCTATATGAATATTGATAACCTTGCCATCTCTCCCGCTGTAGGTTACACTACTCCTCAGATAAAAGGTGCAAGCGTTACTCCTACATCTATAACAGTTCGTTGGGATGCTAATGGCGAGTCGGAGTGGAATGTTTATTTGGTTAGCGGTGAGATAAGTCCTGATAAGGTTAACTATCCGTTAGATTCAATAGATGCCTCTACTTTGGTTCAGGTAAAGAGCAACGTAACAGCTACCGAAGTAACATTTGAGAATTTGATACCTAACCGTAAGTATTGTGTATATCTGCAGTTAGCCCGTGTACACGAGATGGGTGCTTCGTCGCCATGGCGAGTTATCAGGACTCCGTCGTTCGGTAAGTTATCTACATCGCAACCTATAGGTTTCGAAACAAACCTTACTCCTCGTTTCCCGAAGACTAACACAGATGCGGAGCTAACAGGTTATTTGACTATTAGCGGGTATTACTTTGGTAATAAGGAGACCAACATGCACCAGTATGGAGGTTATATAGTACCCGACGGACTGAATTACCAAAATGCTAATGTTCAGGCAGGTGCCAAAGAAGCACACTCAGGAACACATGCCGTACGTCTGTTCAACAATAACACTATGCTGGGCTACACGGGTTCGTACATGGTTCTGCCTGCTATCGACTGCGACAGAATGGATACACTGCAAATCAACTTCTGGGCACGTCCGTTCTCGGAGGCAGCAAATGGAAATGTAACCATTGCCACCAGTATGGCATCTATTCGTCCGTTAAAGGTTGGTTTGGTAAGCGATCCTAACGACATAAGTACTTTCGAACCGATAGCCGAATTTATTTATTCTAACGCTTCGATAACCACTACCACCAAGGTTGTTCCTTCAGATCCTGTTAATAAGTTGTTCGAGCAGTATTCGTTTGGTGTAAATAATACAGAAGGGAAGTACATAGCTTTCCTCAACGACACTCTCGGCTACTGGTGCATTGACGATATAACCTTCACGGCACGTACCTGTCTGCCACCGTTGAAAGCAACAACCGAGGATATTACTCAATCCGGAGCCAACCTAACATGGGTACCATACAAAGACGGTGCACCGGTACGCGTTCAGGTTGCTACTCTTGATGGCTTCCTCGATAAGGATATCGTGGTTGACGAGTTGGTAACAGATGCCAATAACTTAGTTGTAACGGGTCTTGACAGTAAAACCGATTATTACTGGCGTGCCCGTCAGGAATGTAGTGAGGATGACTACTCGGCATGGAGTCGTGTGATAGGCTTTATGACCGAATGTCCGGTTACCGTTCCGGGTCGTGTATTCACATTCGAATCTGACCAAGGGCACTACGAGATGCCCGGTAATATGTCATCTACAATATATTACATACCTCAGTGCTGGACGAATGGTACTACGAACTTCGAAGCGAACTCAACATATTTCTCTACACCTCGCATAGAGACAAGTTCGGGCAATAACTGGTATTCGCACGATGATGGTTCCACCTCTTCGGTATCGGCATTGCGCATGAATAACTACGCTTCGCCCAATATGCAGCAATACACAAAGGGCTGGGCTATTATGCCTCGTGTTGAAGAGGATATGGATACCTTGCAACTTGTGTTCTATGGTCTGCCTGCCATTTACAACCATAATACCGAGTTTATCACTACTCCGTATATGAGTCAGTACTACGCACATGCAATGACAATAGGTACAGTTACCGACCCGAATGATATAACAACCTTCGAGCCGATTCAGACTGTTAAGTACGACCGTGATACACTGATTTCTAACACCACTCAGGCAAATGCGGGTAACGACTACATGTTCCAGAAATTTGTTGTTCCTCTGAGAGGTGCAAAGGGCAAGTATATTGTATTTATGAACGATATAGACTACTATATATCGCAGTTGCCGGAACTTCAAGCAGTAAGAAAGATAAATCCATCGGCTACGATTTACAACATTATGTTCATCGATAATGTGATGGTACAATATGTGAATACCTGTCCGGCTCTAACGAAGTTCGAGGTTCAAGACCTGACGACCAACTCCGCTAAGCTGACATGGACACCTACTGAGGGTGCAATAGAGTGGGATGTAGTTATTTCGTCGAATAGTGCACAAACAAGTGAGTCGATATTACTTGAAACCACTGTAACTTCTCCTGAGTTGCAGCTCGACAATCTACAGCCCTCGACAGAATACTTCTTCACCGTTGTACAACATTGCGATGACGGAGAGCAGTCGTATCCTTCGCAGGTTCAGTCGTTCCGCACATTGCGTGTACCATTGTGGACAGAAGACTTCTTCGAGTCAACCTTGCTTGACTGGACTAAATTCTCGTTCTCTGCAAAAGAGATGTTCTCGGGTAATGCATTTGTTCCTACCAAGGAATATCAGTGGGCACATACACAGTCGAGTTACGGCATACAAGGTCATCACTATGTAGCTCAACTCTACGGCTATTCAAGTGTTACCAATCCGCAGTATAACTACTTTAAGGATGCATGGCTTATTACTCCTGAAATAGTTCTCGACGATGAGCATAATGCTTGGCTGACATTTAATGCCGCTCTTACTAAGTATCGTTCTACAGCAGCTGCTGACCTCAACGGCTGGGACGACCAGTTTATGGTTATCGTATCTGATGATGCAGGTAAGACTTGGAAACGCGAGAACGCTATTATTTGGAATAACGAGACGGGCAGCGAGTCAGGTTCGAGCATCAAGTATGGTAAGGGCGACTTCGTACTAAATGATCTACCTCGTTTAGCCGATGAGAATAATCCTATACGAATTGACTTGAGCAAGTACAAAGGAAAGCATATTAAGATTGCTTTCTATGCCGAGTCGAGCGAGTTCAATGCTATCAACGAACTGCATTTGGGTAATATCCGCGTTAACTACTATGTTATCCATGAGGCTAACATCGAGAACTGCCAGTTCGAAGAATTGCCTAAGGAGTCGGCTTATGGTTTCGAACTCAACGAGGATAAGGTTAAGCCCGGTGCATATCATTTTGAGAAACTTGTGATGGCAAGTGTAGCTCGTCAGCAAGAGAATCCTGAAGTTTCGCTAATTGATAGTATCTACCGCTTGGACGCTAACATACTTGAGGCTCCTCTGACTAATATCAATGCAGTAATCTGCGAGGGTCGCGAGTATAACGAAGGCGGCTTCGAGGCTCGTAAGGTAGCCGGTGTTTACAAGAAGAAATTCGAGAATGCTGCAGCTTCGGGTTGCGACTCGATAGTAGTACTCAATCTTGATGTTACACCTACTATCCGTGCTGAGGTTTACGATACCATCTGCGCCGGCAGAAGCTATGTATTCAACGAAACCGAATACACCACGCGTACGATAGCAGAGGCTACCTTCACAAGCAATGTTACCCTTTGCGACTCGGTAGTAACCCTCTACCTTGAGGTAACGCCACGCGAACAGAAAGTGCTTGATGTACAGATTTGCACCGGTTCGAGTTACAACTTCACACCGAAGTATCCTGCTCTTAACCAGACCGGAACTTACATTGATACTATTCCTTCGACAGTTGGTTGCGACACGATAGTAACACTCAACCTGCTTGTAACTGATGTTATCCGCACAACGGTTGATGCAGTGCTCTGCAAAGGTGAGCAGTTCGAGTTTGCCGGTCAGACTTACAGCGAGCCCGGTACTTACGAGATTCCTTTGAAGGCAGTTGCCGGTTGCGACTCGGTAGTAACTCTTGTGCTCACAGAAAGTGCGGCTGTAGTTGATACTATCAGGGCATTTACTTGTGTTGGTGCCGGATATCATAGAAACGGTTTCGATGTAAGCGAGCCGGGTACTTATACCTTTAGCGGTAAGACCGAGGCTGGTTGCGATAGCACTGTGGTTCTCATACTCACTGAATTGGAGAATAATGAGTTGCATATCGACACTACCATCCTTGCAAGTCAGTTGCCGTTCTTCAGTCCGTATGCCGGCAAGATTACTTACCCGATGGGTACGACTCCAGGCGAGTATCGCGACACCGTTAAGACCAACTACGACGAGTGCGAGATAACAATCTTCCATCGTTTGTATATTCTCGATGATACAAGTGTAGATAACTACAGTGCAACGGGTCAGCTCAATATCACGCCTACCCTGATAGAGCGTAACCAGACTGTTACCGTAAACGGTTCGTTCTCTACCGACGATCTCAAGAATATGAGAGTTGAGATATTCGATGTGGCAGGTCGCCTTGTAGCAACTCCTGCAGTAGGAAAGACACCTATTGTAATCGATGGATTCCGCGAAAGCGGTATATATAGTGTTCGCCTCACCACAGGTACAGGCAGAATACTCGTAGGCAGAGTTCTTGTCGAGTAAACCTATCGAACCCAAAGGTATGCACCCCGCAAGTGGGGTGCATACTCTTTCGGTTTTATTACTTTAACCCGAACTGAAACTATGAGATTAACGCGCAGACAGCGTGGCATAAAAATACCATGTAAAAACCAGAACACAAGTCAAATTTCTAAAAACGTATTGTCTATGAAAAGACATTATGCAATATCAATGCTGCTCGTAATTTGTTCGATATTCGTAAGTGCGCAAAATATCAACATACCCTGTACTCTGAGTTTCGAAGACGACAACGAGTGGAACGAATGGAAAGTAAACGTCGGTACTCCTGATGCGAAAGACCAATGGGTTCGCGGCACTTCCACCAGCAGCGACGGACAATATAGTCTGTATATATCCAATAATGGTATAACACCGAGTTACAGCAACACGCAAAACATAGTATATGCTTACCGAACACTCAAGTTTCCAGAAACCAAGGGAATGGGGCGTTATGACATTTCTTTCGATTGGAAATGTGCAAGTGACTCGGTAAAGCCCGAACTATATGTTTATTTCGGTTTGGAAGATGCTCTTCTTCCTGCCTCGTCAACTAATCCTTGGGGATTAGACATTGCCTCGTATGCAAGTTCATCATCAGCTGCTTTGCCAAAGACTCTTACTACGAGTTGCCAAAAACTATTGAGCGATGGCAATACTGTCGATTTCCTTTGTGCTACAAAAAACGGCAGTTCGAAAGGATGGCGAACGGCAACTCTCTCAGAAGACGTGAAAATAAGTAGTGCTAACTCAAAGCGCAAATATATACTTCTATTTATTTGGGTCAACGACCTTGTCAACGATACTCTTGCTCATCAGGGCGGAGTATGTATTGATAATATTCAGATTTCTTCGGCGAATGTGAAACGTCCGGAAAATCTGAGTGCATATATGAACTGCGAGGACTCGACACTCCATGTTGCTTGGGATAGTCCGTTGAAGTTCTTCGAGATACAATATAAAGAAGTGAATGACTCTCATTGGCGTTCTCGAACTCACTGGCCGCGTAGTGACGATGGTCAGCAGTCGTTCTTTACCAAGCTTCGCGAAGAAGGTTTCTACGATGTGCGAGTTCGTGGAGCAACTGCTACATCCGAACCTGACACCAGTGCATGGACAGTAATAAATGATATAGAGTTTTGGTGTCCGGAGAATCATTGTGTTGACTATATTCATCTCGACCGCCCCGGTGTAACATGCCGATACGGACGACTGAACAACGCTAATAAATTAGACACCATAGGTTATTGGCCTGCATTAGATATTGACGACTCGTCGGGCAGACATACCGTTATCAAAGAGCAACATATAGATCCGCGTACTATCTACTCGTACGATTATGAGGGCAAGATGCTTACCGACTTCTACGGCAATCCTACCGGTTTGCAAGCCATTCCTGAAAACGAAAAGGTATCAGTTCGGTTAGGTAACTGGGAGATTATGTATGGCAATGAGAGCATTACATTTGAGTATGAAGTCGATTCGGTAGCTAATGCAATTCTCGTACTTAATTATGCTATCGTTCTCGAACACCCCGAAGCCAATGGTCGTTCAGGTTTCTCTATTCGCATATTAGATGAGAACGGTCGTGTTATCGACCCCAATTGCGGAACAGTTGAGTTCTCGTATAGCAACGAGATGACAAATGAATTAGAACAACACTGGTATCGCGGCTATTTAGATCCGTTAACAGGTGAAAATTCTTACAATCCTGAAAAAAATGGAAACGAAGAGAATTACTCTTGTATCTGGAAAGACTGGTCGTCGGTAGGTCTTAACCTTGCACCGTATCATGGCAGAACAGTGCAGGTGGAAGTTCACTCGTGGGACTGCTACGGTGGCGGACACTATGGTTACGCCTATTTCACTCTCGACTGCGTTAATGCCAAACTTGAAAACACAGCCAACGAGTGTGAGTTGGATGCTACTACCATTGATGTAAAGGCCCCCGAAGGATTCAGTTATACATGGACCGACTCACATGGCAGGGTGGTAGGTACAGAGCGTTCGTTCTCGGCTCCTCCTTCGCGCGAGACATATACCTGCAAGGCATGTATGCTCGATGGTATAACCGGCGAACCTACCGAATGTTGCATGTATCTGAGCACCGAGATGTCGCCACGCTATGCAGTACCCGAATATAACTATATCTACTATGCAAAAGATTGCAAGTCGAATGTGATATTCCGCAATACAAGTCATGTGATTCAGAAATCGGGAGGCAGAGAAGTGAAAACAGGTGAGACATGTGATGCAAGTTGGGAATTCCGTCATGCCAACGAAACGCAGTTTACCGAATATTCTGATATTGAGCCTTGGATAGAGTGTGATCCTAATGGCGATACCCTGTATGTGCGTCAGCGTGCTATGCTTGGCAATTCCACTTGCGATAGTATTATGGAATCGGTGGTTTATGTGCCGAGTATCAACACCGCTCCGTTTGTTATCGACTCGGTGGTATGCGAACAGAAAGACACATTCTTCTATTTCTATCCTCAAACAATACTCGTCAAGGGAGCAGGCACCTACACCGATGTGAAGAAGAATATATATGGTTGCGATAGTACCACGGTGCTCAACCTGAGTGTAAGTAAACGTAGCGAACCAACCTACGAGACGGTTAATGCTTGTTCGCTCGACTTGCCGTTTATCTATAATGGTTTCAGTTATGTGGCTTCGGGCGAATATGTGCAACAACTCACCAATGCAGCCGGTTGCGATTCGGTAGTTAACCTAACACTTAATGTGGTAGATAAGTTGCGTGTGGCGGTTGATAGTCTGCCTTCGCTTTGTGCCGATGGCAGTAACCTCATTTTCACATTCAACATTATGGAGGGTGCATTCGACTCGCTCTCGGTTACATTTGATGCGCTTGCGCAGGCTGCAGGATTTACCAATATGACGGTTTACGACAATACTCAGACCTCGCTTATCTATCCGTATGCACCCACAGTAACGCCTAATATCTACAAGGCGACTTTGCATTTCCACCAGCCGCAAAGTTGTGGTGACCAGTTATATGAGATGCCGTTTATCATCAACTATGCAAGTAGTACTATCGTGCAACGCTGGAATGATGTGTTAGGTATAAAAAATGCCGAATACAACGGCGGATATGAGTTCTCGTCGTATCAGTGGTATAAGAACGGTCAGCCGATAGAGGGTCAGACAATGCCTTATCTCTATCAACCGGGTGGATTGGATGTTAATGCAGACTACTGCGCTAAGGTAACACGTGTTTCCGACGGAGTAGAACTGTTTATCTGTCCGTTGCGTCCGCAACCTGTAGCCGACAACGATATACCAACCTTGCTGCTTACCGGTCAGCAGTTTGTGATGCATAAGGCAGGTCGCGCCCGCTGGACTAACTCGTTCGGTATGGTGGCAAAAGAAGAAAAATTCGAGGCCGAAGGCATAGTAACAGCCCCTGCCCGAGAAGGATATTATGTACTCACCATAACCTCAGACGACCAACCAAAGTCGTATAAGGTATTGGTGGTAAGATAACTGAGTTGAATAGTTTAATAGTTGAAAGCACTATAAACCTATGTTTAAAAGGATATTATATATAGTAACAGCCATTCTTTTTGCTGCCTCTATCAGCGCTCAGAATAACTCTTCTTATTCGTGCGATTTTGAAAATGCGGTGCAGAATGCTCAGTGGACATTAGTGTCGGGTGTATATGCCTCTCAGATAGCTCACAAGTGGGTTATAGGTTCTGCCGTTAACAACACTCGTAACGGGTCGCAGGCCATGTATGTGTCGGCAGATAATGGGGTAAGTAACTCATATAGTGCCACACCGTCGTGCATTATGGCATATACCGAAGTTGACCTTATCGAAGGTAAGTATTCTATGTCGTTCGATTGGTTGGCTCGCGGGGATAATATTACTAAGTTGGAGGGTTTGTATGTTGCTGCTATACCTTTAAAAGACTTAGCAGACAAGACTATACCCATTAACTATAATCCCAACACCGGTATTCCTGACAGGTTAAAGCCATATCTTTGTGAACTCACCGACGATGGCGGGTTTGTGCTTAACGGCAGAATGTCGTGGAGAACGGCCACTGCCGAGTTCGAGTCGGAAGGCGAGCCTTTGCGAATTACTTTCCTGTGGAATGTGGGTAATGGTACAGTGCGAAATCCGTCAGCATCAATCGATAACATCTCTATTGTGCCTTCCGGTGCATGTCCTATGCCGAGCATGTTGCAGTTGGTGGTAGATACCACACAGAACAACAATAACGTGCAGTTGATATGGAACGATTGTCAGGTTGAAAGATATGATATTCGCATATTCTCGCATCTTGAAAATCGTTGGATATATCGCACCACTGCCGACACCACTATTACTATTGTCGGCTTGGCACAAGGCGAAACTGATGTTTATGTGCGTTCTGTTTGCGAAGGTAATATGATGAGTATGCCGCAAATGCTCACTCAGTTTGTCTATTATCCGCAGAGTTTGTGTATCGACTACTTTACCATGTCAGACGAAAACTGCTATGTCGGACCGGGCGAAATGCCTTTCTATCAGTTGTTGGTGCGCGACACCCGTACTCCGTTCTTCCATTGGGAACATAAAAGGGTTGACTACGGCTACCAAGATGCGTTGTCGCGACATACTATCCACTTCGACCACGACGAGTACGACTACTACACCAACTACAAACTCAAGGTAGTGCCCGACGAGGATATTGCCGTTGTCAGATTGGGTAACGATATAATAGGCTCGGAATGTGAGCGAGTGGAATTCCGCATGCATGCCGACAAAAATAAAGCACAGATGCTGCGTCTTAAATACGCACTTGTGCTTGAGGCTCCTAATCACGATAGTGGAAAAACAGAGCAAGACATTCAGAACTACGATGTGGCGAACCCTGCTTTTACTCTCGACATACTCGATGAACACGGCAACTCGCTCGGCAATTGCTACGACGCTGTATTTTCATCAGGTGTACAGATGGGAGAAGGTTGGCATACCGAGCCGATGGGAAAAATGGAACGCCGACCGCCTCAAAGTGGTATATGCGCCGACATACGCTGGAAAGATTGGACTACGGTAGGTCTTAACCTCGAGGAATACGATGGAATGGACCTTATCATCCGCCTGACAACCTACGATTGCAATGCAACCGGACACTTCGGATATGCTTATTTCACCCTCTCGTGCGGCACCTCAGCGCTCGACGGACTAAGATGCGGAGAAGTAAATACCTCGTTTGTGGCTCCCGATGGCTTCAAATACAGATGGTATCATCAAGAAGACGAGAAAGACCTGCATGACCCGATTTTCGGACAACTATTCGATTGGTCGAAAATAGTCAGTCGCGACCGTATCTACGAGGTCGATGTCAACGACGACAACCGCTATTGTGTTGACCTTATGTTTGCTGCCGATACAACCTGCTATTTCACGCTGCGAGCTTCGGCACGACCATATTATCCGCATCCCGACTTCACCATGGAGTTTACACCTAAAGATTGTCAGAATATCTACACCTTCCGTAGTACTGCCAATGTGGTTGATATAAGTCAGGTAACAGGCGAGGTTACTCCTACCGACATGAAGGTGGATTACGTAACATGGGAATTCGACGACGGCACCATGGCTGAGGTGGGCACCACCAAGCATGTCTTCCCTAACGAGGGCGGATGGTTTCATGTCAAGCAATATGCTTACCTTGGCGAATGTACTCCCGAAGTGCTCGACTCGCTTGTCTATATTCCGCCTATCGGCACTGTCTTCACCGACTCGCTCGTCATCGGTTGTACCACCATTGGCTATCAGTATGGCGACTCTGTATTCACCAAGCCTACCTTCTATCGCGACACGCTGGTAGCCTATACCGGATGCGATAGTATCGTTAACCTTGATATTCGTCTTACTGAGCCTACTTTCGACACCATACGTGCAACTATTCTCGATAACCAGTTCTATACCTTCCCCAACGAAGATGGAACAGGTACACGCCGGCTGAGCACAGCAGGAGAATATGATGCTGTGATTCCTACGCTAATAGCCGGATGCGACAGCTCTATTCACCTCATACTGCGTGTTCATGATATCCTTGAGGTGGATATGGATAGAAACTACGTGCTGTGTGCCGACGAAAATTCGCTTACCCTTCCATTTAGTTTCATTAAGGGATTCTCCGACTATTATTATCTAAAGGCTGATGCCACACCTTTCGCTGCGGTTGGAGAGACTCCTACCCTGATAACACAACCGTATATTACGCTTCCGGTGCCGCAGCCGATAACTCCTAATGTATATAACATAACAGTCGGTTTTGTGGATACTATTAGCGGTAATGTAGAGAAAGACGTGACGCTGACCGTCAATTACGCCGACACTATTCTGCAGCAGAAATGGAACGACGTGATAGCTATTCTCTCTGAGAATTACAATGGCGGCTATCATTTCACGGGTTTCCAATGGTATTGCAATGACACTCCTATAGCAGGCGCTAACGGACCTTATCTCTATTTGGAGGGTAGCCAACTCGACCTTAATGCTACCTACTACGCACGCCTCACGCGCGATGATGGTGTAATACTCAACACTTGCCCTATAACACCCGTTGTAAGACAAGATATTCAGCAATTCCCCACCATCGTAGGTACAGCGCAGCGTATAAGCCGCCGCTTCGCCGAGCCGTCGCAAGTATCGTTCTATACCCTCTCGGGTACGCTCTATAGCACTACTGCATTAGGCGAAGGCGAGCAGACAGTCGTAATGCCCGCCCACGAAGGTGTGTATGTTATGACCGTCAAGACCGACTCAACCACTAAACGGCACAAAATAGTAGTGAGGTAGGGGCACAATTCAATTTGAAAAAATGCTATGGAATCAGTACTTAGAAATATTACCGTTCTGTTACTCTTTTTAGGAAGTGTTGGTGTGTTACGAGCTGACAATTTCAACTCTACACCATCATCTAAGTCTAAATCAGAAATCACAGAGGAGCCTTCGTCTCATGAATATCGCATCGCTCTCTACAACCCTTATTGTGCGGGTAAGAACTTCAGACCTGCCATCACGGGCGACTTCAACGATTGGCAAATAACAAATATGCTTGAAATAACTGACGACAAGGCGAGAACTTACTACGTTACTACTATCAACGACGTTGAAGGACATAAGTTTAACTTCTGCGAAGCAACCGACAAAAACAATCGTTTAGAGTATTTTGATGAGAAAACATGGACTTGGAAACCGCTTGATGATATTGTCCTTCCGGGAGGTGAGACTAACCAGACTCTAAATTTCTATTTTAACGATTCCCAATACCGTTATACTTTATGTGGCAAAGAGACTTATGATATCATTGTAACCGTAATAGTGCCTGATGGTGCACCTGAGGCCGGTGTTGAGGTTCTTGGGTCGTTTGGCAACTGGGATGAGCATGCAGTGAAAATGGTGAGTCAGGGCAATAATACCTATGTTGCAGGTATCACGGCGAATGAGACCGACGAGTTCAAGTTCCGCGAGGCAGGTACATGGGACAACGAGATAATCTATGTTGAAGGTGGCAACGCCATGCCAAATTTGCTTATAAGCGACTATCTTGCTGAGGAAAACAATCTAAAAGTTGTATTTCTCGACTTGAGCAGTCCTGAGGTTTTTGCTTGGAAAAAACCATCAACTCCTGCATATTATACCCTTACTTTGCTTGTTAATGACGCGAAGATGGGCACGGTGAGCGTAGGCGGCAAGTTTGCTGCCGGCACGCCAGTTAAGATTCATGCCACAGCAAACAAAGACTATCAGTTCATCGGGTGGTCAGACGGTGAGAAAGATGCTTTCCGCACCGTTACCATGGATGACGACATAACCCTTACTGCCAACTTCGAGCCGCTACCTGATTCTCAGGAGCAGACCGTCAAGGTGAGGTTTGCAGTAGCAGGATGGTCGTCGGTATATGCTTATGCTTGGGAGATGATTGACGGTAAGGCTAATATACTGTCAAAGTAAAAATCCTGGCCCGGCGATGATATTACATCTACGCT
>JAFSTG010000005.1 GCA_017450605.1 Paludibacteraceae bacterium | reverse complement strand
GTACAGAACAAGAGCGGCACGATTCAGATATAGTGGTAAAGAAGCTACGTTATCAAGATATTCATCCTAAATACCGCTGGATTTTTCGTACTCCGCGATGGTTCGGAAAGTTGGTTTATAAAACAGTAACATTGAAGAAAAAAATATTAGAATAAAGGCTGCTTAGCTGCTGGTTATAAGTTTGAATGAACGTCGGTTTACAACAGGCAGTTTTGAGGTTGCATTCCCTATTATTTAGAGTAAAAAATAAATATAATATGATAAATCTGTGGATTCCGAATTTTGAAATTTGAAATATGGACATTAAAAACAGTTGTGTCCATCAAATCCGTATAGAATAATATATTTATGTCAAATAAAACAAAAATATCAGTAGCAGTCATTACTTATAATCAGGAAGATACTATTGCACAAACACTTGATAGTATCCTTTGTCAGCAAGGTGATTTCGAACTTGAACTTGTCATAGGTGAGGATTGCTCAACCGACCGAACTCTTAGCATCTGTCAGCGATTTGCGGACCAATATCCTGATAATGTTAAGTTGCTTAGCGGTCCGCATAACCTCGGTATCACCGCCAACTACTTCCGTACTCTGCGGGCATGCACCGGCGAGTACATAGCCGACATCGCCGGCGACGATTTCTACTCTGATGACAACGCTTTCCAAAAGCAACTCAACTACTTGCTATCACATCCCGAAGTGGGGGTAATGGGGTCCAATGGATATAAGTTCTTTGTTCGGCAAAACCGCAAAGATCCCGGACTCAACCCCATAGTCACACCCGAGACCGACCAGGCAAAGCAGTTCTATTTCTCTGCCGACTACAAGGGTGGGGTGTACTTTAAACCTGTCGGTATGATGATACGTCGCCAGATGCTTGATGTCATCGACTTTGACGAGATAGTGCGTAGGAAGTTGCCTGTGGAAGACTACCCTATACAAGCTATCTGGTCGCAGTACTCACATTTTGCATGCCTTCCTGACCTGCTTGTCACCTATCGTATATATAAAGAGTCAGCTACTTTCGTCCCTTTTGAACATCCCAAGTACCTTAGTTATCACCATGGACTTGCTGACACTCGGCGATACTTGAACGAGTTGTTCCCTGAAGATGCTTGTTTTACCGAACAACAACTGCAGGACTACGAGTTTTATAAAGAGTTTCTATTGTATTTACATCGTTTGCAATATCGCGAAGCCGGGCAGTTGATGAAACGTTACAAACATCTTGCTGGCGAACCTCGTTATTGCCAAGCGCAGCGTTTCATGCACTCATGGCTCCATTTCGTAGCGTTTCATTTCTACAAAGAATATGCATATCGCAAGCAGGGAATAGAGGCACTGTAGGCTTCAGGGTTAGAGTAGGGTATGTCGGCGTAGCCACTGACTGCCGGACTCCTTGCATTTCGATATTGTATCCACGCTATCGGAGTTGGTGGTATTTGCGGGTTATTGAAAAAAGTATTACCTTTGTGCTGTGAAAATTATTGTTTTCAATTATTGAGTGTATAACAATTGTGAGATTAATGGTATCTTCTTCGAAACATATCTCAACTAAAAATGTTTAACTATGAAGCACACAACAATAGACGACTGTCGAATCGTTGATCTTCGCAAGATATCTGACCCACGCGGAAATCTAACGCCTATTGAGAGTGGCGCTGATGTGCCATTCGATATCAAGCGCATTTATTATCTTTATGATGTACCTGGAGGTGAGAGCCGTGGTGCGCATGCGCATAAAGAGTTGTATCAACTGATAGTTGCTGCGAATGGCTCATTTACAGTCACTTTGGATGACGGCACGAATAAGAAAGCTTTCACGCTCAATCGCTCTTACTATGGTCTGCTCGTAGTTCCGGGGATATGGCGAGACTTGGACGATTTCTCATCCGGTGCTGTCCTCCTATGCCTCGCCAGCGAACATTATGATGCCGCCGACTACATCCGAGATTATGATGATTTTCTGAAGTATAAAAACAATGACACATCCATTATCTGATTGTCAGGCTGAGGTACCTGAATCAACAAATATCTGGCAGTATTGCGTGGTTCTTCCTAAGGCTAAGATTGGGGAGAACTGTAATATCTGTTCTCATTGCTTCATCGAGAACGGAGCTGTCGTCGGTAATAACGTAACGATAAAAAACGGCGTTCAGCTCTGGGATGGCGTCATCATTGAAGACAACGTTCAAATAGGAGCCAACGTGTCGTTTACCAACGACCGCTATCCGCGTGCCAAAAACAAAGAGTGGATATTAGAGAAGACGATAGTCCGACGCGGAGCGAGCATCGGTGCCGGCAGTTCGATAATGTGCGGCATCACGATAGGCGAGAACGCCATGATAGGCTTAGGTAGCGTCGTCACTCATGACGTACCTGCCGGCGAGCTATGGTATGGCAATCCGGCACGTTTCGTAAGGAAGTTAGATACGAATGATAATAAAATCCCCATGGGGGGGGTAATTCGCATATAATGAGCGCTCTCCTTCATGCAAAAGTAGCATAGAAGGAGACAATGAAAAAAGATTATTTTGTACTGCTTGGTGACAATCAGCTCCTTTGGGGGCAGGTGTGCAAACTCCGTGAATTCGGATATAAGGTGATAGCAGTGTCGTGGCGCGAGCATGATAACTTCGACTGCGACATGTTCTTGCAAAT
>JAFSTG010000062.1 GCA_017450605.1 Paludibacteraceae bacterium | reverse complement strand
TCACATATTAGGATTATAAAAAGTGAAATGTATGTCTCATTTATTACTCCCGCGTATGAGGTTGATGTCGCCCGAGAGTTGATATACCCCCACCGACATTGGATTCTTCTTCGTTGCCTTATGGTATTTGGCACCGGCTTCGGCATCTGCTCCTCGTGCACGTATAACATAATAGTAGGCTCCTTCGGCAGCTGGTCTGCCATTGATATTGCCATCCCATCCTTTGGCAGGGTCAGTCCAATGATACACCAACTTTCCCCAGCGGTTATACACCCAGCACTCAAACTCGATAATCGAGCGATAACTTACCCGAAACTCATCGTTTTGTCCGTCGCCATTGGGTGTAAACACGTTAGGCACTAATAGTTGCGACAATGCTACCGACACGTTTATCTCCATCGAGTCAGACTCACAATAGTCGTTGCTCACCACTAACACTACCCGGTACTCGCCATAATTATCGAAAGTGTAACGGTGTTCGTCGTCGGTGCGTTGCACTATCAGTTCAGTGCCTCTATATATGCGCCATTGGTAATACTGAGTAATGGGAATGTTCGCATTGGCTCGGAATAGGATATCGAGCGGAGCCGAACCTTCTAACTGTGTTGTCTCAATAGGACGTTCGAGTTCGTTAGTACGCTGATTTTCGCTTTCCGTGCCGCGCACGGTAGTGAGTGTGGTGGGGTGGGCAGCCACTGCAATAGCCTGATATATGTCGGTCTGTAGCGAATCTTTAGTAAAACCAAGTGCCTCTGCAAACTGGTCGGCTGAAACAGTGAACGTTGTGTTCTGCAGAGGTGCGCCTACAACCATAGTATTCTGCAAGGTATGCTCTTCGGTGCATAGCGAATCTTGCCATTGTTCGCCTCCCCATGCAAGCGAATTGAAAGTGATTATACATTCGCGGTCGATTTTTCTTACTCTGCCATCAAGCGTCTTATACGACATCTGAGGAATATCAGCATCAAGAAGAAGTTGAGTAAACTCGCAACGGCTATTGTAGTTGTAGTCAACATTTAAATTTCTGAGCGTGAGTCGATATTTAGAGTAGTCGATAACCCAAAACAATACTCTGTTTGTACCATCGGAGACTATATAGCCAGTATTATCTTCGGGGTAAAGATAATCCACTCCGCTTTGCACAAGAGTAGAGTCGTTCTCGTTGTAGATGTACCAGTTGGCGTTAGCCGTTGTCTTTATTTCTGCATCGCTGAGGTCTGCAAAAATAAACACGTAGTCAACCCCACCTGAAGGTGATGGCAGTTGGGTAGCCTTGCCACTTACCGATACGAAATTCTGCGCAGTTAGTGCAACCGTACAAGTAAGAAGTAAAAGTGAGTATAGATATTTGCGCATAATGCTGTTCCGTAAAGACGAGGTTTCGACTCGTTTTCTTTCAATATTGTTGTTTCAGTTTCCGTAGAGACGAGGCTTTTCGACTCGTCTCTACGGGGGCAATTTAGTTCACCTTATAGCGTGTATTGCCTGTGGTGAAGAAGTCAACTATCTGTTTTGCGGCAGCGATGCCTGCGTTGATGTTTGCTTCAGCTGTTTGTGCTCCCATTTTCTTAGGTGTCGAGAAATAGCGCTCTTCAAACAACTCGTGCATCTTCATATCAGAAGCCGGCATAATGTCGGTTACGTATTTGAAGTCGGGTCGCTCCGACATCAAGCAGATTAGTTCCTCCTCATTAATGACCTCTTTGCGTGCAGTGTTCACAAGCAGTGCTCCTTTGGGCATACGTGAGAGTAGGGCATAGTTAATCGACTGCTTTGTCTCAGGCGTGGCGGGTATGTGTAGCGAAACAATATCTGACTTCTCGTATAACTCTTCTGCCGAGTGAACAGGTGTTACGCCTGCTGCTGTCATCGCCTCGTCGGGACAATAAGCATCGTATGCCAATACGTTCATGCCGAAACCTTTTGCTATGCGTGCTACGTTTCTTCCTACATTGCCAAAGGCATGAATACCGAGTGTCTTGCCTTTAAGTTCCGTTCCGGAAGTGCCGTTGTAAAAGTTGCGAACGGCATATACCATCATTCCGAGAGCCAATTCGGCGACTGCGTTCGAGTTCTGACCGGGTGTGTTCATTGCAACAACTCCGTGTGATGTAGCCGCAACAAGGTCGATATTGTCGTAGCCCGCACCGGCACGAACAACAATTTTGAGTTTTTTTGCGGCATCGAATACTTCTGCATCAACTAAATCAGAGCGTATGATGAGAGCATCAGCATCACTCACAGCGTCTAATAGTTGCTGCTTGCTTGTGTATTTCTCAAGAAGAGCAAGTTCGTAACCTGCGGCTTCTATCTCTTTGCGTATGCCTTCGACTGCCACCTTGGCAAAAGGCTTTTCGGTTGCAATAAGTATTTTCATTTTGTTTACAAGTGTAGTTAAAAATATATTTTCTGGTGCTTTTTCGTTATGCTTCGGAGCGCGATATGTTATATATGAACCCATAACTATATGTTTTTATAAGTTGTTTTCATACTGCTTTATGCAATCAACAAGTGCTCTTACTCCATCAATCGTCATGGCATTGTAGAGCGAAGCACGGAAACCGCCTACCGAGCGATGTCCCTTTATACCGACCATGCCTTTGGCAGTAGCAAACTTGAAGAAGTCGTCTTGCAGGTCTTGGTATTCGGGTTTAAGAACGAAACATACATTCATGCGCGAACGGTCTTCCTCTTTTGCCGTTCCTGTGAATATCTTAGAGTGGTCGATGCAGTCGTAGAGAAGTGCGGCTTTTTCAATATTGCGTTTCTCTGCAGCTTCCACGCCGCCGTTTGCTTTGAGCCAGCGTAACGTAAGCATAGCCGAGTAAATAGGCAGAACAGGAGGAGTATTGAACATCGAGCCGCCGTCAATATGAGTGCGGTAGTCGAGCATGGTGGGAATATGGCGTGTTACATGTCCTAAAATCTCGTCTTTTACAATCACGAAAGTAACACCTGCCGGAGCAAGATTCTTCTGTGCACCACCGTAGATAAGTCCGTATTGCGAAATATCTATTGGTCGTGACAGCACATCCGACGACATATCTGCTACCAAAGTAACGTTACCTTTCTTGCGGTAGATATCGGCAAGTTTGGCATCTGATATCTCTGTGCCGTATATGGTATTGTTGGTTGTGATATGGAAATAGTCGGCATCCTGCGGTACTGTGTAGTCGGTAGGAATGAAAGTAAAGTTGGCGTCAGCCGAAGTTGCTACTTCCATAGCCTCGCCAAAACCTTTGGCTTCTTTAAGTGCTTTCTTTGCCCACACGCCGGTGTTAAGGTAAGCCGATTTCTTCTCCATGAGGTTGAATGGAACCATACAGAATTGCAACGAAGCACCGCCTCCTAAGAATACCACGCTGTAACCCTCAGGAATATGAAATATTTCCTTGAATAGTGCTACGGCTTCATCAACAACAGGTTGGAAATACTTGGCGCGGTGAGAAATCTCCAAAATTGAGAGACCCTCGCCTTGAAAGTCGATTACTGCGTCAGCTGTTTGACGAATTACTTCATCGGGCAGGATACTTGGTCCTGCATTGAAATTGTACTTTTTCATAATGGCTTTTATTTATATTTGTTTTTAGTTTACGAATATCAATTTTGAAAATACATTATTTTGGTATTGCTTACTATCTATGTACTATAAATTTTTCCATTCCAATCAGAGCGCCCTTGCACGTAACTCTTACAATGTACATACCACCTGGCATATTATTTTTTGGTTCAAGACAACTTTAGAGGTCTATTTCTAAAGTTATTTAGTAGTAAAATGTATATATTTTGTTGTTTATGATTATATCTAAATTCACACTCTTT
>JAFSTG010000061.1 GCA_017450605.1 Paludibacteraceae bacterium | reverse complement strand
CCTTCGTTGAGAGTGAAAGAAATACTGTTCTGGAACGAAGGACCTTCAATCTTGATGTTCATTTTCGAGGCCTGCGGAACCCAAAGGTCAACATGCAGTTTCTCGTAAGCACTAACATCTCCTGAGTTATCTTCAGCGTTCAGGGCAAAAGCATCCCATGCCATAGTAGGAGTGTACATTACTGCAGTACCATTGATGTCGAGTGTTTCCCAATTCTGAACACCCCACGATTTTGCAGTCAGAGTAGTAGCGGAGTAGGTGGTACTAAACAGAGCCAGAACATTATTTTCTGCATGATTAGGAGCTGCAGGAACAGAGGTTGGTTTGTCGCCTATAGGAGCCGGCGTCTTCCAGAAATATATGTTGGTAAGAGCAAGAGCTTTTCCTTCTGCCGATGTTTCGCCGTCGGCGAGTTTATACTGCTCTAAGATAATGTACTTGAGGTCTTTCCAATCGTAGGTAGCATCTTCTTTGTTCCACCAAGCCGGGTCGCAGTCGATAGTGTTCCAGCCTTCGTTGAGAGTGAAAGAAATACTGTTCTGGAATGTAGGACCTTCAATCTTGATGTTGAGTTTCGAAGCCTGCGGAACCCAAAGGTCGATGTGCATCTTTTCATACTCGCTTACATCAATAGTAGATTCGTCGGTTGTAACAGCAAAAGCTTCCCACGCCATAGCCGGTGTGAAGATGACGTTGGTGCCGTCGAGAGTGAGAGTCTCGTAGTTTTGTGCTCCCCATTGCTTGTTAGTAAGGGTAGGGGTAGCAGAATAAGTTGAGCAGTAAAGAGCCAACACATTTTCCGAACTGAGAGTCGGTTTGGCGGGAGCGGAAGTCGGCTTGTCTTGAGCGATAGCCGGCATAACTGCAAATGCTGCGAAGAGTGCAGCAAGAAGTAGTTGTTTTTTCATACGCATTAGATTTTAATTGATTTATAATAATGTTAAATTAGATTTCTCACATTATCGGGGCAAAATTATAATTTTTTTTTGATTTTCGCAATATTTAAGAAATGTTTTGTTATTTTTTGAATTTGTTGAGAAAAAATATTTGTGTCAATCTAAAAAATAGCGTATTTTTGCAACTGTAAACACAACAATGACACGTGAAGCGAGTCGAAGCCTGACTGAGGTGTTCTAAAAAAAACAGCAATGTTGCTTTTGTCGTCCGCCTGCCGCGGATCAATATACGCTTATAACCATCACGTCTCTACATATTGAACTCTTAGTTACATATCTATGAACTACACACATATCAGTTCGGTAAAAAACACTCTCGAGTCGTATTACAAGACTCGTCCTGCAGTTGCTATTCGCGAGTATTTAGGTATTATATTAGGATTATTCCCGTTTGCCCTTATGGTGAACTGGATTTTCATACCTCATAACGTAGTAGGTGGCGGACTGACGGGAATATGCTCGTTGTTATTTTATGCAAGTAAGGGCATGTTTCCCACGTTGTTTGCCGAATATGGAGGTGCAATACCTTTGTGGTTGTCGTCGTTAGTGTTTAATGTCATCCTACTGATTATTGCTATTCTGACAGTTGGCTGGCGTTTCTGTGTTCGTACAATAGTGGGTGTGTTTGCTCTTGCTTTTTGGTATCGCGTGATACCCACTCGCACCGTGCCTCTTATAGAGGAGCCGGTAACAGCATGTATAGTAGGTGGTGTGGTATTTGGTATAGGTCTTGGTATAGCTATGCTCAATAATGGCTCGTCGGGCGGCACCGATATAATAGCCATGATAGTGAATAAGTATAAGGATGTGTCGCTTGGCCGCGTGATGATATACTGCGATTTTATTATTATTGCAAGTTCATATTTCCTTCCGGTTCCAGAGTCGATGGCGGAGATTATAACCGATGTCAGCGACTTCAAGATAAAACGCATACTCTATGGTTTGTGTATGACGGTATCATACACTCTTGCACTCGATTGGTTTATGTCGCGTATGCACCAATCAGTTCAGTTTATGATAGTATCGAAGCATTATGCAGAGATAGCATCGTCGATAAACGAGCATGTTCACCGCGGTGTTACTATATTAGATGGTACAGGTTGGTATTCGCAGCAACCCGTGAAAGTGGTTACGGTAATGGCACGTGAGCACGAGCGTTCGTTGATTTTCCGCATAGTCCGCTCTATCGATCCGGATGCCTTCGTCAGTCAGTCGAATGTAACAGGAGTGTTTGGTAAGGGATTTGATAAGATGAAAGGTTAGGAGAGTAGAAACTCCAGACTCTAAACTTTCTTTATTAGTGTTATGCCGTCGCGTATTGGGATGATGGCGCAGTACAAGTTTTGATTGCTTGCTACCATATCGTTGAATCGTCGGAGTCCTAATGTTTGTTTGTCGTGGTCGTAACTTGTTTCTGCTACATGTCCATCCCACAAAGTATTGTCGGCAATAAGTAGTCCGCGTGAGGTTAGTAGTGGCAATACCGCTTCAAGATATTCCGGATATTGCCTTTTGTCGGCATCTATGAATATAAGGTCGAATGAATTTATCCAATCATTTTTGTGCTGCCCGACGACCGTTAGAGCGTCTCCGATTAGCAAACTTATTCGGTTTGCGTAAGGCGAGGCTGCAAAATTGTCGAGTATTGTCTGCTCCAACTCATCATTATGCTCAATAGTAATTAGTTGCGCATTGTTGTCTGGTATTAAACCTTCGGCGAGGCATAGTGCCGAATAGCCGGTGAAAGTTCCGAGTTCGAGTATTCGCAGTGGCGCTACCGTTTTAGAAAGCATACTGAGAAGGCGCCCTTGAGCATGCCCGCTAAGCATGTGAGGGTTTAGTTGGTGCAAATAAGTGTCTCGGGTAATTCGGGCAAGATAATCTGCTTCGGCAGGCAAATGTTGATTGATGTAATCGTTGAGAAACATGAGAGTGGTAATAGTTTAGTTGGAGTTTAGTGGTTAGAGGGGTGAAAGTGTTGCAAAAATAGTATAAAAATATTGAACTACAAAACATATAAAATCATTAGTGTCCACTTAAAATATTATATTAGTTTTATAATCAACGGATATTTAGTCAATTATATTGATATTTTGAGTAAACGGATTTGATTTAACAATGTTTTATATGTTTATGTCTTTGAGCGCTTTCGCTCGTAAGAGT
>JAFSTG010000060.1 GCA_017450605.1 Paludibacteraceae bacterium | reverse complement strand
TTTTTAGTAGATTGTTCCTTCGAGCATAGCACGGAACTGCGGCATTGGGCAGTGAGTGTCGCGCTCAATTATCAAAGTTTTCAGTCCGGCATATATCTTCACCTCTTTCATTATTTGTTCCATATCTGCACCGGGTCCGTAGGCAGCCACCGGACAATCTTGTTTGAGGAAGTACTCGTCGGCGAAGGCATCCCAGAAACGAGCAGCTGTTGCATTCGACATGTGATACTGGGTCATCGTCCATTGTTCGTCGTTCAGGCAGCAGCATAAATAAACCATACCAACATCGAACATCGGATAACCATAGCAGAAGTCGCCCAAGTCGATGAAATAAGGTGTGCGCACTCCTTCAGATTCGGTAAAGATACCATTGCTGAATTGGAGGTCGCCGTGTATAGCGGTGTCGGCATCGGGTGCTGCGGCTATGAAATCGTGAATTTTCTGCTTCTGATAGTCGCTGAAAAACTCGTTATTGTCGAGTAAGTGATAGAGCCGCGACTTAACACTTTCGAACTGCGTAGTGTCAACATGTATTCGATGAAGTTTCTTGCACAATCGGGCAAACTCTCTGGCATACTCTTCGGCTCTGTTAGGTTCATCGCCGCAGGCGCGCGAGTAAGAGCGCTTGCCATCCAACCGCATAAAGCGTATTCCTAACTGCTTACCATCGGTTACGAGGTCGCCCGGCTCAGGAGTCGGAATACCCATAGCATAAACTTTCTTTGCTAATTCTAACTCTTTTTCTGCCGCCTCGAAATTACGAAAATAAAGCTTTAGCATTATCCTCGGGTCGGTCTTGTGGTTATAACTTGCCCCATTCGCACCCTCACCGGTACGAACATAGTCGTTCAAGTCGATTAATGTGGGAGTCATAAGAATAAATTTATAATTGTTAGTACTAAAAGACTAAAATTAAGAATCAACTTCTAAATCTTCCAACCGATGTAATAGTTAAACGAGAAACTCGAATCGTCTTTGTAGCCGAAACCGGGGATATAATATGCTGTCAGCGAGCCTGTTTTTCCGCGCGAGAACAACATCTTATATCTTACAGCCCAGCCCATGTGAAACGACTTGTAAACCTGCACCTGCACCGTCGCCACTACTTCGCCCCATGCATCGGCACGAACACGGTTATTATAGTCGATGGTGTGATACCCCCAATAATCGTTACCCAGAATCACCCCTTTAGTAGAGCAGCCCTGAACGGCAGTACCTACACGGATACCCACTAATAAGAAGTTGTTTTTCCGTTGTTTCTTCAGCACCGAAAGGTCGAGACCTATGCGTGCAAACCCACCCTTCCCCATAAAAGACCCACTGGCTGCTGAGAGGTCGGCCTGAGCATATCCCAACTCGATGGTTGGATAATAGCGATGCATCAGGTTAACATTGAGCAATGCCTCATAGCTCTGTATTGCCGTGCGCGAACGAGCCAACTCGAAGACAGTGTTACCAAGGTCGAGTTTCAGATTCAAACCCTGATATATCGACGAGTCGGGATATTCGATTGCCAACACAGGCAACCAACACGCGACACATAATATGAGCAATAATCTACGAAGCAAGAAGCGGGTAGAGTTTAGTGTTTAGAGGTTAGAGGTTAGACAACATATTTTCTGTTTCATCTGCCCAATTTGTGTTTTCGGTGTATAATTTTCTTAACCCACACCATTCAGAAATCCACCATTCAGAAATCCACCATTCAGAAATCTATTCTGTTTGTGTGAAATTTTTTATCCCTTTCATTATTTCCTCAAATGCATATACAGCCTGACATTATCCTGTTTATAACTTTCGACAGATGCATTAAGCATTACTATCGAGTCGATAAGTCCACCCTTATGAGTCACTGCGGTGATGGTGTGATAGACATTACATCCGCACGCCAACGAAACGAAAGTAACATTATTGTCGTGTTCAATATACAGAGTGTCCTCTTTGTTGTAGGCACTAAGTGCATACACGGTGGAATTAGCATCGGTTTTCAGCGGCAAGAAGATATTACTGATTTTCCTGTCGTTGTCGTAAAGCAACGAGTCGTTGCCTACCCCTTGCACTGTTATGCTGTCTATCGAAGTAAGGTTAACCTGCATGGTGTCGCCTTGCAACGAATCGATAGCAAACACCACTTGCATACCTATATCTACCGACGTACGGCACTCGGTATCAGGTTTGCATGCCATAAACAATACCGGAAACAATATTAGCAGCAAGCACTTTTTCATTTGTTATTCAGATATAATGCTAAATGAAGATTTCTTCTTTCACCATTCCACCATTCAGAATTCCACCATTCAGAATTCCACCATTCACTTTTTTATCTCCCACGGATTAGACGGATTTCATTACGGATTGTACTGATTTTTCTTTCACCTCTTATCTTTCTCAGTACAACTTTCTTGCTTCAGCTTTAAGCAACCGCAGTGCCTGTTGCGATGGAGTTTCACCATTCAGACTATAAGCCTGCATCATAGTATTGGCATACTGCAATGCTGTAGCCTCGGCAGGCAGTTGCTGACGCGTCTCCGAAACGAAACGCAGCATTTCCTCTTTAGCTATCACCACGGCAGCCCATACCTCGTCTGACACATACACCTGCTGCGAGACGTTATGGTCGAACTCCAAACGGATAGTCTGCAATAGTTGGCGTTGCAGATCGGTAGCCGTAATATTCTGCAAGTCGCAGTTGAGCAACAGGTGTTCGGGCGTAGTACGCTCGAGCAGCAAGGTCAGACGCTCGTAGCCACGAAGCATAATTGGTATGGTGATATTACGGTCTTGCTTGCGTAGTTCAAGCAAACGGCGCTCGCGCTCCTCACGAAGCAGTTTATAGAGCACCATCCATGCTGCGAGCAATACGATAAGAGCAGGCAGGGTATATTTCAGGACTTCAATCATAACGTAAAAATTTTAGAATAAATTAATGTATGCGCAAAGATACAATAATTATTTTAATATGGCAACATTTTGAATAAAAAACTAAAGCATACTACAGGCGACCTCTTAATGAAATCTCCCGCAGATTTAACAGATTTAACAGATTATAGTGATGTTTTATTGTTCCGGATAATCCGCCAAAAGTAAACTTTTGTCGGATACACAGGAAACTATAGTAAAAAACAAAGATGCAAATGCCTGCAAAATAATCAGCGTGCTTTTATTGACGGCTTTACTCCTCCTGCTCGTAATAGTATGAATAATCTATACCTTTCATAAAAAGTTCGCGGTCGTTGATTTGGTCGGTAAGAGCTTGCAATAGCAAGGACTTAATATATTTTGAATCGGTAGTACTGGCATGCATAGCACGCAGATATATCTTCTTGTCGATCATACTCCAATCGACACATTTACGTAGTGATTTGCGAAAAATCAGATCCAACCAGATACGTGTGCTACGACCATTGCCCTCCATAAAAGGGTGTGCCATATTCATCTCTACATACTTATTGACAATCTCATCATAAGTTGATTGTGGCATTTGTTCTATTTGCTTGAGGTTATACAGCAAATATTCGGCACGGCAAAAGAGCGTTCCGTCTTTCCAAATAGTTTTGGTACGTATCTTTCCTGCGAAATCGTACAAACCGCCAAAGAGGTATGCATGAATCTTCTGTAAAGCCTTGACAGTGCCAATTTCATTATCAGCGATGATATTACTTTCCCATAAGGTGTAAGCTTTTTTTCGGCTCTGACCATCTATTGAGTTGTCTGAATAAGTGAACCAGTCGAGGAAAGCTGTTGCTTTATTGTTTGGGATAGACTTAGCAAGTGAGATTACGCCATCATAGTCTATCGCATCGGATAAACGCCTCTTGCCATCCGGAGCAAGCAGTCTCAACTGGGTAGTGGCACTAACCACTTCGCTCCCGCTTTCCTTCAATTTGGCTTTTAGGTATTTCCAGTAGTTACGATTCTTTTGGTAATCGTCCTGTTGGTTGATAGCACCAATGAGGTCCAAGACGGAAAAAAACCATTTGTTCTGCTCATCGTTCCAGACCGCGCGTACTTTGTTATCTTTATAGAAGCGAATAGAAACTTTTTGTGCCATATATCTTTTCAAAGTTATCAGTGTATGGTGCAAAGATACAACTTTTCAGGATACTATACAAATAATTATTTTACGATGATTTTATGTTTGCAAAATGTTTAAGAGATAAAGCAGGGCCGCTCCCATGATGGAATCAGCCCTGCTTTTTGTTTGAGTAATTTACTAAAATAATGTTGTTTTGTGAGTCATAGTAAAACCTGTGACCATAAAGGAGTGCCTGCTCATTCTTTACGTTGGCGAAATAGAATATATACTCGTTGCCGGGTATTGCAGCTATCTCGACTTTTTAAAAAATTCTCGTTGTGCCTTGCGTAGCTGTTTTTGGTAAGCCCTGCTTGTCTGTATTCTTGCAAATGCGGCACTTGCCGCGAGTCGCGCCATATCAACATCACTCTGCCAATGATAACCTGCTATAACGCGGCTTTGTCCGTACTCATACCCTTCTTTAATAATCTCGTTTGCAACATCAGGGTCAATCTCAACAAGAACAAGAGCAGTTGTCCATCCTAACAGGGTATGTCCGGACGGATAAGAACCGTTTTTTCTCAGTTCCTCTTCATCTTCCGGCACAAGTGTCGGCTCATTGAAAACCATATAGGGGCGTTTGCGCATATATGTCGTTTTTGCATTGTCATTAACACATTCTGCCGTTGCTATCGTATTTTGCAGCAATTTCCATAATTGTGGTGTGTTGTCTTGCGAAATCTCCATGCCTATTATGGGTGAAAATATCTTTGACATACGCTCCAAACTATATTCTGCATCTAATCGTGCTTTCTCTCCTCGTGGTGTATTGCGCATCCGTTTACCCCATTGATATTGTGCAGTGTCGTATGCATAACGCATGTCATTTTGCTCGGGTGGAGCAGGAATAAACTGATAAGCATCCGGCATTTGCTGAGCAACGAAGTATGGCTTTGGCTCTTGTGCTGTTATACACAGAGCCAACGCGAGGAACGGAATAAAAACAATACGCCTCATGGGATTATTTATTTTTGAGAGTTAAAAATAATATCAGCAATATTTCACTCAATGCGGTTATTATCATAGGGATTCTCCAATACCAACGAACTAACCATTCCGTAGGATTGTTGTACCAAATTATCATCAGAATAAGACTAACGACAGCACAAGTTAGCAATAAAATGGCAATAGACAGAATAAGCCATGACCGTGTTTTATTCAGGCTATAAACCATATTGTCTTCTTTTGTTTTAATCTGAGCATAGTAAATCCACAGAGCGGTAGCCTGTAAAAACGGACATATCCATAATGTATATATGAAAATATTGGAACAGTGCAAAGGATAACTAAGTATCATTTGCATCTGGTAAATCAGCTTATATGCAAGCGTGCAAACTACAATAAAGGCGTAGCTTCTCCATGATTTGTCTGTTTGTGGCAGCTTGTTTCGATTAGTCCATATAGCGAAAAATAAAAAGGCAATGCACAAATCAAGTACAATATTCACAGTACTACCTATTATCGCACCTTTTATAGGGTGATGTACAAATAGAGGTACACCTGTCCATGAATATAAACGACTGATAAAGTAATAAGCCGCGTAAAAAGTAAATAATATAGCAGTTGCTAAAGTTTCTTTCTTCAAATTTGTCTTCATATAACGTAGATTTTTTTGATTAGTTCTTTGTTTTCTGTATTATGGATTTAGTTTTATGTATAATGCAGATAAAGTTATTACTAAATTTTAACCATGTTTCTTTTATAAACAAAAACGGCAGGCAATAGGCAATGATGCTGAGTAATAGCAGTTCAAGGAGTATAATAGAAGCAAAAATAAACATTGATCCCCAGCGACGGTTAAGGTGATAATACTTGTCGTATAAGAAGTATGGCAAGTCTAATAAATCGCCTTTGATTATGCCGGCAAGTGCTTTCTTATAATTGCTATGCCGATATATTTCCATGACAACCAGTATTATTCCCACATTATTATAACATTTCCTATCATTTACACAAAATGACAGTACTCCATCTTCCTCTATTATTGTTTTCTCCTTGCGCTTGTCAGGCTTTAAAACAGCATGGATACTCGGTCTTGGTATAGCATAAATTCTTGATGTATCGCAATATTGTTCATTCTGTAGTTCATATTCTGGGCAGACTTGGAATAGTACCTCTCCGAACAATGCAATTTCTTTTAGGTGTTTTGGGTGTGCGACCAATCTGTTTAGGGTATCAATTTTAAGATTTATTGAATCTTTTGTAGGTTTAGACATTAAAATATATCGATACATTGAATCCACTATACAATCTTTGCTATATTGTGTTGTTTGTTTCAATTCAGCCATATAATTGTCTCTTGCAGCATCAATAAGTTTTACCACATTGGTGTGAAAACCGCCCGATGCGTATATACATATTTCATCACCTTTACTTACTTGTATTCCACTTGGAGACCATGGTACTGATGTGTCAAAAAGGAACATCGCATATTCGCTATTGGGTGATGTTTTCCTGATAAATGCGCCATAACGAGAGAAACTTGTTTGATTGCTATAGAGTAATACATTTTGGAAATAGAACACAGCACTACAAACAATGAATATGAACAATGTTAATGTTACAAGTATCAGTCCTATAAATCTGCACAAGCGTTTCTTGTCTTTCTTCAGTAATTCAGACAAGAAACTTTCTTCAGTAACATGTATGCCATCAGTGTCATCTCCCGATAGATACTTGAAGATTTGATTTGATATGTCGTTATTAGAAATCATTTGCCTTTTGCATTATCTTTTTCAACTAAGATAAGAAACGAACCTATGTTATCGTCAAACCATGCCTGATAATAGTCATTCTCATAATAATAGTCCATTTCGGTTTTGTGTGTTGTAGTGTCTATTTTTTTAATTGAATCATTGTAATATTCGCCAAATTGGAAAGTGGTAGAATCTTTGAGTAGTTTATTATATAGCGTAGCATTCTTGAATGCTTCGTGGTATGCGGAATCAATTTTAGTGTATGATAGTTTAATCCCCCCATCTATGATTATAGACTCTTGGAGTTTATCTCTATTTATTAAATAACTTATTAAATAACTATCATTTTGCTTTTTGGCAATAATGTCTGCCGAAATATTATAATTCTTATTCCAAATATCTTCAATTTGTTTGGAAGAATCCTGATGTACCCAAACAGCAAAATTGGCAATCATCATTTCGACAATTATATTTTTCTCTAACACGATGTCGTTGATGGCGAAATGCAGAGTTCCATCTTGCTGAATAAGAATGTTTTCTCTTTGTTTACCAATAAAATAAAAGTTGTTTGAGTTGTATGGTGGTACCCTATTACAACTATCACTAACAACTTGCATAATCAATGCACTATTTTTGAAATTTGGAAATAATCTGAATTGTCGGCGTAGGATGTCTCTTGGCGTATTTTCCTCCATTAAGTCTCCCTCGGAATCAAAAAATCCATCTGTTTTTTTGTTCTTTTCAGCATCATCATACAAGTGGTGAATAGCTGTGAAGCCTGAGCCTGACGCATGTACCGATATTACATCTCCTTTTTTAACCTCTATTCCTGAGTTTGCCCACAACTCAGCGGTGTTAAAAAGAAAATACGATACAGATTTTTGTTCATCTGTGATTGTGGTTGTGCCAAATATATTGGTAGTGATGTCGCTATAGGTAAAGCTTCTTTTCAGTTGAAGTACAATAAATGTAATACCGGCGAATAGTGTAAGCCCGATAACAATAATGATAATCGCAAATCTCCACACTTTGCGTTTGTCATCTAATATATCAACAACCGTTTGCCAGCGTTCAATGCGAATGTTCAGTTGTTCTTTTGGGGTTGTGTTTGATGGTTGTTTTTCCTCTGTCATAAGCTATAGATTATTGATAGTTAAACTCCCAATATATCGGTTCGTTGTAGTGCGGTTCAAAATGTTCCGGCTGTATAGACTCATTCAGATAAGCGTCATACAACAATGTGTCGCCCTTGGGAGAAATATATTCAAGTAAGTCAAAAGTATCTTTGTCATTTATTGCAATATGCTCTATTCCAACATATCGGATACTATCTATCAACAAACGATTTCCACGATTATAAATAGCACATGTGCTATCTTCATTATTCTTAATATATAGTGCTTTTTTGCGCGGGCGATGAATATTCCCATCTAATGTTATTAAATAGCATACGCGTACCTCTTTTGCGCTTTTTCGAAGTTTAATGATTGTATGACATTCGTATATTCCAGCTGAAATAGAAAGTACAATCATTATATAGCAATAAACACGCAGCCACCTTTCCTCCTCATCAAGAACGGCGGCAAGCATTATTATTAGTACCCCAAGAAATATACTATACGATATAATGATTTCTTTCAGCATAGTCTGTGAAATAATAAATTGTGTCCTGATGTGTCATTTTATAGTTATTTCGTCAATCATGGTCAACAGCAAGATATAGGCATCATACATTTCTTCCAAAACAGAATACTCCTGAACGGAATGTTCGTTGTGCTGACCGGAGAATATGCTCAAACCGCCCCGCAATCCTTTGGCGCAGAACATAGATGCAGTTGTTCCGGCACGTAAATCCTCAAGACTGAGTTCTATGCCGCATCTTTCAGCAGCTTTTTTTAAGAGTGATATTGATTGCGGGTGCATGGTATATTCTACATTATCGTATTGCAGTATATCGCGAGTTACTTTTGTTGTTACGTATGGGAAAGATTGCTGCACGTATAAGATATTATCCCTGATTATTTTGTCGAACTCCTCTCCCTCTTTTTGGTCAAAATATCTGATACGAGTACTGACGGTATAAGTAAGTTTATCATCTGTTCGTTCCATATTCCAAGGATGGATATAGCCTTGCTTGCCTTCTGTGTTTTCCGGACGATATTGTAAAGGTACTCGCGCTATAAATGTGGATGCAGCAGCCAAAGCATCACCGAGATGCTGTTTTTTTGCTTCAGACGGGTGGGCATCTTGCCCTACAAAACGTACGACAATCTCGCGTGCTGTAAAGTTCGACACTGCCACTTGTTTGCCACCGCCGGCATCCACGTCTATAAGTATGTCAGGATTGAAATATGTGGTGTCAATCTTCAATGCAGCCAAACCTATATCTTCATTTGGGCAGAAAACAAACTGCAATGGTCCGTGTTTGAACCCCTTTTTCTGTACTGTTTCGATGACAGACATGACTATTGCGCATCCGTTCTTGTCGTCTCCACCGAGAAGAGTAGTTCCATCTGAATGGATGATGGTTTTACCTATAAGATTAGGCAAATCTGCGCCTTTCGGAGTTGCTGGGTCAATGATTCCATGCCCAAGTTCTATCACTCCGCCTTGATATTTGATAACTTTAGGTTTGATACCTTTACCCGGGGCTTCGGGTGTATAATCCAAATGACAACTCACACCAATAGTCGGCACTTCACGTTTGATATTTGAGGGGATGGATACATATACATATCCCCATTCGGTGAGCGTAACTTGCGCTTTTAGGCTTTTTGCATCAGCGGATAGTTTCTCTGCCATTTGGCGTTGTCCTTCGGTCATAGGATAGCCTTGTGGAACTTCCTCTGATCCGCTTTCTATTACTAAATATTCAAGCAATCTATTGAGCATGTCCTGCTGTGAGATGGTAAAATGATTAATCTTTTGCGTAGCCATACAAGAAACGCTGCAAATACATGCTATTAGGATAAGAAATGCTTTTGTTTTCATAGTGAAACGAATAATTTTGCCTACTCTTTGTTCGGATTTTCGGCATTGTTCCGTGTTTAGGTACATACAAAAAGTTAGCGTGAAGTTTCGTTCGCTTCATTTGATAATTTGAGGTCTTAGACTACCTTATCAACTCAAATTTACGCACAGAAATCTCACGCCAAAAGCATGAGCGTACATAAAAAACCGTGCTTGAGTTGATGGTGACCTTATGGTCTAATACTTTTGAAGTTGTCGAAGTTTCAAAGTATCAAGTTTTCGGCTTATACGCTTAAATATATGTTAGTGTTGCATCGCCCATACGATGCCGGTATTTCATAGGCGAAAATAAATTAGAATTCTTTTATCAGTTTTGTATTGAGAAACTCGTCAAGCGTGACGAGGTTGATAATCAGGAACGAAATATTATCGAGTACTTTGAAGTGCGAATCTTCAGAAACTAAATAGTCTGCACCTGCGGCAAAAGCACAATCAACAAACTTATTGTCATCAGGGTCTGCGGTTATAAGTTCCATGTGAAAATGCGGGTCAATAAGCAATACATTCTTTATAATTAGTATCAATGACTACAGGTCTCACGATTATTTTCGATATGGTGTGCGGAAATGTGAACCTCTAAGTTCGTTGAGTTTTGTCTCGTCCCATGTGCCGGTTTCCCAAAGTTGATCCATTTCGTCATCAATCTTTTGAGCATAGTACAAAGCCAATTGTTTGCGCAATTGTTCCAACCCTACTTCTGATTTGATATGCGAAACCATATTGAACACATGTACCTGTGCCGGGGTAAAGGTGATTGTTTCCATAAATATCTTCTTTTTTCGGTTCTAAGCCATTGTGGCGACAAAGTTACGTAATAGTTTTGAAAACTGCAAATACACATTGAAAATTATATTTTTTAGAAGTACCCATAAAAAAATGTCATCCGCCGGTTGGCGGATGACATTTTGCGACGGAAAGGGATATCAGTCAATCCACTCGCATCCCATGTAAGGTTGCAGTGCTGCAGGGATATGAATGCCTTCTTCGGTCTGGTTATTCTCGAGCAGTGCAGCCACGATGCGCGGCAGAGCAAGAGCCGAACCGTTAAGAGTGTGGCAAAGAACCACTTTCTTGTCCTCCTGACGACGATAGCGGCATTTCAAGCGGTTAGCCTGATAGGTATCGAAGTTACTTACCGACGACACCTCAAGCCATCGGTGTTGAGCCTCAGAATAGACCTCGAAATCGTAGCAGATAGCAGCGGTAAACGACATATCACCTCCGCACAGACGAAGCACACGGTAAGGCAGTTCGAGTTTCTTGAGCAGACCCTCAACATGGTCGAGCATCTCGTGGTGCGAAGCATCCGAGTGTTCGGGGGTGTCGATACGTACTATCTCAATCTTCGAGAACTCGTGCAAACGGTTCAGTCCGCGTACGTCCTTACCATAACTGCCTGCCTCACGACGGAAACACTCGGTGTAGGCGCAGTTTTTCACAGGCAGCTGAGCCTCTTCGAGGATAACATCGCGATACAAGTTCGTTACCGGAACCTCAGCCGTAGGAATAAGATAGAGGTCGTCAACTTCGCAGTGATACATCTGCCCCTCTTTATCAGGCAACTGACCTGTTCCGTAACCCGAAGCGGCATTCACTACCGTAGGCGGCATTATCTCGGTGTAACCGGCTTTGTTAGCCTCTGCGAGGAAGAAGTTGATAAGCGCACGCTGCAGTTGTGCCCCCTGACCTATATACACAGGAAAACCGGCACCCGTTATCTTCACACCGAGGTCGAAATCGATAAGGTTATATTTCTTTGCCAACTCCCAATGCGGCAGTTTAGCATTATCGTTCTGCACGTTAGCCGTCCAGTTACCCACTGTTGATGTTTCCGTACACTCACCCACATTCGAGCGCACAACGCGGTTATCTTCGGCAGCAGCACCCTGAGGCACGAGGTCGTAGGGTACGTTGGGGATAGTAAGCAGCAACTGAGTTTGAGCCTCTTCTGCCTGTTTCATTGCCTCTTCGAAACGAGCTATATCTTGTTTGAGTTGAGCTGTTTGCTGTTTAGCCTGCTCTGCCTCTTCGCGTTTGCCCTCTTTCATGAGCATACCTATCGACTTCGATATGCGGTTCATTTCGGCTTGTGCCGTATCTTTCTGCTGTTGCGACGACTTACGTTTGCCATCGAGTTCCACTACGCGTGCTATTGCCTCGGCTGCATTCTTAAAATGCTTCTTTTCAAGTCCGGCAACTACGCCCTCGCGATTATCATAGATTTGTTTTAGAGTTAACATATTGATGATTGTTTTTGAGGAAATTCTATGTTATCTAAGTTTCCTAAGTTCTCTAAGATTTCTAAAGTTACTAAATTAAACAAGCCCCACCGTGCGGTGGGGCTTGTTGTTAGCATTATGCCTCAGCCGCTTCGACTGGCTGAATGCTCACATACGATTTGTTGTTTTGCTTACGATGGAAGGTAACAATACCATCGGTAAGTGCAAACAAAGTGTGGTCTTTACCCATACCCATGTTTTCACCCGGGTTATGTACCGTACCGCGCTGACGCACGATAATGTTTCCGGCTTTTGCAAATTGTCCGCCCCAGATCTTTACACCAAGACGTTTGCTTTCCGATTCACGGCCGTTCTTTGACGAGCCGACACCATTTTTATGTGCCATAATCTTACTGTGTTTTTAGGGGGTTTAACAAACAATTTCTTTAACGAGTACTTGAGTGAAATTCTGGCGATGACCGTTCAGTTTCTTGAAACCTTTGCGGCGTTTCTTGTGGAATACCAGCACTTTCTCTCCGCGAACGGTGTTGTCTAACACCTCGCATACTACTTTTGCGCCCTCAACGAACGGAGCACCCACTGTAATAGCACCTTCGTTATCAACGAGCATTACTTTTTCAAATTCCACCGTCGAGCCTTGCTCAGCTTCTTCCATGCGGTGGATGAACAGCTTATGTCCTGCCTCAGCCTTGAACTGCTGTCCTTGCATGTCAACAATTGCGTACATTGTATAAAAATTACTTTAAATTACATCGGCAAGGCGAGATGAAAGAGAAAAAATCTGTTTCAGAGCTTCTTAGTTGCCTAAAATCCGAAAACGGCTGCAAAAGTACAATTTTTTTTCTAACCTGCAAAATGTTTTTGCATTTTTATCAATTTTTATATGTGTTTAGTGGACGCTGCGCTACTGTTTAGTGGGTACGCCGGTTTACAACCGGCGGTAGTTTAGTGTTTAGAGGATTTGTGCTATTGTTTAGCGTTTAGAGTTTAGAGTTTAGAGTTCCTGTAACATCAAACTCGCGGCCGTCGGGCAGAACGATAACGACGTGTCCGCCACGTAACAACTTACGTGCACCATTTCCACCATTAGCGTCAGCGTCACCATTCTCACCATTTCCACCATTCTCACCATTTCCACCATTCTCACCATTTCCACCATTAATAAATACATTCTCTATGCCGTCGGTGGTAATAGTGAAGGTAAACTGCACTGTCTCGCTCTCAAGATAACCCTCGCGCAGTGCGTAAGCGCTGACGGTAACCTCGCGGTCGATAACGAGTGTGGCTTCACCCACAGTCTGCTGCCATGGTCCGCGATTGAGACTATAGAACAGTGCATCTGTCGGCTCGTCGGCACGAATGACAAGTTCCACTCCGCTCGGCACATCACCGCCCTCAATCGAGAACACAGGCACCGGAGTAGGCTCTGTAGGAGCAGGTTTGCTCACCGTAACGGTGCAGGTAGCCGTAAACCCGCCATCAACAGTGGTAACGGTGATAACGGCTTTACCCTCGGCTACGGCTGATACCACGCCCTGAGCCGAAACGGTAGCCACCGATTCGTCAGATGAAGTCCATGTAACCGACTTATCGTCGGCATTGGCAGGAGCAACAACAGCTATCAGTGTTGCCGTTTCGCCTATTATTATTCCTAACGAAGTAACATTCAAATTCACACCGGTAACTCTTACAGGGTCAGGTATGACAGGTCCTCCGTCAACCCATTCGTATTCCGACGTCTCCTTAACGCCCGCTACACCGAAATATTTGATAAGTTTTCCATACACTTTCACCCTGCGCCCTATGTTATCTCCATTCGTTTTCAGACCGAGGTCGGCTCGCAAAGCCTTAGGCAGCTGCACGGGCACAAACTTGGCACCATTGCTCGAAGCGGCATCGCCAAGAGCCAAAGATGTATCGTCCTCCGGTGTATCGCGCAGTGCATCCCCCGACGACGGTTGACCCCATATATAACCTATCACCCAACCTTCAGCCACAGTGTTATTGAGTTCTATCACCTCTGCTACAGTGTAAGGGTTATCCTTTGTGCCCTTGTCGCCAGAAGGTGGGTCGTTGGGTTTCTTATTCACCGTAACGGCACACGTAGCGGTCAGTCCGCCATCTTTAGTGGTAACAGTGATGGTCGCCTTACCTTCGGCTACCGCTGTTACCACGCCATTTGCAGTAACAGTAGCCACCTTTGCGTTGGTAGTTGTCCAAGTTACCGTCTTGTCGTCGGCGTTGGCAGGCAGAACGGTTGCAGTAAGAGTTGCGGTTGCACCCTCTTCGAGAGTAAGCGATGTTTGCGAGAGGCTGACACTCGTTACATGCACAGGCTCGGGAATAACAGGTTTCTTATTCACCGTAACGGCACACGTTGCGGACAGTCCGCCATCTTTTGTTGTAACGGTAATAGTGGCTGAACCTTCGGCTACGGCTGTTACCACGCCATTTGCAGTAACGGTAGCCACCTTTGCGTTGGTAGTTGTCCAGGTTACCGTCTTGTCGTCGGCATTGGCAGGCAGAACGGTAGCCGTAAGTGTTGCGGTTGCACCCTCTTCGAGAGTAAGCGATGTTTGCGAGAGGCTGACACTCGTTACATGCACAGGCTCGGGAATAACAGGTTTCTT
>JAFSTG010000059.1 GCA_017450605.1 Paludibacteraceae bacterium | reverse complement strand
TTTCTTAAAAAATCTTCCTTTTCCCGACGAGCAAGAAACGAGTATTGTTTTCCGAAAACCTTGCAAACACTCCAATGGAACACTTGAAAGCACCGTAAAGGTTATATCAAACGCTAACTGCTTTATACGCAAATGTTAAATTCTAAAACACATACAATCATGGCACACCGATACCCAAATTCTACATTGTCAAGTACCGGACAGATTCAATTATGATACTTACCGATAAATATTTCCCGAAAATAGTGCGAGGCTATGTCCGACTCAGATGAGTGCAGTTCATTTGGTCAGCACCTTAGTTCATTTCGTACCCGTAATGCTTTAGTCGCGACGATTTCTGGCGCCAATCCTTGTCAACCTTCACAAACAATTGTAAGAATATCCTTTTTTGGAAAAATGCCTCCATGTCCTCTCGTGCCTCTGTACCAATACGTTTCAGCGCTTTACCCTGCTTGCCGATGATAATACCTTTCTGGCTCTCACGCTCAACGTAGATAACCGCTTCAATACGTATCAGTCCACTCTTATGTTTGTCTCGACTCGCCTCCTCAGGCTGCTCATTGTCTTGTCGTTCAGACTCATCCTTGAAACTTACCACTTCAACTTCAACAGAGTAGGGTATTTCTTTGTCGTAATGCCGAAGAATCTTCTCGCGTATTATCTCGGTAACGAAAAACTTCTCAGGCTTATCGGTTAGCTGGTCTTTGTCGAAAAACGGCGGCGAAGGCGGAAGCAACTCAATGATACGCTTCAGCAGCATGTCAGTCCCGAAATTCTCAAGTGCTGAAATAGGGAAAATCTCAGCCGCGGGTATCTGCTTGTGCCAGAAATCAACAAGACTCTCTAATGTCTCCTGTGTGGTGAGGTCGATTTTGTTGATTACAAGCAGAATATGTGCCTTGTTGAGTTTCACCTTCTCTAAGAAATCGGCATTACGGTCAGCACTGTCCTGCACGTCGGTAACATACAGCAATATGTCGGCGTCAACCAACGCCGAACGAGAGAACTCAAGCATGTCTTCCTGCAATTTGTAGTTCGGCTTAAGCACTCCGGGTGTGTCGGAATACACAATCTGAAAATCTTCGCCGTTCACTATGCCCATTATGCGATGACGCGTAGTCTGAGCCTTGCTCGTGATTATGCTAAGACGCTCACCTACAAGTGCGTTCATTAGCGTTGACTTACCTACATTCGGATTCCCTACTATGTTTACAAAACCGCTTCTATGCATATCTCTTTGTTTTTATTGTTTCAATCAACCCTGATATAAGGTTATATCACCTTCATGTTAATGCTGCAAAATTACAAAAAATTAGTTTATCCGACAAACATTATCCTCTCACTTTGCCAATCTCAGTTCTTTTTATTACCTTTGCAGCATCTTTAATGAATGTGGGCATCTCGCCTGCAAGTATGTGATATCGATTTCAAACAACAGCATCCATGAAAAAAATTCTCATTTTCTCTTTTATCTTGCTTTCAGCTAACCTCGCAGCTGACGTCGTAAAAATAGAAAACTTCGATTATCCCTACAACACCGACCTGCTCGAGCATGGTTGGACAACATCCTTCGGCACCGCCACTTCGTCGGGCATCATTGTATCTTCACCACTCGAATTCAATTATTACGAAGGCTCGGCAGTAGGAGGCAGCGCTCTTATCAACTGCGTGAGCCACTCCGAACAGGCACATCTCCATTTCGACGAGGTTACCGACGGCTCGCTATATGTGGCTTTCCTCTTTCAACCTACAGTCAACTATGCAACCGGATATTTCATCTGCCTGCGCGACGAGTTTAAGATTGGTTCTTACGCGCAAGAGTATAATATGAACGCGCGCGCGTTTATAAGCGAAGACTATCATATCGGACTTACATTTGCCAATAACCAGAACCGCCAGTTCGCCGACCGTGAACTGTCAGCCGGGCAAGTCTATCTCTGCGTACTCAAATACGAAATCGTCGAGGGCAGCAACAACGACCGCGTTTCTCTCTTCCTCTTCGACAATTCTCAGTATGCCGACATGCTCTCCGAGCCTGCCCAACCGCTTATCGGTCCGCTCTCTGATAGCGCAAAGCAAGACATCTACCCCGCTAACCTGCAACTTCGGGGCTTCGATTCCGACTCGTGGCTATTCGTCGATGGCATACGGGTGGCTACTACATGGCAAGAAGCCGTTGCTCTCCACAACCTCCCCGTAGGTACTGCACTTACCGCACATGCTCTATCAGGCGATGTAAAAGTATTCACGGCAAGCGGACTCCTGCTTTTTAGCACTTCAGCCGATATGCTCTCTTCACAATTGTCCCAACTCCCACATGGCATGTATCTGCTACTCTCTGACGATGCAAAGAAAATAGTCCTTAAATAATACACAGAAATGCAATTTTTTTTCATTTGTTAATATGTGATTATCAGTGTTTTTGTGTTTTTGTGTAAAAAAAGTTGTAAAAAAGTTGTAAAAATATTTGGTCATATCAGAGAAAAGCAGTACTTTTGCAACCGCTTTTGGGAAACGAGCGAGTTTCACCTTTTGCACGGCAGTTAGCCGGCGACATTAAAATAGGCC
>JAFSTG010000058.1 GCA_017450605.1 Paludibacteraceae bacterium | reverse complement strand
GGCCTATTTTAATGTCGCCGGCTAACTGCCGTGCAAAAGGTGAAACTCGCTCGTTTCCCAAAAGCGGTTGCAAAAGTACTGCTTTTCTCTGATATGACCAAATATTTTTACAACTTTTTTACAACTTTTTTTACACAAAAATATAAAACCCTTGATAATCAATATAAAATAAACAAAAAAATTTTGGTTCCATTCCTTTCAATGGCATTATTTTTGATAGAAATTTTTATTGTACCTTGAATAGAACGTTACAATCAATATTTAGCATGAGTATGACAGACTTAACAAATAAGACTAAAGAAATATTACACCTTATATATATAAAGAGCAAAACAAAATATATAGCACTTACTATTTTTGTCATTATTTTATCGGTAATATTTGCACCTGCTGCCTGCGCAGCCAATAAATGGCTTGTTCAAATCGATTCGCTTGTCAGTCAAGCCATAGTTGACGGAAAGATACCGGGAGCCGTAGTGTGCATTGTGCACGACGACTCAATATCCTATCTCCGTGCATACGGAAATCGTCAGGTATATCCTACTACTGCGCCAATGAAAACCAACACTATTTTCGACCTTGCCTCGCTCTCAAAACCCACCGGAACGGCAATGTCGGTAATGGTGTTATACGAGCGCGGGCAATTAGATTTTGCCGACCATGTAAGTAAATACATAGAAGGGTTTAATGACACAATAACCATAGCGCACCTGCTAACACACACGAGTGGACTGCCGGCATACCTGAATGCCGAGCGCATGAAGCAACTTTATGGTGCACCGGCTCCCGACTCGCTCATGCAGCATATTACCAACCTATCACATAACAATGCACCGGGTAGTTTCAGATATTCATGTCTGAATTTCATCACGTTGCAAAATATAGTGGAACGCGTAAGCGGTATGATGTTAAAAGACTTCTATGCAAGAGAAGTAGCAACACCACTACATCTCACCTCGTCCGCTTATTGTCCACCGCAGAGTTGGCGACAACGAATAGCACCAACAGAAAACATCAAAGAAGGGCGCAGCAAATACCGCCTGCTGCACGGCGAAGTACACGACCCGTTAGCAAGAGTGATGAATGGTGGCAATTCTGGTAATGCCGGCTTGTTTTCTACTGCCGAAGATATAGCTCGCCTTTGCATATTCCTACTCAACCACGACAAGATAAGTGGTCCCATATCAGCAGCAACCGTCGAAAAGATGACCACCATACCTGAGGGTTTTGAAGCAGCAGGAAGAACATTGGGTTGGGACTCGCAGTCAGATTACAACGGGTGTTTAGGAGCGTTTTTCTCAAGTAAATCGATTTGCCATACCGGATATACGGGTACATCATTGGCTATCGACCCTGAAAGGCGTATGGCTCTTATTATCCTTACTAACCGTGTTCACCCAAAAGATAAAGGAGGTGTAGGCAAATTGCGCAGCGAAATAGCCAACTGCGTTGCTATGATGTATCCGTTGCGAGACGAATCGCTAAGATATATAAAACCTTACGACTGCAAAATCGACGACAGCCGACCTTTTATCAGGTGGAGAGGAACAGAACCCACACTCAGTAAAAGTGCAATCCGGCACCGGAAAAAACTCTTGTCGCGCAAATAAATCAAACCAACTGCTGCCACTTGCTAACACAATGTTTTGCAGGATGAAAATAAATATGTAACTTTGCACGCAAAAACATAATAATATTTATACAAATGAAATTAGTAGAAAAAATTATTGAAGCTATTGAAAATAAAAAAGGTAGCAACATCGTTACTATCGACATGCGTCGCCTGTCGCCAAAGCCATGCGATTGGTTTGTAATAGCCGAAGGCTCGAGTAATATTCATGTTAGCGCTATTGCCGACGAAGTGGAAGATTTTGTAAGACAAGAGACAAAAGAGAAACCTATAGCCATAGCAGGCAGAGACAATGCCGAATGGATAGCCCTCGACTATGGCAATGTAATGGTACATATTTTCCAGCGTCATGCCCGTGAATTTTATGATATAGAGCAATTATGGGCTGATGGCAAAATAGAAAAAATCGACTGATTTTAGCAACTTAGATTTATACTACATTTCAATGGAAGACAATAATCTCAACCAACCGCAAGGCGAAAACCGGCCTTCCGGCAACTCCAACAACAATAAAAAACCAAAACGCAATTTGTCATGGATATATTTGTTGGTGATGACGGCGCTCGTTTTCTTTTTCCTTACAGGCAATCGCAGCACTCCTGGTTCAACCGATAAAGACCTGTCATACACCAAACTGCAATCCTACATCGAAAACAATGTGATTGAGCGTCTTATTGTTTACGACGATAACCACGTGGTGGCATTTGTCAGACCCGAATCTCAAAAATTGGTTTTCGGAGAATTAGCCGACCAGAAAGAGAACGACCCCACTATCTCGACTAAAATACCGTCGGTTACCGAGTTCTCTCAGTACATGACCGAGCAGAACACCGTGCGTCGCGAAGCAGGTAAAAGTCCTATCGATCTTACATTCGAAAAGTCGCGCGACTATTGGACGCTCATTCTTTGGCAAGTTCTTCCGTTTGTTGTATTCATTCTGTTCTTTATATGGATGAGCAGAGGAATGCGTAGTGGCGGAATGGGCGGTATCTTCGGTGTGGGAAAGGTTAAAGCCGAAGTGATAGACAAAGATCAGAAAGACAAAGTTACATTCAAAGATGTAGCAGGATTAGAGGGCGCCAAAACTGAGATTCAGGAAATTGTTGAATTTCTGAAGAACCCCAAACGTTATACCGACCTTGGAGGTAAAATTCCTAAGGGTGCATTGCTCGTTGGTCCTCCGGGCACCGGCAAGACTCTTCTTGCCAAAGCAGTAGCAGGCGAAGCCAACGTGCCGTTTTTCTCAATGTCGGGTAGCGACTTTGTAGAAATGTTTGTAGGTGTTGGAGCCAGCCGCGTTCGCGATTTGTTCCGCCAGGCAAAAGAAAAAGCCCCGAGCATCATTTTCATCGACGAGATAGACGCTGTTGGACGTGCACGCGGAAAGAATATCCTTTCAGGCGGAAACGACGAACGCGAGTCAACACTCAACCAGTTATTAACCGAGATGGACGGTTTCGGGTCTAATTCAGGCGTTATCATTCTTGCCGCCACCAATCGCGCCGATGTGCTCGACTCCGCTTTACTGCGCGCAGGACGATTCGACCGGCAGATACATGTAGAACTGCCCGACCTGCAAGAAAGAAAAGAGATTTTCATGGTTCATCTGCGTCCTATTAAAACCGACAACACCATTGATATTAACTTCCTTGCCAAGCAAACTCCGGGCTTCTCCGGAGCCGATATTGCCAACGTATGCAACGAAGCAGCACTTATCGCAGCACGCAACTCGCGCAGTGCCGTAGGCAAACAAGATTTCATGGATGCTGTTGACCGTATAATAGGCGGATTAGAGCGCAAGACAAAAATAATGACCGACGACGAGAAACGTTCTATCGCCTTCCACGAAGCCGGGCACGCCACCGTATCTTGGATGCTCAGATGGGGTAATCCGCTCGTTAAAGTTACCATCGTGCCGCGCGGTATGGCACTTGGTGCGGCATGGTATCTACCGGAAGAACGACAACTGACAAATCGCGAACATATAGAAGACGACTTGTGTTCGTTGCTTGGCGGACGTGCCGCCGAACAGCTGTTCCTACAACAGACTTCTACCGGCGCCCTCAACGACCTCGAACGAGCCACCAAACAAGCCTACGCCATGGTTGCCTACTATGGCATGTCGGAGAAACTACCCGACCTCAGCTACTACGACTCGCAAGGCAGATACGAGTACGGCTTCCAGAAACCATACTCCGAAAAAACGGCTGAGATGATCGACAAAGAGTCGGCACGTATTATAGCCGAGCAAATGAAAAGAGCCAAACAGGTGCTGCTCGACAATCAGGAAGGGCATCATCGCATAGCCGAACTTCTAATTGAGAAAGAGGTAATTACCACCGAAGACGTTGAGAAAATATTAGGTCCGCGTCCATGGAAGAGCAGAGGCGATGAGATAATCGAGAGCAACTCGCAAAATTCCGGCGACAGTACACCCGACAGCCCGGCAGCAGTTGCAGAAGACTCAACGCCAATAGCATAATCTCACCTTAAGCATATAAACCATCTATAACTTACTACAATGAAAAGAAATCTCATTATTACACTGCTCACTACGCTGAGTATTGCCCTTTTTGCACAAGAGTCGCCGACCGACAAAATCCCTGTTGACCCTAATGTGAGAGTCGGCCGGTTGGATAATGGTCTTACCTACTATATCCGCCACAACGAACTTCCCAAACAGCGCGCTGAGTTTCATATAGCTCAAGCCGTAGGTGCTATTTTGGAAGAAGACCACCAAAACGGTTTGGCTCACTTCCTTGAGCACATGGCATTTAATGGTACCGAACACTTCCCCGGCAAGGGCATAATCAATTATTTCGAGTCAATAGGTGTTAACTTCGGAGGTAATATCAATGCATATACTTCACTCGATGAGACTGTTTACCGTCTTAGCGACGTGCCTACCATACGCGAAGGAATTATCGACTCTGCATTGCTTGTAATGCACGATTGGTCTCATTCTCTTTTGCTTGAAGGCGACGAGATAGATGCCGAGCGTGGTGTTATTCTTGAAGAATGGCGCACCGGCGCTACTGCCGAACGACGTTTGTGGAAAGAGATGAATCCGAAAATCTATCCGGGCAGTCAGTATGCCAAACGCGATGTAATAGGTGATACTGCCGTAATTCTTAATTTCGACTATCAAGCCCTTCGCGATTACTATCATAAATGGTACGGACCCGACCTGCAAGCTATTGTCGTAGTAGGCGACATTGATGTTGATAAGATAGAGCAAAAAATAAAAGCCCTTTGGGCAGATGTTCCTGCACGTGAAAATCGCGGAGAACGTCCCATTTATAGTATCGACGACAACGTAGAACCCATCGTTGCTATAGTAAAAGATGAAGAAGCTCAACTCACACGTATCCGCATCGACTTCAAACAAAATCAACTTCCCGAGCAACTGAAAGGAACCATAGCCGACTATATGCAAGACGTTTATAATAGTGCTATTGCTAATATCATCAACATGCGTTTCAACGAACTTGCGCAGAAACCCGATGCCTCTTTCATTGGTGGAGGTTGCGGCTATGGCGAGATAGTAAAACAGAAAGATGCTTTTATCACTCTTGTCGTTTCGAAAGAAGGCAAAGAGAAAGATGCCTTGAACGACTTACTGTATCAAATTGAGAAGATGCGTCGCTATGGAGTTACAGAAAGCGAACTCGAATTGGCAAAATCTGAGATTCTAACAAGTTACGAGAAGTCGTTTAACGAACGCCATGCCACACGCAACATAACGCTCACACGCGAATACATACGCAATTTCCTTGATGGAGAACCCATACCCGGAATTGAATGGGAATATGAGTTTGTAAAACAAATTCTTCCCCTTCTTTCCACCGAACAAATAGGTAAGTTGCTGCAATCATACATACACGAAAATAACGTTATCGTTTCTATCAGTGCTCCTGACAAGTCAACTGTTGCACTACCTACCGAAAGCGAAATTCGCAGTCTTCTTGCCGCCGCTCCCACAATGGAAGTAGCTGCTCCAGTGGCAGAGGTGTTCGACGCCACATTGGTAAAGAAAGCACCTAAACAAGGTAAGATTAAGAAAACCACTACCAATAACGAACTGGGCACAACAGAATGGACACTCAGCAATGGCATACGAGTTATTGTCAAACCCACCGATTTCAAACAAGATGAGATTTTGCTCGAAGGTTACTCGTTTGGAGGTCTGTCAACCGTAACCGATCCCAACGACTTGCCCTCAGCTTCGCAAGCCGACGGAATTATCACGATGGCAGGCGTTGGCGACTTCAATAGTATTCAACTGCAAAAGGCTCTCAGCGGCAAGCATGTCAGCGTATCACCAAGTATCAACGGCTACTCTGAAACAATAGGCGGCTCGTCGTCGGTTAAAGATTTCGAAACGATGCTCCAACTTGTGTATCTCTACTTCACACAACCACGCCGCGACGAAGAGTCGTTCAACACACTGATGTCGCTTATGGAGACTTCGCTCAAAAACAAAGATACCAACCACAAGGCAGTATTCCGCGACTCGGTAAGCGCCATGTCAACCAACCATTCGCCACGTAACATTATATGGAACGAACAGACGCTCAGTCAGGTTAATTTAGATAAAGCATATAAATTCTATTGCGAACGTTTTGCTGACCCTGCCGATTTCACATTCACTATCGTCGGTAACATCAACCCCGCTGACAAGCAGACACAGAAACTTGTAGCTAAATGGTTAGGCGGTCTGAAGACCGGCAAATGCAAAAAGCACAAAGAGCAGGCAAACGATACCGGCGTGCGCGCTCCACTTGGCATCCAACGCAATTATTTCGACCGTAAGATGCAGATACATACTGCTTCTAACCGCATTCAGTTCACATCCTATGATGTCCCCTACACTCTTGCTAACGATCTTAACATGGAAATGATTGGCAGAATATTGTCAACTCGTTACTTAGAGTCAATTCGCGAACGCGAAGGAGGTAGCTACGGAGTTGGGGTTATGGGCGCATGCTATCGCAACCCTGTTAACTATGCTGTTCTGCTTATGCAATTCGACACTGACCCGCAAAAGCAAGAGCGACTCATTCAAATCATTCATCAGGAAGTTCAGACAATCATCAACGAAGGTCCGCTTCAGAGCGATTTGCAAAAAGAGAAAGAGTCGATGCTAAAAGACTTCCAAGAAGATTTGGAAAAGAATAGTTTCTGGCAAAACACAATACTCCACGAGTATTATCGCCATGATATCGACTATTTAAAAGATTACCAAAAAGCAGTGTCAGAGATTACTGCAATAACTGTTCAGCAGATGCTGCAGAAGCTCGTAAGCTCAGGCAACATGTTTGAGGTGGTTATGTTCCCTGCCCAGTAAGATGAATAATTACTTAGTTCACATATTATTCTGCGCTCTGACAGTTTTTACCTTTCTGCCGAATTACGCCCAGTCGCCTACCAATAATGATTGGGCGCAATTCAGCAGATATTCAGAGCTCAACCAGACTGCCGACCCCGAGATTGTATTCATCGGAAACTCACTCACAGATGGTTGGGGAGCCTTACATCCGGAGTTCTTCACTATGCATAATTTTGCTTGTCGGGGCATAAGCGGACAAGTAACAGCGCAGATGTTAGTACGTTTCCGCTCTGATGTGGTCGATTTACACCCCAAGAAAGTTGTCATTCTTGCCGGCACCAACGACATAGCCGAGAACCCCTATCACGTAGCATTCAGTCACATAATCAGCAATATACACTCAATGTGCGACATTGCACGACAAAACGGGATAGAACCCGTTTTATGCACTGTTCTGCCTTGCGCATCGTTTTATTGGAACCAATCTTTCGATCCGCGAGAACAAATAAGAACACTTAACGAGCAAATAAGTGCACTCGCCTCAGAACAAGGGATAATACTTGTTGATTATTATAGTACTATGAAAAATGAATATGACGGGTTACGGAGCGAGTTCACCGAAGATGGTGTCCACCCCAATAGCGATGGCTACGATGTTATGGAAAATATATTGCTGAATACATTAGGAAATTAAGTTTTATGTTTCTTAACGCTTTTGCAACATAACTTTGCAGCCGTCTCTGGAGCTTGCAAATCACCTAAGATATCAGAAATCAGTTTATAATCATAGAGCATCTGCCTGCGATAATCGTCATCTAAAAGCAGATGTTCTATTTCTTTTTTCAGAGCATCGGCAGTAAACTCGTAGGCGAGCAACTCACGAATAACCTGCTTGCCTGCTATGATATTGGGCAGAGTGAAATAGTTGAGTTTAAACAGCAACGGACGTACCAAATTTAGCAGATGCCCGCAATCAACATGATAAACTGCCACTTGCGGACAACCGAGCAGAGCAGTCTCGAGCGTTGCGGTACCTGAATTTACAACTGCCAACGCCGCCTCAAGTAATAGATGGTAGGTATCTTCACGAAATTCGATATTTAACTGACCAAGTTTATATTTCTCGCGTGTTTGTTCCACTATCTGTTCATATAATTCTGTGGGTAACGAAGGAGCTTTGGCTATCACTACCTTTACATTTATAAACGAACTTGCAGCGGCCAACATTCGAGGCAGGCATTTCTGCACCTCGTGCTTCCGTGAACCCGGCAACAGAGCTACCACATTGCTTTTACGCTCTACTTGCGAATTATTCTTCATGAATGCTTTAACATAATTGGCTGTCGGATTGCCAACATACGTCGCCTTATAACCGTAGCGAGCATAAAATTCCGACTCAAAAGGAAATATGCACAACACCTTATCGGTCAGTTTGGCAATCGTATGCACGCGCCAAGTCTTCCATGCCCAAACCTTCGGAGAGATATAGTAATATATCTTTGTTTGTGGTAATCGGCGCCTGCAGAACTTGGCGATTTTTAGGTTAAACGACGGATAATCGACAAGTACAAGAGCATCGGGTTTTTCCGTAGTCATAGTACGACGAGCGAGTCTGAGGTTACGCACCACGTCAGGCGCATGCATTACAACATCCACCACTCCCATAAATGCCATATCCCTATAGTGGCAAACGAGTCGGCAGCCCGCACTTTGCATCTTGTCGCCACCAAAACCGACGAACACCGACTTCTTGTCTCGCCGCCTGATAGCTGAGATAAGAGCGGCGGCATGCATGTCGCCTGAAGCTTCACCTGCTATGAAAAAATATTTAGCCACTGAACTTGTTTAACGAAACAGAATGTCATTAGAAGTTAAGAGCAATAGCAGCAAGCACGTATGGCAATGCTCCTATTATCACACCGCGAGCAAGTTTCCATGTCTCTGTGGTATAGAAAAGGAAAAGTAGCGCCATGTTAGGAAACACACTTATTATGCAAACTCTTGTTAATATGGCTTCTCGGTTGCCGAAATTCTCCATCAACCACCATAAATGATTTTGCTCAATATAGACATACCCCACAGCAGCAGGCAAGAGTATGCCTAATAGTATCCCTATCCAATATTTATCAAAGATTTCGCGCATTAAATGACATATCTATCGAACAAGGACAAACAGAAATCCGCCCGTGCGCCATAGCCCATTCGTCGGTATCATGCGACTCTGGCTCATGATTGACGAACTCGCCTTGCAGCCAATAGTAAGGAGTACCGTCGGCATTATAACGAGTAGCTATTTCATTTGCCCAATGAGCACGCGACTGACGTGTGAAACTTATTCCTTCTATCTTGCCCACCGGTGCATTCACGTTATAACAAACACCATCGGGAAAACCACGTTCAAGTAATTGTTTCACAAGAGGCACTATAAACGGCTCTAAATAAGAAAAATCGGCATCAAGGTCATGGTCGCATAGCGATAACCCTATTGCGGGAATCGACTGTTCGGCTGCCACAAAACACGCTCCCATCGTGCCTGAATATATAACGTTCACCGATGCATTACTGCCATGATTGATACCGCTTATCACAAGGTCGGGCATTTTTTCAGTATATATAACATTTACTGCTAATTTTATACAGTCGGAAGGAGTGCCGTTGGTAATATATACATCGTGAGCCTCTGTTTTTTCTATCAGACTGAGGGTCATTGCTTTCTCTACAGATATAGCATTCGACATTCCTGAACGTGCACCATCGGGTGCAACCACGGTAACATGACCGAGCCTCTCCGCTACACGAAGTAACGTGAGCAATCCTTTTGCACCCCAACCATCGTCGTTTGTTAGTAGAATCTCCATTATTGTTTCTTCACAAGATTTATCACTTTGGAAGCCAAAAAGTCGGCATGCTCCATAGAGTCGGCTTCAGAATAAACACGGATAATCGGCTCGGTATTAGAACGACGAAGGTGTACCCACCCATCCTCAAAGTCGATTTTCACACCATCCCGCGTATCGATTTTCTCGTTAGCAAAAGCCTCCTTTACACGCTCAAGTACTTCATCAACATTCATATCGGCTGATAGTTCGATGCGGTTCTTCGAAATCGAATATTGAGGATACGTTTGTTTTAATTGGCTAACTTTCATTTTCTTATGAGCAAGTAACGACAGAAATAATGCTACTCCAACCAATGCGTCTCTTCCATAGTGCGATGCAGGATATATGACACCGCCATTTCCTTCACCGCCTATAACAGCGCCTGTACGCTTCATCTCCGCCACCACGTTAACCTCTCCAACAGCTGACGCCGAATACTGGCAACCATGAGCACGAGTGATATCTGCAAGAGCACGCGACGACGACAGGTTACTCACCGTATTACCCTTAGTGTGAGAAAGCACATAATCAGCCACGCTTACAAGGGTATATTCTTCCACAAACATATCCCCGTTTTCGCACACTATGGCCAAGCGGTCAACATCGGGGTCAACCACAAAACCAACATCTGCGCCACCTTTACGTAGCACATCGCTTATCTGTGTAAGATTCTGTGGTATTGGCTCAGGATTATGCGCAAACTGACCATCAGGATTGCAATTGAGGCAGGTGATGTGTTTTACACCTAATGCTCTCAATAAAGCAGGTATCGCTATGCCGCCTACAGAATTAACACAGTCAATAACCACCTTAAAATCGGCTTTTTCTATTGCCTCTTTATCCACCAAACTGAGCGACAGCACATTATTTACATGATACGGCAAATAATCTTTATCGGTTATTATACCGAGTTCATCTACCTGGGCAAAACAGAAATTTTCAGTCTCGGCCAAGGCGAGTACTTGTTTACCTTCAGCATCGCTGAGAAACTCGCCGTTTTCATTGAGCAGTTTCAAGGCATTCCACTGCTTTGGATTATGACTCGCAGTAAGTATTATACCTCCTGCCGCTTTCTCAGCCGTTACTGCCAATTCGGTAGTAGGCGTAGTGGCAAGTCCTATGTTGCACACATCGTACCCCATACCTATTAGTGTTCCGCAAACCAGTTCACTTACCATCTTGCCCGATACACGAGCATCTCTGCCTACAACAACCAAGTTGTTGGCAGGCAATGCTGCACGGCGCTGAGTAGCATAGGCTGCCGTAAAACGAACTATATCAACGGGATTTAACCCTTCTCCCACACGACCACCTATCGTGCCGCGAATCCCTGAGATAGATTTAACTAATGACATTACTATTAACTATTTACAATTTAAAAATCAGAAATATGAAATATAAAATTCATAATCAATATCTCTTAATTTTTATCTTCATTTCGTAGCCGTAGGGAGTTACTGTTGTCCCTTCGGCAGAACTGAATCCGAGCTTCGAAGGATTGATAATCTTTGCCTCAGCGTCGGTATATTTCATGAATTTAACCGCCGCATGCCACCCTGTACAAGCTGCAGTATAGTCGGTTAGATATATAAACTCCACAGGATATCCGTTTTGCGCTGTCGTCCAGTAACTGACAGTGTCAGAATTGATATCAAGAGTATATCTCTTATAGCGAAGCACTATCTTATCGCCGCGCTTCACCTGTTCCGTGGCAGTGTCGCCCTGATAAGAGAGGTGAAAATACATATTCTCATATCCAAAAGAAGTAAGATCAAGAAAGTCCTTCTCCCCCCACACTCCATCTTCCGGTTCAGCATATATTACATTTATCTTTTCGCGCTTTATATAATCGGCTATAAGTGCCTTCTCATCCTTAAGCTGCTGAGCATAGCTATTTTGCTGACACCCCGATAAAACAATGGGAGCCAAGATTACCAATAAATAGAATAGTTTTTTCATTATAAAATTACATGTTGTTTATTTACAATACTTACAAATTCGACTTGCCTCCTAACTGTCGCCTAATCAAGACTGTACAAATCAATTTTCACATTCTCGTAAGGAGGCACATTAAGGTCACCTGTTATACCAAAGGCTATGTACCACGGCGCAAGAAGTCTGGCTTGTTCGCCTCGCCGCATTTCGAAAAGCGCAAAGTCCACACATCGGGCTATTTCACTCTTGCCGACTGTGATTGTTTGGATTATATCTAAAAGAGGTTTGTCGTCCAAAGTCGTCACCACCACATGAACCGCTGCTTTTTGCTGTCGCTCATACGGCTCGCCCTCAGTCTCTTTGACAAGACTGAACCACAAACCGAAGTCATGTAGTGCGTACTCTTCGTCGCCATTTGAGTTTCTAACGTATGCTGCCAATTGGTCGTCGGCAGCTTGCGCCATGCGTTGATTGAACTGCTGTGTGGCAAATTGCACACTGTCTTCCTTTGTTGTTGTCTCGTCGGAAGTTCGCTGCGAAGGCGACTGAGGTTTAACGCGATGACACGAAACCATAACGCATACACACACCAACGCAAAACCTATAAACTTCTTCATTTAGGGCACATTTATCAAATCTCTGCAAAAGTACTCGTTTTTTTTGATTCTTGCAATAATTTTAGTGTGAATTTACTTCTATTATATGCACAATGCATAATGTTCAGTTGTAGTTTCATTACAAAAATATGTAATTTTTGGAAAATAAAAAAAATGTTGTACCTTTGTAGCCCGTAATAACCAAATACTTCTTCACTATGTTTATCATCGGTATTGCGGGCGGCACCGGCTCGGGCAAAACAACGGTTGTCAGAAAACTCGTCGAAAGGCTTCATAAAGGCGAGGTGGTAGTTATTCCATTAGACTCTTATTACAAAGATTCAAGCGATGTTCCCGTTGAAGAACGACAAAACATCAATTTCGACCACCCCGATGCGTTCGACTGGCAGTTACTCGAAAAACACCTGTCGATTCTCAAGCAGGGCGAACCTATCGAACAGCCAACCTACTCGTATATCACTTGCACTCGCCAAGAAGAGACCATACATGTTGAACCACGCGAAGTGATTATTGTAGAAGGCATATTGGCGCTGTGCAATCACAAACTGCGTTCGCAAATGGATATGAAGATATTCGTTGATGCCGATGCCGACGACCGTCTGATTCGCGTTATAAAGCGTGATATCGTGGAGCGCGGCAGAACAACAGAAGCTGTGATAGAGCGTTATCAGCGAGTACTCAAACCTATGCACCAGCAGTTTATTGAGCCTTGCAAACGCTATGCAGATATTATAATTCCGCAAGGAGGTCATAACAACGTAGCCATCAATATGCTTACTAAATTCATAAAACAACAACTGGCTGACAAATAAAAAGATTATTGAAAAAATACAATATTTATATCACCGTAGTATGCGCGTTTGTGCTTGTAAGTGTGGGAATTAACGGTTTTCACACACAATTTGAAGTTTCAAATATCAGCGACGAATTTATTAGCAACAACAACACGCCCGACGACGATATTCCTTACCGACACCTGTTCGTGCAGTATGCCGACACTATAGGTTGGGATTGGCAACTCCTTGCAGCTCTCTGCTACGAGGAGTCGCATTTTAATCCGTCGGCGGTATCATATCAAGGGGCATCCGGACTGATGCAACTAATGCCTAAACCAGCATCGGCATTCGGACTCAACGACTCGACAGTTTTCATCCCCGAAGATAACATAAGCGCCGGAGTGAGATATATTTCACGACTTCAGAACATGTTCAGATTCATCTCCGATGAACGTGAGAAAATATATTTTGTGCTCGCCTCGTATAATGCCGGACCGGCACATATAATGGACGCCCGCCGACTTGCCAAACGCTATGGCAGAAGTGCTTACCTGTGGTTCGACAATACCGAGTATTGGCTGCAACTACTTCAATCTGAAACCTATGGTAACGACTCGGTCGTTCTTTACGGCACTTTTCCTAACTCCTACGAAACGGTAGAATACGTAAAAAAAGTGGTGAGAACTGAGCAACGTTTCAAGCAACTGACAACTATAGAAGAAGTAGAAGTACAAATGCCGGAAGCAAACGAATCAATATAGATACAATCAAATACATATATATTATGAATCAAAGAATTACAATTATCGATTTTGTTGAGAAATACACACGCCAATTTTCTTCGCATGTGTTTTTGCGAGAGAAAGTTAATGGTGAGTGGCAAACCACCTCTTTCGAGCAGACACGCCAGCAAGCTCACGTAATAGGTGCCGGTTTAATGGCTTTAGGCTTAAAGAAAGGCGATAAAGTAGCATTATTGTCAGAGGGTCGCAACCTTTGGGTAATAGGCGAATTGGGCATATTATATGCCGGAGGTGTTAACGTGCCGCTTTCTATCAAGTTGGAAGAAGGCAACGACCTTATTTTCCGACTTTCACATTCCGACGCACGCTTTGTAATGGTATCAAAGCAGCAACTTCCAAAAGTTCGCAAAATTATCGACCAACTGCCGGCAATAGAGAAAGTTATAGTTTTCGACTCGGTTGACGATTTGCGCGATAACGAGATTCTGATGAGCGATATCATTTCGCAAGGCAAACAGTTCCTCTCAAAACACGAACAGGAATTTACAGCCCGCTACAAATCAATCGGACCCGACGACTACGCCAATATCAGTTATACCTCCGGCACCACAGCCGACCCCAAAGGTATTCTGCTCACCCATCGCAACTACACCGCTAATGTTGAACAAGCTCATTCAGTAATAGGTGTTGACGTTGACGATGTCATGCTTATCATCCTCCCACTTGACCACTGCTTTGCTCATGTTGCAGGATTCTACACCATGATGTCGTATGGCGGCAGTATAGCCACCGTACCTACAGGCAAAACCCCTATGGCCACCTTGCGCAATATTCCTATTGCAATACGCGAAGTGCGTCCGCACGTAATGCTATCGGTTCCTGCACTTGCACGCAACTTCAAGAGTAACATCGAAAATGGTGTCAAACAAAAAGGCAAGTTCATACAATGGCTTTACAATTATGCTCTTCAGTTCAATATCAGTTACTACAAAGAGTACTGGAACGCCGGCAGCGATGGTCAGGCATGGAAGAAACCTTTTGTGCGACTGTTCGACAGCCTTATTTTCAAGAGCGTAAGAAACGGATTAGGAGGTAGAATGAAATTCTTTGTTGGCGGCGGCGCATTGCTTGATATCGAACTTCAGCGCTATTATAATGCCATCGGCATACCAATGTTCCAAGGTTATGGACTGAGTGAGGCTACACCTATCATCTGTGCCAATGCTCCGGGACATGCTATCTTCGGCTCATCTGGTAAGATTGTTAAGCCTCTTGACATCAAGATATGCGACGAAGACGGCAAAAAGGTGCCATTTGGCACTCGTGGCGAGATAGTGATACGCGGCGAGAACGTCATGGCAGGTTATTGGAAAAATCAAAAATCGACAGCCGAAACCATTATCGACGGATGGCTACATACCGGCGACATGGGTTATATAACAACTCAACACCCCGAATACTTATATGTAACAGGCCGCTTTAAAGCACTGCTCATATCTGCCAACGGCGAGAAATACTCGCCCGAAGGATTCGAAGACTCGCTAACCGACGGCTCGAAATATATCAGTCAGGTAGTTCTCCACAACAATCAGAACCCTTACACCATAGTTCTCATCGTTCCCGATAAAGATGCTCTGCGTGAATGGGCTAAAAACAAAGGTCTCGACCCTGCCACACAAGAAGGCAAACGCGAGATGCTTGGCAAGATACAAGCCGAAATTAACGAGTACCGCAAAGGAGGCAAACATGCAGGAATGTTCCCCGAGGCATGGTTGCCGACTGCAGTGGCAGTTCTGCCCGAAGCATTTACCGAACAGAACCATCTTGTTAATTCAACAATGAAAATTGTGCGAGGCAAAGTGGAAGATTATTTCCGCGACAGAATCGAATATGCTTACACTGACGAGGGGAAAGACCTGTATAACGAGAAAAATATGCAGGCGCTATAACCCACACTAACACTCTGCCCCATGCTCTATTGGCAACTTTTTATAACCTTTCTTAAGATTGGCACCTTCACTATCGGTGGAGGTTACGCCATGATACCGCTAATAGAGCGTGAGGTGGTAAGTCGTAGAGGGTGGATAGGCGAGCAGGAATTTCTTAACATGTTAGCCTTAGCGCAAGCAGCACCCGGACTGATAGCCGTCAACACAGCAGTATTTGTAGGTTATGCCATAAAAGGCTGGCGAGGAGTAATATGCACAGTTATCGGTGCTGTATTGCCTTCGTTTGTTATTATCCTGCTTATTGCCACTGTGTTCACCCGTTTTCGTGAATATCCGGCTGTTGAGGCAGTTATGAAAGGTGTCAGACCGGCAGTGGTGGCGCTGATAGTGGCTCCGCTCTTCCGCATGGCGAAAACAGCAGGTATGGTGCCGTTAAAGGAGACTCCGACGCAAAACAGCAACCAAACAAAAAGCACTAAATTAGTTGAGTGGTGGAGGCTGCTGCTATTGCTCATACCCATTTCTGCCGCACTGCTTATTTGGCTTTGCGATATTTCGCCTGTGCTGATAATAATCATAACCATCGTTTCAGCACTTGCTATTTGTTTCGCCCGCCAACAAAAATCAAAATGTCATTAAACCGCTATATTCAACCCTTTGCTATTTAACCTGTCAACCTTCCCGTGATTTACCTTCAACTTTTCATATCGTTCTTCAAAATCGGTTTGTTCGGTTTCGGTGGAGGCTATGCCATTCTCTCTCTTATTCAGCACGATGTTGAATACTATGGTTGGATGACACAGCAGGAGTTTGTAGATATGGTAGCCATATCGCAGGTAACACCCGGACCGATAGGTATCAATGCAGCAACCTATGTCGGCTACACTGCTACAGGTAGCGTGCTTGGTAGTGCACTAACTACTTTCGCCATCATTCTGCCATCGCTCATCATCATGATGTCGCTTTGCCGCGTTTATTTCCGCTATCAGAATAACATTTACGTTAAAAGCATACTTCAAGGTTTGAGATATGTGGTGGTTGGACTGATTGCCGCTGCTGCTTTGCTACTTACCAACCGCTCAACTTTTATCGACAACTGGAGTATTGCAATCTTCGGTCTCGCCGTGTTACTCTCTCTCACCCTTAAGTTACATCCCATACTGCTTATCTGCCTCAGCGGAGTAGCAGGCTATTTCCTTTATATGCCATGACACTCACCGACTTAGTTAAGCGCGTTCAACGTGCATTTGCCGACAACCCCGACCGTTCGTTTACTGCCCGCCAGATGTATAGGTATCTCGGCGAACATAAAGATCATGAAAAAGCAGCCATCCGACAGATACTCATCGACATGGAAGCACAGGGATTGCTAAAGGACGTAAAAGATGGTAAATACCGGCTGTCCGACAAACAACAGGCTAATTCCACCCCAAAAAATACTGAGACAAGCGATATTGCGGCCATAGTCGGTACACTTATTCTCACCAACACAGGTGGCATTGTTTGTTCTCTCAACGACAAGCAGATACGCGACAATATCATTATCCGCGCCGCAAACCTCAATGGTGCTGCCGATGGCGATAAAGTGGTGGTGGAACTAACCCGCAACGGCACTGCACGACGCCTGCCGGAAGGCAGAATAGTAGATGTGTTAGGACAAGCCGGCGACAACGATACCGAAATGCATGCCATTCTGTCGGAATACGGACTACCCTACTCCTACCCCGAAGAATTAGAACAAGCTGCATCCTACATCGAAGCAGGTATAACCGAAAAAGAGATTGAGCGACGACACGACATGCGCGAACGACTCTGTTTCACCATCGACCCTGCTGATGCCAAAGATTTCGACGATGCCCTATCCTTTGAAGCTCAGACCGACAACGAAGGCAAACCCGTCTATGAAGTTGGCATTCATATTGCTGACGTCACCCATTATGTAATGCCAGGCACCCCTTTAGACAAAGAAGCATACCACCGCGGCACCTCAGTCTATTTAGTTGACCGAACAGTGCCTATGCTGCCCGAACATCTAAGCAACGGCATCTGTTCACTCCGACCGGACGAAGACAAACTGTGCTTCTCTGTCGTTTTTCTTATCGACGACACGGCTCGCGTAAAATCATATAAGATAGAACAGACAGTAATACGTTCTTGTCGCCGCTACAACTACGAAGAGGTGCAAAACATACTCGACGAACACTCTGCTGCAAGCGATGAGGCTACCGCTAAAAATACCGAGCCGCTTACCTTTGCCTTGCTCACCCTTAACCGACTTGCAGGCATAATGCGCCAACAACGCTTCGAACATGGAGCCATCAACTTCGAGCGCGAAGAGATGCGTTTCCGGCTCGACGAAAAAGGCAAACCAATCGGGGTATATACCCACCATGCCACCCAAGCCAATAACCTCATAGAGGAGTTTATGCTGCTTGCCAACCGCACGGTGGCAGAACATGTTAACCGGAAATCTGAAAACGATGACAAGCAGACCTCTAACCGGGAATTTATCTACCGTATTCACGACCTGCCAGACCCAGAAAAACTACTATCGCTGAGCAAGTTCGTCAGACGCTTCGGATATAACATGAAGCCGTCCTCACGTAGCACTTCTACAGCCAAACAGATGAACAAGCTCCTCAAAGATATCAGCGGCAAACCCGAACAGAACCTTGTCGAGACACTCACACTGCGCAGTATGGCAAAGGCCGCTTATTCGACCGACAACATCGGGCATTACGGACTTGCCTTCCGCTTCTATACCCACTTCACCTCGCCTATTCGCCGCTATCCCGACATGATAGCCCACCGCCTTCTCAAGCAATACGTACTCGGTTCGAAACGCTGCAACCCTGCCCCATACGAACACGAGTTGGAAGACGCTTGCACTCATTGCTCCGACCGCGAACAACTTGCAGCAACTGCCGAACGGGCATCTATAAAATACAAGCAGGCTGAATATATGCAGGATAAAATCGGGCAGGTGTTCGACGGACATATATCCGGTGTAACAGAACACGGCATATTTGTAGAACTCGACGATACTCATTGCGAGGGGTTTGTGCCCATCCGTTTTCTCTTCCCAAACGATTTTGCAGTGTTCAACGAAGATGAATACTGCATCACGGGCGAACGAACAGGCAAGAGTCTGAGGCTCGGCGATGCTCTGAAAGTTAGCATCGTCAGCACCGACCTCATCCGCAAACAAATCGATATGGCGTTGGCTGACTGAAAATGTTGAATTTTATTGAAGTTAACTTGTAAAAAAGAAAATTATTTGTAATTTTGCAGTCGGGAGTGGGTACAGATTGTTAGTCTGTACATACCACTAAGACAATGTTGGTTAGTATTAGCTTGGTGTACCTGTGTATCTGAACGGTAGCTATAAACATTCACACTGATAAAACCGACAATCTAATTATTACAACCGGGTATTGCTCAGGCATAGTAATGCCACCCGAACAATGTGTTAAGTAATTAAAGCAAGGATTAACTTGCATTTGTGTTAAGTATGCAGAAGTTTTTCAGTATTCTTTCCTTTTTTTTCATTTTGTCTTTGTCGGTAAGAGCCTCAGAGGTTGACCCTTTGTTTGGCGATACCATCGACCGCAACGCCGAGGACTTCGTCGTTGTGTCGTTTTGTGTTGCCGACCCAACCGACCAAAGTCAGGATTATCTTGGAATTACCGGGCACGCATTTCTGCGCCTGCAATGCCCCATCTTCAATTTAGATTATTGCTTCAGTTACGAAAGCGATAAACTCAAAGGCCAACTCATTGATTACCTTACCGGCAAACTCAGAATGGGTATGTTTGCCATTCCTACAGAAAAGTATCTGCAAGATTACCGCAATTGGCAACGCGCTGTTCATGAATACCATATCACCATGCCGCCGGCAGCAGAACAGCGGTTGTGGGAGCAGATGGATAACCACATGATGAGCGAACAAAACATAGAGATGGATTTGGTACGTTTTGGTTGCACCAACACTTTGATGCGCTACGTGGAGCGTGCCCTGAAACCAGATATAATAGATTATGGAGAATGGCCAAAGAAGTATTACGACCTGTCGGCTACCGATATTGTGATCGCCCATTTCGATAATTACCCGTGGTCAGCTCTGCTTGTAAAAATTCTTTTTGGACGTACGTTGTCTGATATAACCGCTCCAAAACAGAAAGTTTTAATGCCGACCGACCTCTTGGATGTGTGGTCGCAGGCCACCATCAACGGAAAGCCGCTGCTTACATACGTTGGCGACCTTGTGGAGGCTGAACCTGTTCAGACGCATCGGCCATGGTTTACACCGACTGTATGCGCAATTTTGCTATCGGTGCTGATTGCAGCACTCGCAATATGGCTTGTTGTGCGCAAGGCGGGACGAAACGACATACAAAAGAAAACTTATAAAAAAAGGAAATAACACACGTGTTCTTTGACGGAAAACATAAAAAAAAGACCTATCCTCTGCTGCCGTTCTCGCAGTTAGTGTACAACATTACACGATGGATGCCCCGGCTTTATCGTTTTTCTGTTACTTTCGTCATGAGAGGCGGAAGCAACAAAGCATTGAAACTGCAAGAAGCATTGCAAGTAGCACTGTCGGCACATCAGGTGTTTCGCATGCGCATCGATTGGCACGGCCGGCAGTATGAAGCGGAAAGCGACAATATCCTGCACGGCAGATACCACGATTTTCACTTATCGACAAAGGATAATGACTTATATATGTATTGCTCGCTCGACCGCATACTGGGCGACGGTCGCAGTATGCTGATTTTAGCGGAAGATGTCTGCCATGCATACAAAGGTGAGTACATAGAGAGCGATAATTATTGGGCATACCTCGACCAGGTGGAACGACAGAAACAAAATACCCATTACCTCAACAGCAAGGCATGGCTTGAGCAGCAGTTCGCCGACACTACTATTCCTGTCCGTCCGGCTATTGACCGCCACTGCCCTACTACCATACTGCCGCCTAAAGCAGGAGTACTGACATTGGACCTCACGGAACAACGAGATAAAATCGGGCATTTGTCGGCACAGGAACATCTATCGCTCGACGGCCTGTTCTCACTCTGCACTGCTCTTGCTATCGCCGATTACTGCGGCACTGATAGTGCTGCCTTGACATGGGCGTATGAAGGACGCGAGCAGCCGGAAGAAGAGCGAATCTTCGGAAGTCTGCACCGCGATGTACCATTTATAATCAAAACCGACAACGATAAGAACTCACTCATCCGTCAGGCACGCAACCAGATACGCAATGGCATAGCACACAGCGACTATCCATACACGCTGACCGAACCGCATAACAAAAGATGGAACTACGCAGTAAATGTGCTGCGTAGCGAGTCGCCTGAAATGCTGATAAAACACCTGCCTCACGGATTTGAGATATCACCTCAGCAACAACGACACACAGCGTATGCTCTGTTAGACATCGAGATAACAGAAAACGACAGTTATCTCGGACTGACCTTTCGCTACAGCGCCACTCATTATAAGCAGAAAAGTATGCAACGATTTGCTGCATTAGTTAGAAAAAATGCCGAATGGCTTTTGTCAGAATGATGAATTTTAAAATAGTAGAACAACTTAAATATATCATTTGCAATAACCCGTCTCTGTGCAAACAAATAGAACAGCAACTCAAAACAAATGCACAAGAGAACAGCGACTTGCAAACCAATCCCGTACGCTCGCTTGAAGACTTGTATGCGTGGTTGGAAAGGTTTCTAACCTCAATGCCGTGGGAAGGACTGGAGCAAGGAGCAAAGAGCAAAGACCGCTGCGCTGAAGGAACAAAGAGCAAAGAGCAAGGAATAAAGACCGCTGCG